>NZ_CP034911.1:0-300000 GCF_008932245.1 Sinorhizobium alkalisoli | reverse complement strand
GCACAAGGACATCGTGCCGGTCGCGGAAATCTTCAGGCTGCAGAAGATGGATCAGGTCAAGACCGATGAACAACGGTTCCTGAGATAGGATGGCTGCATGCGGCTGACGCCCGCGGCAAATTCCGATGCTCCAGACTTCGGTGTCTCTGTCGCTGAGGACGGAGACACCGTCACGCTGTCGTTCGACCTTGAGCGGATCGCGGCCTTTCGCAGTACGTTCGGCGACGACGTCTTTGTCGAGGTCGCAGTGCGCTATGTCGAGGAGCGCGCCGTGGCGCTGTCCGCCCATGACGAATTGTGGCTTTGGAAGGAAGCGGTGCTGGCCCACGTCTATTAGGGGCTGCGAGGTAACCGTTGTCTTCGTGCAGGCTGGTTGTGAGAGCTCGCAGCCAGCGATTTCCTGCGATTGGTCGAGCGAGCGCTGCCAAAGAAGGAGGAAGCCTCTGGGTAGGCCAGGCCTGACGTTTCTATAGGGCGCGTTGGCTCACACGCGAAGCCCCTCTATCCTCAACGCTTCCTGCACAGACGCGCGGGCTGCAACACGACCGAGAAGTGCTTGCAGGTTCTTGAAGTCGGCAAGATCAACGCTGACATGCTTTCCCCAGCCGGCGACGACGAACAGGTAGGCGTCGGCCACGGTGTATGTGTCGCCCATGACGTAGGCCTTGCCAGCGATCTGCCCTTCCATCCACTGGATACGGTCGAGCACACGCCCGCGGTGAAACTCCTTGACCTCCTCCTGCATGGCTGGATTGAACAGGGGCCCAAAATTCTTGTGCAGTTCGCTGCTGATGAAAGCGAGCCACTCGACGAGGCGGTAACGCTCCATCGTGCCCCAGGCAGGCACAAGTTTCTTTTCCGGCACCTGATCGGCCACATACTGCATGATCGCCGGCCCCTCGGTCAGGCGCTGGCCGTCATCGAGTTCGAGCAGCGGAACATAGCCACGCGCGTTGACGGAGTGGTAGTCAACGCCATCGAATGTGTGCGTCTGCAGATCGACACGCACGGGCGTAAAGGGCAGTCCGGCTTCGCGGAGAACAATGTGCGAGGCAAGCGAGCAAACGCCGGGGCTGTAATAAAGTTTCATGCAGAACTCCGAGGAAATGCGAGGCAATGGTTGGGATGATACCATTGCTGGGGGATTGCTCCGTTTCAGGCGCAGTCCTTTGTCAGCGCGGCGCGACGGGCGCCCGCTTGCCTCGGCCCCACAGGATGAAGGCCACGAGGGGAAGCAGGATGAAGTTGAGCGGCAGGGCGGCAAATTCGCCGCGCATGGCATGGAAGATGATGGCGCAGATTTGCAGTATTGTGCAGCCCAGCGCCGCAAGAACGGTCAATCTCGGCTGGATGCGGGTAAGAGCGGGCAAGAGGATGCCGATCCCACCCGCTACATCGATCAATCCGGTAAAGCGCAATAGCGTTGAATACTCGACCGGCCATTGCGTCTGCCACATAGCGGCCAGCGCCTCGGCGGGCATGAAGAGTTTCTGGAAACCGAACAACGTGAAGGCGGCGAACATCAGCGTTTGAACGCTCCAGAGGCTGATCTGCAGTACTTTCCCGGCTGGCTGGATGGGAGTGGAGACGGTGTTTGCTTGCATGGAAAGCTCCTGTTTCAGTAAGGCGGCTTCAGGCGGCGATACGAGCGATCCGCGCCCGCGCGGCGGTCACGGCATTTGCGGCGCCATCGGCGCCTCGGTTCACACCTTCGACACGGATCACCTCGACATCGGTGATGCCGATGAAGGCGAGCACTGACTTCAGGTAGGGCGTGGCATGATCGAGCGCTGCCGCCGGGCCTTCGGAGTAGATCCCGCCCGAGGCTAAGACGATGTAAGCCTTCTTGCCCTTGGCCAGTCCCTCGAGACCGCTAGCCGTATATTGGAAGGTCTTGCCTGCCCGGCCGATATAGTCGATCCAGGATTTCAGATTCGAGGTGATGTTGAAGTTGATGAAGGCGGTCCCAATCACCAGCGTATCTGCCGCCAGAATCTCTGCCACCAGTTCATCCGACAGGCGGAGTGCAGCCGCTTCAGCAGCGGTCAGGTCTTCGGCGGGTTTGTGGATTCCGGTCGTGAACCCACCATCCATATGCGGCAACGGGTAGGCGGCGAGGTCACGGTGAATAAGGGCGCCGGCAGGATTGACTGCTTGTAGCCGCTCGGCAAGCTCGATGGCGATCTGGGTCGAGAAGGAGCCGGGGCGCGGACTGGCGGTGAGAAGCAGGATGGATGACATGTGCAGTTCCCTTCGGAAGAATGCGGCAGGTGAATTAGCCATGACATAAAGGTTGCTGGTCATCGGGAAAACCGGCATAAATTCGAACCAACATATCGATAGGATCGATGAGATATGCAGCCCCACCCAACCTTGGATCAATTTCAGGTATTTCTTGCCGTAGTGGAGAAAGGCAGTTTCTCGGCTGCGTCCCGCGCGCTCAATCGCACCCAATCGGTTATTAGCTATACGATCGCCAATCTCGAGGCGCAGCTAGGAGTGGCGCTCTTCGGCCGTTCCGGGACGAAGCGGCCGCAACTTACTGAGGCTGGCAGGTCCGTTCTCGAGGATGCGCGTCGGTTGCTTGGCGATCTCGATCTGATGCGGGCGCGGGTGAAGGCGCTAAACGAGGGCCTTGAGGGAGAGCTGCCCATCGCCATCAGCAGCGCCGTGCCCTCAGACATCGTTGTCGCTGTACTGCGCGCCTTCCGAAACCTGTACCCGACCGTGTCTGTGAATGTCACCGTCGGCACGCTCGGGATCGTGATGGATGCGGTCATTACCGGGCGAGCGACCGTCGGCTTCGGCGGTTCCATGGCGACGGGGAATCATCAGATCGTTTCCGAACGGATCGGCCATTCCGCGATGATACCCGTCGCAGCTCCGGACCATCCCCTTGGAATGCTGGCTCGGACTATCAGCGTTGCCGACGTCAGAGACGAGACGCAGCTCGTGGTATACGATGCCTCTGGGCTGACAAAGGGACGCGACTTCAACGTCTTCTCACTCAAGACCTGGCGGGTCAGCGACAACGCGACGAAGCATCAGTTTATCTGCGGCGGATTGGGCTGGGGCGGGCTCCCGGCATCCCTGGTCAAGGGTGACATCGCCGATGGCCGCCTTGTCCCGCTTGCGTTTCCCGCTTTCGACCAGGGCGAGTATCCGATCTACGCCATCCACAATGTCGCCAACCCGCCGGGGCCCGCCGCGCGGTGGCTTACCGCTGAGGTTCGCGCAAGGCTGTCCAGCGAATTCCATAGCTTGAATGGTGTCGGTAGTGATCCGTGACAGCAGGTCCTCAGCGCTGTGGTCACTCGAGTGCTTGACTGTTCCCTCGAAGAACACTCACCAGTCCGGGGATACAGGTTCAAACAGGAATTGGCCCATACGTCTTCACGTTCTCCATCGACACACAGGTGCGGAAACTTCTGACATTTCCACCTTCGAAGAAAAGGGTCCTCGTAAGCTCGTTGTATTCCGCCATGTCGCGGACATTGAGGATGAGGATAAAGTCCATTTCCCCCGTCACATAATAGCACTGCTGGACCTGCGGGCATTTGCTGAAACGCTCCTTCATGCCGTCCAGAAGGTCCAGCCTTTCGTTGTCGGTGGTGACATGGACAACAATCGTGAGCGGACGACCGATGACCGTCTCATCCAACACCGATATATCGCTTCGTATGTACTTCGCTTCACGCAGATGCTGCAGCCGCCGCGCCACCGCGGGCGGAGACAGGCCGATCTTGTCAGCAATGACCCGCTGAGGTGTCTGGTTGTCCTGCTGGACCAGCCGCAAGATTTTGAGATCGAACTCATCAAGGTCGGAAACGGAAGTTCGAGCCACAAAAGTCTCCTTGAATGAAAGTTTCGTGCACAGAATATGCTAAAATAGAGCGCAAATAAAGTCTGGATCGCAATATTCTCTCGGTCATCCATTGAACCGAGGCCGACATGATCCAGATTCACTCTCCAAAGTTCGAGCGTCTGCGCACCGACGACAAGGTGCTTCTCGGCACCGATGCTCCCAGTCTTGTGCGACCTTATCTCCGACTGTGGCGCGACGAGACTGCCACTCCGCTGATCTCGCTTGACGAGGTTGCGGCAGAAGCAGGAGTCGGAAGTGTCGTCATCAAGGACGAGGGCCAGCGCCTTGGTCTGGGGAGCTTCAAGGCGCTTGGCGGCGCATACGCCGTCATGACCCTGTTCAAGCGAATGCTGGAGGATCATCTCCACGACGAGGTTTCCGTGGCCCAGCTCGTTTCGCCGACAGCCCGCGAATTCGCGTCGGGCATCACCTTCTGCTGCGCGACAGACGGGAACCACGGCAAATCAGTGGCTGCAGGTGCCCGCATCCTCGGATGCAGGTCCGTGATCTTCGTCCATGAAGGCGTGACCACTGCACGAGCCGATGCGATCGGTGCCGACGAAGTGGTGCGGGTCAAAGGCAACTACGACATGTCAGTCGATGAGGCCGAGCGGGTCGCAGAAGAGCGCGGATGGGTGCTCGTGTCGGACACATCATGGGAAGGATACGAGGAAATTCCGTCGCTCGTGGCGCAGGGCTACACCGTGCTTGCAAACGAGGCCCTGTCGCAGATTGCCGACCTCAAGCTCGACCCGCCAACGCACGTGTTCCTTCAGGCAGGCGTCGGCGGCTTCGCAAGCAGTGTCTCGGTGCACCTGAGCGAAGCCCTCGGACACGAGGCCATCAAGACAATCGTCGTCGAACCCGACCGTGCCGCATGCCTGTATGCGTCCGCCGAAGCGGGCCGCCTGACATCCTTCGAGCCGACCGAGCCGACCATCATGGCCATGCTCGAGTGCTACACCCCTTCAATGGTTGCCTGGCGTATTTTGGATGCGACCTCCAGCGCGTTCGTCACGGTAACCGAAGACGAGGCCAAGAGCGCGATGCGCAAACTCGCCTTCCGTGAGCGTCCGGTGGTCGCCGGAGAGAGCGGAGCCGCCGGCCTTGCGGGGCTCCTTGCCGTCGCCGCCGATCCCCATGCCAGGCAGGTGCTCGGTTTGAACAAAGACAGCAGGGTTCTGCTCATCAACACCGAGGGCGCGACCGATCCGGCCTCTTACGAAAACATCGTGGGATCGAAGCCAGCAGACGTCCTCAGCGGAGCGGCCAAGGTCGCAAACTAGAGACATGCTCCCAGGACAACTGAGACCATAACGAAAGGGAACGTCAATGAACGCCATCAAGATGCCGCAGCGCGGTTTCTCGCCCAAGGAATTCGAAACACGCGTCGAGCGCGCACGCCAGATCATGCACAGGCATAAGTTCGACGCCCTGCTCGTCTCGTCACCGCCCAACGTCCGCTATTTCACGGGCTTCGATTCCCAGTTCTGGGAAAGCCCGACCCGGCCGTGGTTCGTGGTTGTTCCGCTTGAGGGCGATCCGGTCGCCGTCATCCCTGAGATCGGCGCGCCCGAGATGGCGCTGACCTGGATGAAGGACATCCGCACCTGGCAGGCCCCGAACCCGTACGACGACGGCATCTCGCTCCTCAAGTCAACCATCGAAAGCTTCCCCCGCAAGTATGGCAGGGTCGGCACCGAGATGGGCCGCGAGATGGCGCTGCGAATGCCCGTCTCCGACTTCCTCAAGCTGCGCGACGTACTCGCCCTTGAGATCGCCGACGGCTCGCCGTGCATCTGGGAAATCCGGATGGTGAAGACCCCGGCCGAGATCGACCACATCCACTATATCTGCCAGATCGCAAGCGATGCCTACGAGGCCCTCCCCGCCAGCATCGCGGTCGGCGAAAGCGAACGCGAGATCGTGAGAAAGCTCAGGATCGACATCGCGCGTCGCGGCGCGGACTCCACGCCGTTCATGCCGGCAATTTCCGGACCCGGCGGCGTCCCGCAGATCGTCTGCGGTCCACATGATCGTTTGGTGCAGGAAGGCGACGTCCTCTTCATCGACACCGGATCGACCTTTGACGGCTACTTCTGCGACTTCGACCGCAACTACGCCATCGGCAACATCTCCGACGATGCCAAGCGGGTCCACGATGCCCTTTGGCTTGCCACTGAGGCGGGGATCAAGGCTGCTGTTCCCGGTGCGAAGACTGATGACGTGTTCCGCGCAATGGCCAAGATCATCGAGGACGCCGGAGCCATCGGCAACAATGTCGGCCGCCTGGGTCATGGTCTCGGCATGCAGCTGACCGAGCCTCCTTCCCATAGGCTCGGCGACGGCACCGTGATCGTCGAGAACATGGTGCTGACGATCGAGCCGGGGATGGAATACGCCCCCGGCAAGATGATTGTCCACGAAGAAAACATCGCCATCACCAGGGACGGACCGCGGCTTTTGACGAAACGCGCCCCCAGAGAGATGCCGATCATTCGGTGACCCAAGGTTGACGGAGACAGAAATCGTCACTCGGGCGGATGGTCCGTCCGGGCAATCAAAAGGGGAATGAAAATGAAAAAAATCGCAATGAAGACCGCTATCCTGCTCGCAGCGATGACGACTCTCGGCACAGCGTCCGCCGCCGTCGCCCAAGATCTTAAGACGATCACGCCAGGTATAATCTCGGTTGGCTCCGACCAGGTCTATCCGCCCTATGACTATCTCGAGGACGGTGTGACAAAGGGCTTTGATGCCGATGTCATGGCGGTGCTCGCTCCAAAGCTCGGAGTTAAAGTGCAGTTCATGGACACCAGGTTCGCCAGCCTGATTCCAGGCCTTCAGGCGAACCGCTTCGATATGATCGCCTCCGCGCTCTATGTCACGCCGGCCCGTGCGCAGGTCGTGGACTATATCGCCTATGCAAAGACGGGCGGCTCGCTGATGGTCCGCTCCGATGACACCTTCGAGCCCAGGAAGCCAGAAGACCTTTGTGGTAAGCGCGTCGCCAACCTCAAGGGCGCGGCATGGGTGCCGGAGCTCCAGAAGGTCTCTCAGGCCAAATGCGGCTCCAACCCGATCGATGTCAAGGAATTCGCCACGTCGGCCGAGGCGGCACAGGCGCTGCTGTCGCGCGGCGCGGACGTGGTGTTCGACGATGCTGGCGTCTCGAAGGCTGCCGTCGTCGCTTCGGGCGATCGTCTCAAGATCACGTCCACGGAAATCCTGTTCCCCGTCGTCATGGGTCTGGCGGTGAAGAAGGGTAACGAAGAGCTCTTTAACCGCCTGAAGAAGGCCTTCGAGCCTCTCAAAAACAGCGAAGAGTACAAGGCCATTCTCGCCAAGTACAACCTCGCTCTGCCGACCGACGCAGAAATCGCCGCTGCACTCATCGAAAGCAATTGATCCCTCCTCCCGGGCCGCTCTGCGCGGCCCGGTCAACTTTACTGGAAAAAGACAATGGCTTTCGATTGGTCTTACACGATCGGGCTCTTCTGGAGCCGCGACTTCTGGAACGCGACCCTGCTCGTGGTCGAACTCAGCGTGGCGACATGGATCCTTGCGGTCGTCCTCGGCTTCTTCGTCGCGCTTGCCGACCGCTCCAGCCTGATGGTGGTCCGCCGGGCTGCTGGGCTCTATGTCTGGTTTTTCAGAAGCCTTCCGCTCCTGGTCCTGCTCATCTTCGTCTACAATCTTCCGCAGGCCTTCCCATCGACCTCGGGGCTTCTGTCCATTCCTTTCGTCGCCGGCCTCCTGGCGATGGTATTGAGCGAGACGGCCTACATCGCGGAAATCCACCGTGGCGCGCTCGTCGCCGTCGGCAAGGGCCAGTACGAGGCGGGAAAGGTCCTCGGGCTTTCGCGCACGGGCGTCCAGCGGCTCGTCGTGATCCCGCAGGCTCTGCGCATCGCCCTGCCCTCGCTCGGAAACGAATTCGTTTCCATCGTGAAGCTGACGTCTCTCGTCTCGGTGATTTCGCTCGCCGAAATCCTGCTTGTCGGGCAGCGCTACTATACCCAAAACTTCAAGGTCATCGAAACCATGGTGGCGGTCGCCTGCTACTACGTCCTGATCGTCACCGTCTTCGATACGGCGCTCAAGGCGTTTGAGCGCCGCCTCGACTTCTCGCGGCGTCTTGCCGAGCTGACCACTGAAGAGGCCGAGCCTAGCGGCGGTGTCGTCAAGCAGATCGTGGACGACGTCCGCACCTCGGCCGCCGAACCCGCCATCCGCCTCGAAAAGGGCGGGAAGTCCTACGGTATTCACCAGGTGTTCAAGGACCTCGACCTGTCGGTCAAGCCGGGCGAAGTCGTCTCGATCATCGGGCCGTCCGGCTCCGGCAAGACAACGCTCATCCGCTCCCTCAACGGTCTTGAGACGCTGGAACACGGGGTCGTCTATCTTGAGGAAAAGCCGTTTCTTGCCGGGACCCGGGAGAAGCTCGCGAAGAGCATCCGGCATGACAGCGCTGATGCACTAAGGATCGGGATGGTGTTCCAGAACTTCAACCTGTTTCCCCACAAGACGGCTCTTGAAAACGTCATGATGGGCCCGGTCTACCATCATCGCGGCAGCCTCTCGGACATTCGGAAAGACGCACGGTCGCTTCTCGCCCAAGTTGGCATGCTGGTCCACGAGAACAAGTACCCGCACCAGCTCTCCGGCGGACAGCAGCAACGCGTTGCTATCGCCCGGGCGCTGGCCATGCATCCCTCCATTCTGCTTTTCGATGAGCCGACTTCGGCACTCGACCCCGAGACCGTTGGCGAAGTGCTCCGCATCATGGCTGCCCTCGCCAAATCCGGCCGGACCATGGTGATCGTCACCCACGAAATGAAGTTCGCGATGGAAGTCTCTGACCGGGTGATCTTCATGGAAAAAGGCAAAGTCGTGTTCGACGGCTCCCCGTCACTGCTGGAGGAACGCAGAAAGCAAGATGGCCGTATCGCAGAGTTTGTCCGGATTTGACCCACGGCAACCCCCTTTTTAGCCACCGCTTGAAAATGACCGACTTGCTCGGAGGAATGAACATGACCGACATTTCGATAGACGGCGCGCGGTTGATCAGCCGGATCCAGGAACTCGGAAGTCTTGGACGAGATGGTGACGGGCGCCTGGCGCGCCTCGCCGCCAGCGACGCCGACAAGCTTGGACGAGACCTCTTCGTCTCCTGGCTGCGGACGGCGGGCCTGGATGTGGCGGTGGATCGCATCGGCAACATCTTCGGCATCTGGGAGCCTCCGGGTTGCGAAGGCAAACTGCCATTCATGATGGGCTCCCATATCGACACAGTCATCAACGCCGGCATCTATGACGGATGCTACGGTGTCCTTGCGGCGCTGGAAGTGATCGAAGCCATGCAGGACGAAGGCTTCGCTCCGTCTCGTCCGGTCGTGGTCGCCGCGTTCACCAATGAGGAAGGCGTTCGCTTCGCACCCGACATGATGGGCTCCCTCGTCTGCTCTGGTGGGATGGACACGGACACAGCCTTGGCTACGGTCGGAACCGACGGGGCCCTTCTCGGCGATGAACTAGGCCGGATCGGTTTCGCCGGACCAAAGGAGCCGGGGTCTCTCAAACCCGCTGCTTATGTGGAACTCCATGTCGAACAGGGGCCAGTCCTTGAACGTGAGGGTATCGACATCGGTGCTGTCGAAAACCTGCAAGGCATCTCTTGGCAGAAGGTTACAATCAACGGTACCGCCAATCATGCCGGCACCACGCCGATCACCATGCGCAGCGACGCGGGATACGGCGCTGCGCGCGTCGTCACCTATTTGAGAGAGCGGGCTTTGGCCTCCACTTCGCCGATGGTCGCGACTGTGGGATGTATTGAATTCGAGCCCAATGCGATCAACGTGATCCCGTCCCGGGCGACCCTGACAATCGATCTTCGCCACCCGGTCGAAGATCGGCTGCTGGAAGAAGAACGAGCGCTGTCGGAGTTCCTGGGGCGGCTGGCCGCCGACGAGGGACTGTCGATCACCACCGAGCGACTAGCGCGCTCGACCCCAGTCGTGTTCGACCAGAGGATCGTCGCCGTCATAGAGGACGCGGCAAAAAAGCGCGGGTTATCCTATCGACGGATGACGTCGGGGGCTGGACACGACGCGCAGATGATGGCGACGATTGCCCCAACTGCCATGATCTTCGTACCAAGCGTCGACGGTATCAGTCACAACCCAGCCGAACTTACTCATGACATTGATCTGATCGCGGGTGCCAACCTCCTGTTGGATGTCGCACGGATTCTCGCCAAGTCTTGATGGTTTTGTAAGCTCAGGCTTCTTGCCGCGGTTGACGACGTGATCGTTCACGCAGTTCAGCTCACGATAGCAGCTTTCGACAGGTTGTCGGCGCCAAGAAGCTGCGCCGCAAGAGCATTGTCGGATGTCCGGAAGGCAGACCTGTGGTCGCGCAGAATCTGGAATCGGGCGCGGTATTCGTTCGGAGTGACGCCGATAGTCTTGGCGAAGGCCCGCCGCATGGCTGCGACATCTGCGAAACCGCATGCCTTGGCGATTGCCTGAAGTGGGCGCTCGGTATCCTCCAGGAGCCGGCGTGCAGCATCGGTCCGCGCAGCGATGATGAAGTCGAGCGGGGTCATTCCGAGCTCATGTCTGAATACGCGGCCAAAGTTGCGTGTGCTCATTCCGACATTCCTGGCGATTGCATCGACATGCAACTCCCTCTCAAGATTGGCCAGTATGAAGTCTTGCGCCTTCTGAATGAAGCTCGTTTCGGACATCTGGCCGACAAGGTGCGTGCTGAACTGTGATTGACCACCCGGCCTCTTCACGAACATAACCATGTATCTGGCCACGGCCAGTGCGACTTCGCGCCCAAGATCCTCCTCCACAAGCGCGAGAGCAAGGTCGATGCCGGCGGTGACGCCGGCGGCGGTGATGAGTTTGCCGTCACGGATATAGATGGCGTCTGGTTCAAGCTCGATTTGGGGGTATTCCTTGCGGAAGCGTGGCGTGCATTCCCAGTGGGTCGTGACCCGCTTTCCTTCAAGCAGTCCTGCCGCAGCAAGCAGGAAGACGCCGGTACAGATTGATCCATATCGCCTGACGGTGGGTACGCGTCGGCGCAGCCAGGAAATAACCTTCGGATCAATCGCCTGAAACGACGGATCGCCTGCGACCAGCAAGGTATGGATTGGTTCATCGCTGTCAAAGATCGTACGATCTGCAAGGAACCGCAACTGGCCGGTGCCTCCGATCGAAGGTTGGCCGGTGGACATGATCTGGATGTCGTATCTGCTCATGTCGCCGCAGCGCCGCGCGGCCTCCCAGAAGACCTCTGCAGGACCCACAACATCCAGGGATTGGACGCCCGGTGGCGCGAGAATAACGATCCGCATTGGCGTACCCTTGAACAGGTTTGTCTATCTGAAGTCCGAAGCAAAATTCCTGCCAACAAAAGACCACCGCCCGGGCGCGGGCGATGGTCACCTTCAGAACTCACTTGGCCGAGGTCAGTCGGGTGTCAAAAAGGCCGGTGCGCGACATGCCCCTGGCGGACTTTGCGGCCGCGAGCACCATGACATCGACCAGCGGCTCAATCAGGATCACCGCCATGTACGCAAGACCGAAACTCCCGATGGAAAGCAGGTTCTCGATCGTGAAGCCATGACCGTAGAGCGCCCAGAACGCTACCCAGGAAACGATCCCGCCCTGGTAGGCCGTCGATAGTGTCAGCGCCTGTCGATATTTCAAGTCGACATAGGGGGTATGCGGCGCGATGACCTTGCTTGCAATGACCTGCAGCGCGAAGAGCGGCACGAGCAGCGTCGTGACGTTCATACCATATTGGGGCAGGTCGAACGGCGCGAAGAACATTCCCTGGAGCAGCAATCCGGCAGCAAGACCGATTGCCGCCGGCGCTGCGCCGAACAGCAGGAAGAGCGTCGAACCCAGGATCAGATGCACCTCCGACACGCCGACCGGATAATGCGGAAGGATCTCGAAGAAGGAAAAGACAAGGGCCGTTGCGATGGCGCTTCGCCCCATAAGTGAGGACAGCCCTCGACGCCGGAGCTCGGCGCGCGCATATTTCAGGGTGAAGAGCGCAGCGCCGGAGGCGGTGGCGTAACTCAGGACGATCTTGGCGCCGTTCACGATACCAGGTTCGATATGCATGTGGGTGTCTCCGTGAAAGCTGTTACTGGTTGACTTGATCGCCGAGAGAGAAGAACTCACGCAGTTCCGAGGCGGTCAAAAGGTTGGTCTTGACGACGGCGCTCTCAAGCGCCGTCAGAAATTGATCGTAATAATTCCACGATGAATAATCGGCGGGATGTTCATCTTCCCACCTCTTGATCGAGGCAATCAGTTCATCGCGAAAATAGTCCCATTCGAAATAGCCTTCCTTTGCGAGCGCGAGCGCAATCCCGAAGGACGTACGTTCCCAGTCGGACCCAAAGCAAAGAGTGCCATTGGCCCGAGGCGGACTGTCCGGCTGGCCCAGCATTTCGGTGACGGCAAAGTGTTCGAACTGCGTCAGCATCGGGACCTCAGGCTGCCTTGGCGACGGCAACGCCCATCATGGCTTCCGGTGTGACGAGAGCTTCAAGTTCTGTCTCCGACAAACCTTCGGTTCCTGCTGGCCGCTCAGGCACGACAAACCAACGGATCTGAGCACTCGAGTCCCATACCTTGACCTCAACATCCTCCGAGATCGGCAAGCCGAATTCGGCAAGCACCGCACGCGGCTCGCGGGCAGCACGGCTACGGAAGGTCGGATCCTTGTACCAGTAGGGCGGCAGCCCAAGAACCGGCCAAGGGTAGCAGGAGCAAAGCGTGCAGATGATGAGATTATGGACGCCCGGAGCGTTTGCTACGGCACGCATGTGCTCGCCTTCCGCGCCGGCCATGCCGTCCGGCAGGTCGAGTTCAGCGATCGCCTTTGGCGCATTTGCGACAAGCCGTTCCTTGAAGGCTGGATCGACCCAGGCGCGGGCGACGATCTTTGCGCCGTTGAAAGGCCCCATCTTGGTCTCAAAGAACTCGAGCACCGTATCGACGGTCCGGTCGGTGATAATGCCCTTCTTGATGAGCAAGGCTTCGAGAGCCCGCACGCGCGCCGCACTGTAAGCTTCGCGGTCCTCGCGATACTTGAAACGTTCAGACATTTGTCTCTCCCCGATGGATTGATTAGGCGGCCTTGACCGACAGCGAAACATCGGCCGGGGCGACGTAGCGCGCGTAAAGGTCGGCATAGAGGCTGAAGTTCGGTTCAGCATTGCCCGGCCACAGTTCGTTCGGATCGAAGCGGACGCAGTAAACGGTCATCGCTTCGCCGATACCGTCGGGGCCAGTGTCGCAGAGATACGTGTAAGCGCCGGGATACACAGTTTCGACGACTCCCGTCCTATTCCGCAGGAAGCCAGGCAGACGGGTATGCTCGACGCTCGGGACATTCGCGATCCGGACCACGTCGCCGACGGAGAACTTGGCCGCCACCGGCACGTCGCGTGCTGGACTATCGCCTTCGACCAGATACTGGACGACACGGTCGTCGATGGCCGCGTCGCCGGAGCTTGGCAGCGACTTCGACGGGTCGGCGTAATACTCCTCCGTCAGAGCGTCGAGCTCCTCCTCGGTGATGTAGCCATGCTGAATAAAGTAGCTTGAAATTCCGCCCAGCCACTTCTCGTAATAGCGATACTTGAAATAGTCGAAGGGATTGAGGCTTTCAGCCCCCTTGCGCAGATCGGCCCAGGTCCAGATCGTATGGAAGGCCGATGGCGTTTGGGGAAGCGGCAAGTGAGTCGACAGAGCCATCATCGCCGTGTGGATCCCGAAGATTCGCGTTTCCCAGGGTTCAACAAAGACCCTTGTTTCTGTGTTGACCGGACCGAGTCCTTCCAGTCCGCCAAGATAGTGTTGGAGCTTCATGATGATCTTATCCTAGTTAGAGAGGGCGATGAGTCAGGCCGCCATCGCCTTGGGGCCGGCGAGCAGGCGCGTGCCGAACTCCGAGACGAACCCGAAGATCGCTCCAAGCAGCATGGCGGCCATCGTCACCAGAGTTGAATGGGACAGTCCGGACGTGACGATGGTGGTGTCGGTTGCCGCCGACGTGCCGACGAGGGAGGCAAAGCCAAACACGACAGCAGGCGTGAAATTCAAGATTGGCACTGCGGAGGTGAGAACCACGAGCGAAGTTTCAGCACCGACAAGGATGGCTGCGAACAGGGGATGGGCGGGGCCAAACTCGACGATCAACAGGGTGATTGAGGCAATCGTGACACCCGCCCAGTTAGAGGCGAGCGATTTGATCAGTCCTGCCTGGCCGCCTCCACAAGCGAAGAACGATGCCCAGGCAATAAAGGTGACCCAGACCGGAACCGGAAACAGGGTCGCCGTGATATAGGTGTCGAGTGCACCCAGAACACCGAGACTGATCATTGCAGCGACAAGAGGTGGCATGAGGCTTCTCCTTGTTGTGGTGAGGCACTTCTCATGTGGCCACGGCCAGGGCGCAAGGAACACAACTTTCGAGACCGCGGCCAAGCTCTGCCTCGTCGAGATTGCGGCCGATAAAGACGATCTCGCTCAGGCGGGGATCGCCCATCCATGGCTTTCCCGGACGGCCCTCGAGCGTCATATGGACGCCGTGGAATACATAGCGGCGGGCTTCGCCGGCGAAGTTCACCACCCCCTTCATCCGTAGGATATCGGCGCCGCTCGCCTGTACGAGGCGGTTCAGCCAGCTATTGAAGGCGGCTGGGTCCAATGGTTCTGCACGCTGCAATGCGACGCAGGAAATGGACTGGTCATGTTCATGCTCATGATCTTCGAGGATGGCCGGATCGATCGACAAGATGTTCTTGAGGTCGAAGGCACCAAGGTCGAGAACCGAGCTCATCGGAATAGCACAGTCTTTGGTGTGAACGACCCGAGCCAGCGGATTGAGCTGCCTGATACGTCTCTCCACCACGGCCAACTTATCCAAGGACACCAGATCGGTTTTGTTGAGCAGGATGAGATCGGCAAAGCTGATCTGTTCGACGGCTTCATCCTGACCGAGCTGCTGATCGACGTGACAGGCATCGACAACCGTGACGATCGCGTCCAGTTGAACATGGCTCGACAAGACCTCGTCCAGAACGAAGGATTGGATGACGGGCGCCGGATCGGCGAGACCCGACGTTTCGATGACGATGCGATCGAAGGCGCGATCTGACGCAAGAAGATTGCGAAGGGCGCCGATCAGGTCGTCGCGCACCGTGCAGCAAATGCAGCCGTTATTCAGTTCGACGACGTCCTCCGTCGTTTCGATGACAAGCTTGCCGTCGATACCGACCTGACCAAACTCATTGATGACGACCGCGATACGCTCATCGGGGCGTTCGGTCAGAAGACGGTTGAGCAGCGTTGTTTTGCCCGCGCCCAGAAAGCCGGTGAGAATGGTCGCGTTGATTTTTCTCATTTTTGTCTCCAGTTCAAAACAACACTCGACCAGCCCGATCCCGTGAGATCCGGAGAATGGCTTCAGATGGTGGGGTCAGTAAGCCTGTCTGGATTGCAGTATTGGCCATCATTACATTACGAAGGTGCCCGGCTCACAATGGGTCCATGAATGCAGTTTCAGCCAAATCACATGCAGAATACGCCAATCTGCGCCCAAAATATATACACGGCTAATAATTGAGCATATGAGCAAAATGTGGGCGTTGGCTGGAGATGCTGTTACCCAACTGCCAATGCGCTGTAGCATGCCGATAAACTCTGGGAGTAGGTGGATTGCGAGATCAACCCGCTTTGGCGTCGTTCGCCGCTCTGCCCAAACCCGATTCACGGAGGCGTCCCTCAAAGAACGTCGACGGACGCTGGAGTATCGCGCCATCTGACTTGAAGCGTCGGTATCGGTACATTCTGGGGAGCCGGCGTTCACCGAAGTCGATTTTCGCGAGCTTGTCGATCGCCTCTCGCGACGATGCTCCCTGACGAAGCAAACGTCTCCGACGGAGTCTCCCCATACGCTTCACTATAGGCTGCAGCGAACCGTCCCATGTGCGTGAATCCAGCCTTCCGCGCCACGGTAGAAATCGATGGTGGGGACGTGCTGTTTAGCAACTCCTCGCGTGCAGCCGCGAGCCGCATCGCTTGGAGATAGCTGAGAGGTGTAGTCCCTTTGAACCGCCTGAACGCGAGCTGCAAGGCCCTGACGCTTATCCCAGCCTCGCGCGCAATGGATGCCACCGTCATGGAGTGCCCGAGATTGGCGCGCATATATCCGATAGCGCGCTTTACGTGCCAAGGCATTGCCGGCGACGCAGATCGCCCCTTTCTTCGAAGAGGACTTGCGACGATTGCCCAACAGAGGGCGGTAACAACGGACTGGACGAGGCAGTGGACGGCCTTGCATCCAAGCCGATGTGCTTCCGGGGCGTCGATACAATCCCAGATGAGATCGACAAGCCCTGCCAAGTGTGATCCGGTCGGCAAGTCCAGGTCGATTTCCTCATCCAATTCGGAACCTGAAAGTGCAGACTTCCCGAGGAGCACACTCAAGGCTTTCCCTAATGCGGCCGCCTCGAACGCAAAAACCAAGTGGTTGCCCGCGTCGACCAGCAGGCGCTCTCTGGTGGCGCTCCAGCTACTTGAAAGGAAACCGCGGGCTTGAGTCTTCATAGCGGATCCGACGCCGCTGGCTGCTTTATCCGCGTCGATTATTGGCAGGCACAGGATACAAAGCCCGGACATCTTACTCAGAGCATTTATGATTTCTGAAACACGGTCTTCGCCGGCCGAACCCGTTCGGCCAATCAAGAATCTGTGCCCTGTGATCGCGTGTTCCTGATCTCCCAGCTTGAGTGTGCCCTGATTTAGACCGGACCGACCATGAAACCCAGGCTGCCCACATCCGGTAGCAGCAATCTCAACAAGCCGCACAATCGCCCTCCGCCAAGCAAATAGTCGCGGAGGTAGGCGACGCACAGTCTTCCACCCCCAACTATCAATCAGTCGAAGATCGTTCAGCAATCCTCAGGCCAGTTCGAAACCGTTTATTAATACTTTGAAATAATTGCGTAATTGAGTCGGAAAGCGCCTCTCCGGGATCCAGTTTCCTCACAGAATGTCCCACATTTGAGACGCGCAGTATCATCGCTGAAACATTCAGGCGAGATGCTGGAGGAAGAATCCCCACAAGCCGATCCTGGAGTTTGCGGCCGGGCGACCGTCGTCGAACGGGAGCGTCAAGTGAAACTCCGCCGGTTCGAGCCGGCGGGGGAGCTCGCCACTCATTCCGCTCGACGAAGAATACGACCTGGCGACAGCCATTTCTTTGAAATGACGATGCAAATGCGACCGGTCAACGCTCACTGGCTCAATTCACGCCATCTCTGTCCATATTGCGAACATTGTCCAGATAACGCCGCGAACCATGCATGTCGATCTCGTCTCTATGACACTGTTAATACTTAGCAACTCAAATCCACAACATGTCGGGCTCGATCTGTTGACAACGCATCCAAGTAGGGAATGCGCGGCAAACAATAATCGTAAGGCCCCGAGAGTCTTAAAACCCGTTCAATACCCGGAGAGAAGGATGCGTAATATTTCAATGCGGAATAAGCTGGTTCTGTTCATCTGTGGCCTGGCATTCGCGTTGTCCATAACGGCGGCCGGCCTGGTCAAGACCGCCATGGACAATGTCTCAGGTGAGCGGATCGAGGCGTTGAAGAGCCAAGTGGATATTGCCTATTCGATCATGAATCACTTCTACGAAGCCGAGAAATCCGGAGCGTTAAGTCATGAAGCGGCCCTGTCCTCGGCTGCCAACGCAATTGAAGCGATCCGCTTTGAACCAACCGGCTACATATTCGGGTACGACTACAATGGGGTGCGCGTATTGATGCCGGACAAAAAGGACGTCGGGACGAACTTTATTGGCACCAAGGACAAAAACGGGGTCCCCGTCGTCAAAACATTGATAGAGCTTGCTCGCAATGGGGGCGGATCATTGCAGTACTACTGGCCAAAGCCGGGACTTCCTGCCGAGGAACAAGTCGTGAAAACGGCTTATGCGCGGGATTTTGCGCCATGGCAGATCGTGCTGGGGACAGGTACCTATATGGACGATATCGACGGCAAGAACTACCAGATTTACAAGAATGCTGCGATTATCGGCCTATCAGTACTTGCTGTCAGCGTGGCTATTGCAGTTGCTTTGCTGAGAAGCATCACGGTGCCATTTTCGGAGATCCGCAAGGCGCTCGGTGCAATAGCCGCACAGGACATCTCCTATCAAATTCCCTACACTGATCAGCCAAGTGAAATCGGCATGATGGCCACTTCGATCAAGACCCTTCAAGACAGAGTGAGAAGGCGGCTGGAGTTGGAGCGTCGCGATGCCGAGAACAAACTCGCCCTAGAAGCCGAACGGGAGCAGCGATTGCAGCTCGAAGAGGCTGAGCGATCGGTCCAAGCGCATGTTGTTTCCACGATCAGTGGGGCACTGGAAGCATTATCCCGCGGCGACCTTACCGTCAGATGCGCTGATCTAGGCGAGAAATATGCTGCCCTGCGCTTGAACTTCAACACTGCGATAGAGAAACTCGAACTGGCCTTGGCTGTCGTCAACCAGAAAGGCCAGGTCATTTCGATGAGCAAGGATGAAATTTATCGCGCGTCAGCCGATCTTGCACGCCGAAGCGAGCTTCAGGCAGCGAACCTCGAAGAGGCTTCAGCTGCGATTGATGAACTGGCGGTTACCGTCCGGGAAACAGCGCAGGGAGCGCATAGCGCAGCAGCCAAGGTTAGCGCCATCAGCCAGGAAGCTACCCAAAGCGAAGCAATTGTCGTGAAAGCAATCAGCGCGATGGCTGGAATCGAACATTCTGCGAGAGAGATCTCCAATATCATCAGTGTCATCGATGAGATTGCGTTCCAGACCAACCTCCTTGCACTAAACGCTGGCGTCGAAGCCGCTCGAGCAGGTGAGAGCGGTAAGGGCTTCGCAGTTGTTGCCCAGGAAGTGCGCGAGCTAGCACAGCGTTCAGCCTCTGCTGCGAAAGAGATCAAGGATCAAATCTCCAAGTCGACGCTTCAGGTCACCGAAGGTGTGAGCCTTGTTGGCAATGCCGGTCAGGCGCTCCAGCGCATATCGAGACAGATAGAAGAAGCCGATGAATTCGTAGCAAGTATTGCCCGTAGCGCCAAAGAACAGGACACGACACTCTCCAGCGTGGCAAGCTCGATCAATGAACTTGACGTGGCAACCCAGAAAAATGCTGCCATGGCGCAGGCATCGACCGAAATTGCAGCGGCTTTGGCAACTGATACCGAAGGCCTGCTCAGCTTGATTGCCAACTTCAAAACCGAAGCCAGCAATCGTGACACTCTTCTTTCTGAGGCTGCGTAACGCGCGAGCGCGTTCGGTGAATGAACTGCTTTTACCGCAAATGAAACTTCACTGCCTTCGACGGCTTCGTGCCGCCGGAGGCAGTGGACCACCAACGGGGCAACACAGCGCTCAAATTGCGAGGCATTGTTCTGCGAAACCATAGGAGGTGCAATTGCGTCCTGGAATTTGTCGGATGAAAAGAGCCAATGGTGACTACCCTTCTCCCTTATGTACCAGTGACGTTGGGTTCACTGTGGCACCTTGTTCTGACGATTAGCGATCAGATCATCCACGACAGCCGGATCGGCGAGCGTCGAGGTATCGCCGAGCGCGCCGAAATCATCCTCGGCGATCTTGCGCAGGATACGGCGCATGATCTTGCCGGAACGCGTCTTCGGCAGACCGGGCGCGAACTGGATCTTGTCCGGTGTGGCGATCGGGCCGATTTCCGTCCGCACATGCTTCACCAGATCGGCTCTGAGCGCATCATTGCCCTCATGCCCCGACATCAGGGTGACATAGCAATAGATGCCCTGACCCTTGATAGTGTGCGGGTAGCCGACAACGGCTGCTTCGGAAACGAGGTGGTGCGAGACCAGCGCCGATTCGACTTCCGCCGTACCCAGGCGGTGACCGGAAACGTTCAGGACGTCATCGACGCGGCCCGTGATCCAGTAATAGCCGTCTTCGTCCCGGCGGCAGCCGTCACCCGTGAAATACTTGCCCTTGTAGGTGGAGAAGTAGGTCTGCACGAAGCGATCGTGATCGCCATAGACGGAGCGGGCCTGGCCCGGCCAGCTGTCGGTGATGCAGAGGTTGCCGTCGGTCGCGCCTTCCAGCACTTGACCCTCATTGTCCACCAGCTCCGGCTTGACCCCGAAGAAGGGTCGTGTGGCCGAACCGGGTTTCAGCGCGGTCGCACCCGGCAGCGGCGTGATCATGATGCCGCCGGTTTCCGTCTGCCACCAGGTGTCGACGATCGGGCAACGCTCGTCGCCGACGACACGGTGGTACCATTCCCAGGCTTCCGGATTGGTCGGCTCGCCGACCGAACCGAGCAGGCGCAGCGTGGAGCGGTCCGACCGTTTGACGTATTCGTCGCCTGCACCCATCAGCGAACGGATCGCAGTCGGCGCGGTGTAGAAGATGTTGACCTTGTGCTTGTCGACGATCTCCCAGAAACGGCCCGCATCCGGGAAGGTCGGCACGCCTTCGAACATCAGCGTCGTCGCGCAGTTCGAAAGCGGTCCGTAGACGATGTAGGAATGTCCCGTGACCCAGCCGACATCGGCCGTGCACCAGTAGATGTCCCCGTCGTGATAGTCGAACACATATTCATGCGTCATCGACGCGTACACGAGATAGCCGCCGGTCGTGTGCAGCACGCCCTTGGGCTTGCCGGTCGAACCGGAGGTATAGAGGATGAACAGCGGGTCTTCCGCCTTCATCTTGGCCGGCTGGCAATCGGCCTTCACCGTATGAATTTCCTCATGATACCAGATGTCGCGGCCCGGCGCCCAGCCGACCTTGCCGCCGGTGCGGCGAACCACCAGCACCTTGTTGACGATGACATACTGCTTGGCGGCAATGTCGATCGCGGTATCGGTATTTTCCTTGAGCGGAACCGGCTTGCCGCCACGAACGCCTTCGTCGCAGGTGATGACGAAGGTCGATTCACAGTCGACGATGCGACCTGCGAGCGCTTCTGGCGAGAAGCCACCGAAGACGACCGAATGCACCGCGCCGATGCGGGCGCAGGCGAGCATGGCATAAGCCGCTTCCGGGATCATCGGCATGTAGATGGTGACGCGGTCACCCTTCTTCACGCCGTGCTTCTTGAGGACGTTCGCCATACGGCAGACGTGCTCGTAGAGCTCGTTATAGGTGATCTTCTTGTCGATATAGGGGTTGTCGCCTTCCCAGATGATGGCGGTGCGTTCGCCATGCGTCTTCAGGTGCCGATCGATGCAGTTGTAGGAGACGTTGGTCAGGCCGTCCTCGAACCACTTGATCGGGACCTTGCCCTTGAAGGACGTGTTCTTGACCTTCGTGTAGGGCTTGAACCAGTCGATCCGCTTGCCGTGCTTGCCCCAGAACTTCTCGGGATCCTCGATGCTCTCCTGATACCACTTCTGGTACTTCTCATCATCGATCAGGGCACGAACTTTTGCCGATTTCAGCACCGGATAGGTTTTGGCTGACATGAACTCCTCCTCATAAATTAGCGATTTTGCTGAAGCATCAGGCACTTCATTGGAGGGTGAATCTCAGGAGCCCCCTGCAGCTTGCTTTGTGGTCGCTGCACGAGACCGCCGCAGAATGTCCTCGCAGATACTCAAGCATTTCAGGGCCCGCGGCTGCACCGGCCAGAGCTCAACTCGTGGTCCGCCTAGTTTGTGAGTTGATCAGACTCTTTTGACGGGGCGTTCCGCGGACCCCTAAGAGAAGTCCGGGCGAGTTGCCCGGACTTCGTCTACGTCGATCTGTTGGTGTCTCAGGAAACCAGGTGACTTGACAGTCGACTTGCCGAGTGAACCACTTCGCCGCGTCAGCTGTTCAGATCGCGGCCTCGCGTTTCAGGCAGGAGAAGCGCACCGATCACGGCCGTCAGTCCGGCAAACGCTACGGTGTACCAAAGTCCACCGAAGATGTTGCCGGTGGCGATCACCACCGCCGTCGCGACAAAGGGAGCGAATCCCCCGATCCAGCCGTTCCCGAGCTGCAAGGCGACGGAAACACCACTATAGCGGATACGGACAGGGAAGAGCTCCACAAGAAGCGCTCCGAGAGGGCCGTACACCATCGTGGCCAGGAACACGAGGCAGAACAAGATGCCGATCACTGCGGGTCCGTTCGGTTGAACGGGTGCTTTCGGATCAGGCAAGCCAGTTGCAGTCAAAGCCGCGAGCAGTTCGGCTTCGTTATACGGCTTCGCCTCGCCGCCGTTCACTTGAACCCGCAGGGGTTCTGCATCGGTCTTGACCGTGTAGGGGACCGCCCGGGCTGTCAGAAGCGCCTTCGCCTTCTGGCAATCAGTCGTCGCCTGGGGACTGAACAATTGCCCGACGAAGGATTGGTCGTGGTCGCAGTCATTTCCAGCGAGCGTGACCGAGGTCTTAGCGCGGAACTCTGCAAGGGTGGGGTTGCCGTAGGTCCCCAGCGCCTGGAAGAGTGGCATGATCAGGAACGCCGACAGTGCGCAACCTGTCACGACAATCCATTTGCGTCCGATCCGATCGGAAAGCCAGCCGAAGAAAAGGAAAAAGGGCGTGCCGAGCGTCAGCGCGATCAGGAGGTAAAAGTTGGCCTGATCATGCGTCATCTTCAGTGTCGTCGTCATGAAGTAGAGGCTGTAGAAATGGCCTGTGTACCAGATAACTGCCTGGCCTGCGACGACACCAAAGATCGCAACCATAATCAGCCGAAGATTCCGACTATCACCGAGGGTTTCGGCGATCGGATTCTTCGAGCCCTTACCCTGTGCCTTCATCTCCTGGAACACTGGCGACTCATGCAGCTTCAGTCGGATGTAGAGCGAAACAACCAGAAGCACGATCGAGCCGACGAAAGGCAAGCGCCAGCCCCAGCTTGCAAAGGCTTCGGGCGACATCGAGCTGCGGCACAGCACAATCACGAGCAACGACAGGAAGAGACCGAGCGTCGCCGTGATCTGGATCCAGCTGGTCGTTAAACCACGTTGATTGTGATCGGCGTGCTCGGCAACATAGGTCACGGCGCCGCCGAACTCGCCACCCACAGCCAATCCCTGGAGAAGACGCAAGGCCACCAGCAATGCAGGGGCAGCCCAGCCTATCGATTCGTAGGTCGGCAAGAGACCGATGGCAGCCGTTGCAAGGCCCATGACCAGCATGGTGACGAGGAAGGTCTTTTTCCGGCCGACGAGGTCGCCTAGCCGTCCAAAGACGACCGCGCCGAAGGGCCGAAGGACAAAGCCGGCGCCAAAGGTCGCAAGTGCCGCAAGAAGTGCCGCGGTCTCGTTACCCTTGGGGAAGAACAGCGTACTGAAGAATGCGGCAAGCGACCCATAGATGAAGAAGTCGTACCACTCGAAAACGGTCCCGAGCGCAGCAGCGAAGACCGTGCGTTTTGTGTTCCGGTCGAGGCCCTCGGCCTTTGCTACGGTTCCAGACGAAAGTTCATGAACAGACATTTCGAGCCCTCCCCTAGATGGCATGTTGCGAGAGGCCTTGGCCGCTCGCCTGAGAAACCGGATCTTCACAGGCCCGCAGAAATGCTGCCAGCATTTCATTGAATTTG
Organism: Sinorhizobium alkalisoli; assembly: GCF_008932245.1. Classification (NCBI taxonomy): domain Bacteria; kingdom Pseudomonadati; phylum Pseudomonadota; class Alphaproteobacteria; order Hyphomicrobiales; family Rhizobiaceae; genus Sinorhizobium; species Sinorhizobium alkalisoli. The sequence continues at coordinate 276,494 of NZ_CP034911.1, read as the reverse complement.
TGAGGCTGCTCGAGCATCGGGAAGTGCCCCGCATTCTCGACCACCTCCAGCCTGCTGTCCGGTATGCCCTCAGCCAGGATCACCGACTCCGCCGGCGGCGTGATGATATCCTCGTTTCCGACGACCACCAGGGTCGGGACCCTGATGTCACCAAGACGCGAACGGCTGTCAGATGCATTCAGTGACGCGATCGCTTCGCGCGCCACGAAATCGGGGGTCCGTGCGACCTCCTGCCTGGCAAAGTTCAGGAGTTCCTGACTGGCCGCGCTGCCGAACGACCGATCGATGACGTTCTGGCTGGCCTGGACGACGCCGAGGTCGTCGATCGCCTTCAGAACGTTATCGACATTAACGTCCTCTCCGAGCCCGTGCGGCGTCGCTCCGACGAGCACCAACGCCTGTACGCGCTCCGGATGCGCCAGCGTAAAGTTTTGTGCGATCGTTCCGCCCATGGAGAGGCCGACAAGGACGGCCTGGCGGATGTCGAGCTTGCGGAAGACTTCGAGCACGTCGTTTGCGAAGGCGTCGATGGTATAGCTGCGACCGGCAGGCCTTGGCGACACGCCGTGCCCCGGCAGGTTGATACGGATGACTTTGTAGCGGGATGAGAAGGCCTCGACCTGCCCGCGCCAGAATTCCGCGGTCGTCGTAAATCCGTGCACGAAGACGAGCGGTTTGCCCGCGCCCGACACCCGGACGATCGTATCGCCTATCTCTATTGTTTCTGTATGCATGATATCTGCTCCCCTTTCGGTTTTTACGCCAAGGAGCATCGCAAGCCATGGGCCAGTTCCACGTATGCCAGTCTTGCTCAATCTAACACCCTCAAGACAAACGATTATTGGGAATGGAAGGTGGATTGCCACTGTCTTGCTGACCAGGTCAGCTCCATCTCTTTGTCTCGTTTGCGGCACAAAAATTCTCGCATCTGAGACAAAACCCGCTAACATGCGATTTGCGATATCCCAGTAATAGTCAGGCAGCTGATATGACCCTTCCCGAATGGCTAGCAGGTTCTTCCGAGGAAGCCGGATTCCTCCGGCTTGTCCTCGATCACGTTTCCGATTGCCTTGTCGCCGTCGACACGGAAGGAACGATCGTCCTGATCAACGACCCCTATTGCCGCCTCCTTGGCGGTGAGGCCGAGGAATTTCTCGGACGGCACATCACCGATGTGGTGGGGCCGCAAACCAGACTTCATTTCGTCGCGCGGGGTATCGGCACTCATATTGGTTATCCGCTCGAAGTGCGCGGCCATAAGCTGGTGACGAAGCAGGTCCCTGTGCACAAGGACGGAAGGATCATCGGCGCCGTGGGTCTGGCGCTGTTCTCCGACTACGATGCCCTAAAAAAAACCTACGGCCGGATTTCGAAGGCGGAACTCGCCATCCCTTCGAAGCCGAAAGCTTGGCAGTCGAAGTTCGGTCTCGACGATGTCATCGGGACTGGTCCGTTGATGGAAGCGCATCGCGACGCACTTAAACTGGCGGCCGCGTATGATCTGCCGGTTCTCATCTGCGGCGAGACAGGCACCGGCAAGGAACTGGCCGCGCAGGCAATCCATTCCTTGTCGGACCGCTCTACCGGGCCATTCGTGTGGGTCAACTGCGCATCCATTCCCAGCGAACTTATCGAAGCAGAGCTTTTCGGCTATGAGGGCGGGGCTTTCACGGGTGCGCGCAGCCAAGGTAAACCTGGCAAGTTCGAACTGGCGACTGGCGGCGTTCTCTTCCTTGACGAGATTGGCGACATGCCGCTCGCCCTGCAGGGCAGTCTTCTGCGCGTGCTCCAGACCGGGGAGATCGTCCGCGTCGGCGGCACCAACCCGGTCGGCATCGATCTTCGCATCATCTGCGCTACCAACAAGCCACTCGTCGAACTGGTGCAGACGGGGCGTTTTCGCGAGGACCTATATCACCGGCTGAACGTTCTGCCGATCGAGGTTCCGGCCCTGAGAGAAAGGGGCGATCTGGCTCATCTTGCCGAACACCTCCTTGCACGCATCGCCACGCGGCTGTCCGTACCGGCGCCAGTATTGACAGCTGAGGATCATGATCGGCTTGTCGCTCATACGTGGCCGGGTAACGTCCGGGAATTGGAGAATGCCCTCACGCGCATGATCGTGACGGGGCATATATCCACTGCATCGCTCGATTATCGCCATCGGTCTCCCTCTGTGGACGCGAAGAGCGACTTGAAGAGCCGCATGAAATCCGAAGCCCATGCAGCCCTTCGCGCCGCCCTAATGCAGGCCGGAGGCAACAAGCAACGAGCAGCCGAAGTGCTCGGCATCAGCCGCGCTCAACTCTATCGACTGTTGAAAGAGCAAAGCCCCGCCTAGCAAGTCGCCCTTCAGTCGCGCAAGGTTTAAGCCGCCGAATGCGATCTAGCGCCTGAGGTCCGGTTGGTCGGAATCAGGCTGTCCAAATTCGAGCGCGGTCAGAAGATCTTCAACGAGATCCTCGGCGTCCTCGAGGCCAACCGAGCATCGTATGACGTCCTCGCCAAGGTTGACGCAGAATTGGCTGCCGGCAAGAGACAGATGACGGGCATTGGTGAGCCGAGCTGAACCGCAGATGAAGCTACCGACCTCCGCTAAATCTCCGCCTGACCTGATCAGGCTCAGTCTCTTAATCATTGCCGTGGCGCCCTCCGGGCCCGTCTCAAGCCCAAAGGCGAGCATCCCCGAGCCGCCCGACATCTGGCGGCGTGCAATTTCATGATCGGGATGTGACGTGAGGAAAGGATATCTCACCCAGGCAACCGAGGGATGGGCCTCCAGTGTCAGAGCAAGGACGTGCGCGGTGTTGCAATGCTGATTCATTCTGAGCGCCAGAGTACTTAGCCCGCGCAGGATCAGGAACGCAGCTTGCGGCGAGATGATGGTGTCATGGCGCTCGCGCAGGCTTTCATTGCGCAATTTTCGAATATCCGCCGCCGTCCCGAGTAATGCGCCGCCGACCGTATCACCGTGCCCGTTCATGTATTTCGACAGCGAGTGCAGCACGATGTCCGCCCCATGTCCAAGCGGCCTTTGGAGGGCCGGCGTTGCAAATGTGCTGTCAACTGCCACCTTGAGGCCGAACGCGTGAGCGTGTTCAGAAATGGCTGAGACATCCAGAACGCTGTTCAGTGGATTGGTGGGCGTATCGAAATACACTAATCTTGTCCGTTCGGTTATCGAACGGCCGATCGCGCTCGGCTCTGAAAGATCCACCGCGACCAGCTTTGCGCCGACCGCCGAAACAATCTCCAGCATTAGGTACGCTGTGTCGGTGCAGACCGGCCTGTGAACAATAATCTCGTCTCCGGCAGCAAGAAATGACCGGGCAAGCGTGCGAAAGGCAACCAGACCTGAGGAGAGGACAAGACCGGCCTCCGCTCCTTCAAGACGGGCAAGCTTGTGCTCGAGCAGCCATGTCGCCGAACGGTCTTTGTCCGCACCGCCTGGATGGACAAGTGTGGTCCGACCGCAGACAGAAGCCGATGGTCCACTGCGAAGGGACGCAATCGCAGTAGACGGGAACGGCTCATGTATGGAGCGGGTCGAAAAGCCGAGATCATTGACGTCAGGCGAGGCCTTGCCCGAAACTGGCTGGTTTCTCGTTATCTTGCTGCTCATCTGCGCCCCGATCGTCGATCGCTAAAGACCCGTCCTCACCCGAGGTCGCTGCAGTTCCGCCACAGCCATTACGAACCGTAGTTCATCGTTTCCACAATTCATGTAGGCGTGCTTGTCTTCGGTTCGCGCCAGAACGGATGAACCCGCGTGAACCAAGTGCTCGCTGTCTGCGAACTTCAGGGTGAGCTCACCCGTTTCGACGTTAATGAGCTCGAGTGTGCCGGGCGAATGGCCGGGAGATTCAAATATCTCGCCCGGGAAAAGCGTCCAGCGCCACAGCTCGATCTCGTCCGGCCCGTTGGTTCCAACGAGAAGTGTTGCGCTTCCGCCCTTCGGACCGTGCCACAGGGTCGATGCGTCCTGTGCTGGGACTATGCGAACAGGAACACTCGACGCCACCCCGACGAAATCCGCAACCGACACGCCCAAGGCGGTGGCGGCCCGGCACAGCGTGGCGATGCTCGGATTGGCTGTTCCCTTCTCGATCTCGACCAGCATGCCCTTGCTCACGCCGGACTTCCGGGACAGTTCGTCCAGCGTCAGGCCGCTCTGGCGCCTGAAGGTTTTCAGGTTCTGCGAGACGGTTGCGCTGACGCGCTCGACATCAGCGACCGTTTCGGTCGATATATTGACTTTCTTTTCCATGGTCGGTATTATAGACTAAATTGGTCAATGGGAGCTAGAGGGCATGTTGGATTTTCCGCTCATCGACAGGTCTATCGCAGAAATAGCGCCGGATTTCCGTGCGATCAGCATCTTGGTTGATGCCAGCGATCCGACCCGCGGGCCAATGGCGCGCGACGTCCTGGGGGAAGCCTGTGACTTCGTACGCGCCGGTGGACCACAATGGGGCGACGCCCATCTTGCCAGTTGGGCAGACGTCTATAGCCGTTTCGGGGCCAAGCCCAACCGGACGCCGTGCTCTGCACAGGCGCTGAAGAAGCGGGTTGAAAAGGACGGTCGCCTACCCACCATCAATCCGTTGGTCGACCTCTACAATGCCGTCAGCCTGCGTTTTGCCGTGCCCGTCGGGGGCGAGAATTTTGATGCCTATGTCGGCAAGCCGCGGCTGGCGATTGCCGACGGTACGGAAGCCTTCGACACGGTCGCGAATGGCGAGGCAATCATCGAACATCCGTCCGTTGGTGAGGTGATCTGGCGCGACGATATCGGCGTGACATGCCGCCGGTGGAATTGGCGACAGGGAACGCGCACGCGCCTGGATTCCATCGGTGGTCGAATGTGGTTCATCCTGGAGAGTCTCGAAACGATGCCAGAGGAGGCGCTTGAGGAAGCGGCCAACATGCTGGTGAGCGGCCTTCGGCAACTGGCGCCGGGGTGCGACGTCTATAGGCAGAACCTTCTCCCAGCATAGCTGGCGCCTACGGAGCAAGTGGCGAAAGTCAGTATATTGACCGGTGGCCGCTGGCTGGGGGTGGAAGGCAGCTGACAACCGGCGTCATTCGCTGACACGAAAGAAAAATTACGTCGCGGCGTCGCGGCGGCGGCGAAGCTTTGCCCGGAGGAGCGGGCACTCGTCGCATCGCAAAGGAGGAACAATGCGCACTGAGAAACACCCGCCCGCTCTGGTCGTGAGTGATGTTCACAAGAGCTACGGAGCCCATAAGGTCCTGAAGGGCGTTTCCCTCTCGGCCGAGAAAGGCGATGTCGTCTCGATCATTGGATCGTCAGGTTCGGGCAAGAGCACCTTCCTGCGCTGCATCAACTTCCTTGAGATTCCGGATTGTGGTTCCTTCCGCATCAATGGCGAAGAAGTCGCGTTCCGAAGCGGGCGCGGCGGAAAATCGCAACCCTCCAACTGGCGCCAAATCGAAAGGCTGAGAACCGGCCTGGGCATGGTCTTCCAGAGTTTCAACCTCTGGCAGCACATGACCATCCTTCAGAACGTCATCGAAGCGCCGGTACATGTGCTCGGGGTCGAGCGGGCCATAGCCATCGAGAAGGCCGAAGCACTGCTGGCCAAGGTCGGTCTTTACGACAAAAGGGATGCCTACCCGGCCTTCCTGTCAGGCGGACAACAGCAACGCGCGTCCATCGCTCGCGCACTCTGCGTTGATCCCGCCGTCATGCTGTTCGATGAGCCGACATCGGCCCTTGATCCCGAACTCGTCGGGGAGGTGCTCAAGGTCATCCGCGGCCTCGCCGAGGAGGGTCGCACCATGATCATGGTCACCCACGAGATGAAGTTCGCTCGCGATGTCTCGACACGCGTCATGTTTCTGCACCAGGGCCAGGTTGAGGAGGAAGGTTCCCCCGCTCAGGTCTTCGGCGCGCCCACGAGCGCTCGCTGCAGAGAATTCGTTGCAGCCGGTTCGCACTGACCACTCAATCTTTTCAACAGCAAAAAGGGGAATGCAAATGAAGCACCTGGGAAAAGCGCTGGCCATCGCCGTCTTCATGATGGCGGCAGATGCGTATGCCGACATCCGCTTTGGCATCGTCAACGAGGCCTATCCGCCTTACACGACCAAGGACGCCTCCGGCAAGGCGATCGGCTGGGAGATCGACCTGATGGACGCCGTCTGTGAGGAGCTGAAGGAAAAATGCACGATCGTCGACGTTGCCTGGGATGGCCTCATTCCGGCGCTGGAAAGCAAGAAGATCGATGTGATCTGGTCCTCCATGTCAATCACCGACGAGCGCAAGAAGCGGATCGACTTCACCGACAAGTACTATTCGGCGCTGGCGGGGATGATCGGCCCGAAGGACGGCGCCATGGGGGTCACGGCTAAGGAGCTGAAGGACAAGACGGTGGGCATTGCCGTCTCGACCACCCAATCCGCCTATTTCAAGAAACACTTTGCCGACGTCGCGAGCGAGAAGAGCTATGCGACGGTCGATGAGTCTTTCCAGGACCTTGCCTCCGGACGCATCGACTACGTCTTTGCCGACACTGGCCCGCTCAAGGAGTTCCTGAAGACCGATCTTGGAGAAGAGTGCTGCGAGTACAAGGGCAATGTCGAGCCGGACGACACCATCCTCGGCGCAGGGGTCGGCGGTGGTGTGCGCAAGGGCGACGACGCGCTGCGCGAAAGACTGAACGCCGCCATCAAGGCCGTCAGGCACAGCGGCAAGTATGCCGAATTCAGCAAGAAGTACTTCGACTACGACCCCTATTGAGACCAAGGCGGTTGCGGATCGCCACACAGCTGTGCGGCGATCCCTGCCCTGACTGGAAGGCTTCCCATGAACCCCCCACATTCAGCGCTGGATCTTCTGTCCATCGCGCCTCCTGGCTGGGGAGGCGTGCTCCTTGCGGGTGCCCTGGCCACTGTCCTGATCTCGTCCGGAGCATATCTGGTCGGGATGCTAATCGGACTGTTCGGCGCGCTCGGAAAACTGAGTGGGTTTCGGCCGCTCCAACTCCTGCTTAATGCCTATACCACGATCATTCGTGCCGTACCCGAGCTGATTTTGATCGTTGCCCTCTATTACGCCGGAACAGACGGCCTGAACCGTATCCTCGCCTGGGCGGGACTGGGACCTATCGAAATCAACGGTCTTATCGCGGCTATTGCGGTCCTTGGCTTTGTGCAGGGTGCCTACATGACCGAGGTGCTGCGCGGCGCAATCCTTGCAATCCCTGTCGGGCAACTGGAAGCCGCGAAAGCGTTCGGAATGCGTCCGGCGTTGCGCTTCCGCAGGATCGTCTTGCCAGGCCTCATCCCGAACGCGCTGCCGGGCTTTGCCAATCTCTGGATGTCGGTCATCAAGGACAGTGCATTGATCGCCGTCGTCGGTTACCAGGAACTGGCGCTTGCCGCGCGCGTCGCAGCAAGCAACACCAAGGAATACATGGTGTTCTTTCTGGCTGCGGCGGTGCTCTACCTCGTCATCACCATAGTCTCGAACATGCTCTTCGCTGCGCTGGAAGCCTACTTCCGTCGCGGACAAAGACCGGTTGTGTAAGGGAGCCAGACATGGATTTCAGCTGGATTTTCCCCTACCGCGATCTCATTCTGCAGGGTGCTTTCCTCACCTGCCTGCTGCTTGTGATCTCGGTGACCTGCGGCTTTGGCCTGGCGATCTTCCTTGCGATTGCCCAGGTGGGCAAGAGCCCCGGCGCACGCTGGCTTGCGAAGGGATACTGCACGTTCTTCCGCGGCACACCGCTTCTGATTCAGCTCTGGCTCATTTACTACGGCCTGGGCACGTATCTGCCTTACGTACCGGGACTGAGGACAAGTTTCCTGTGGCCGATATTGCGAGAAGGCCTGTTTTTCGCCGCCTTTGCTTTGACGCTGAATTTTGCAGCCTATCAAGGTGAGATCCTCAGAGGCGCCATGTTGGCGGTTCCGAAGGTTGAACTTGAGGCTGCTCGCGCTGTTGGTATGTCGCCAGCCACGATCCTGCGCCGGATCTGGCTTCCTCGTGCGATCCGCATCGGCTTGCCCACCTTCGCCGGAGAAGTGGTCCTTCAGCTCAAGGCCACACCGATCGTGTTTTCGGTGACGGTCATGGACCTCTATGGCGCCGCCTACAAGATCCGCCAGGACACGCTGCTTGTCTATGAACCGCTGCTCCTCGTCACCCTCTTCTATGTCGGTCTGACCTTTCTCATCACCCGGGCCTTCCAGAAGCTCGAAAATGCTGTGCCGACGCGCCGCTAGCGCGGCCCTTAAACCCAGAACAATCAGAGGCCCACGACATGTCCATACCAGACAAACACGAGCTTTCGACGCTCTCCTTCAACACGCTTTCGGTGCATGGCGGCAACGAGATCGACAAGACCTCCGGCGCGATCCGCACACCAATCGTCATGGCCAATTCCTATCTTCTGCCCTACGACCCCTCGACCATGGATTGGTCGGACACGGAGGCGCCTTCCTATACACGCAATTCCGGTCATAACCAGATCTGCCTGCAGCGCAAGCTGGCGGCCATGGAAGGTGGAGAGGACGCAGCCGTTTTCGCAACCGGTGTCGCTGCCCTTCACGCCGTGTTCTTCACCTTCCTGAAAAGCGGCGATCATGTGATCGTCGGCGATGTCACGTATGAAGCCGTCTGGCGGCTCTTCGCCGAGCTCTTGCCACAGCGCTACAAGATTGAGGCAACCTTCGTCGATATGGGCGACATGGAGGCAGTCAGAGCCGCCGTCCGGCCCAACACGAAGCTGATCCATACGGAAACGATCGCCAATCCGACCACAAAGGTTGCCGATATCGCGACACTGGTCTCCATAGCCAGGCAGGCTGGCGCGCTTCTGTCGGTCGACTCCACCTTTACGCCTCCCCCCTTTTTCCGGCCGCTGGCGCTCGGCGCCGATCTCGTCATCCACTCCCTGACCAAGTACATCAATGGCCATGGTGATGCCATGGGCGGTGTGGTGGTCGGTTCCAAGGAGCTCATCCATCATGTCAAGGCGGACGCCCTTGTCGATCTCGGCGGAACGATCTCCCCCTTCAATGCCTGGCTGATCACCCGCGGCTCGGTCACGCTTCCCTTGCGCCTCAGGCAGCAGTTTGCCACCGCACAGGTCGTTGCGCATTACCTTGCCCAGGACAAGCGGGTTGCCTACGTCACCTATCCCGGGCTCGAAAGCCACGACCAGCACCAACTCGCAAAGGCTCAATTTGCAGGCAAGGGTTATGGCGGCGTCATGGCCTTTGCGGTTGAGGGGGACCCGGACGCCCAGAACCGTTTCGTTTCCAATCTGAAGGTGATCACCTCAGCGGTCTCGCTCGGTCACGACGAGACCCTGATCGTGCACGTCGGGGGGAGCGGCCGCGGAGGCGCCGAACGCTATCCGCTGAACTTCCAGAAATATGGACATCTGCGTCTTTCCATCGGCCTGGAGGATCCCGAGGACCTCATCGCCGATATCAAAAACGCTCTCGACGAGACCTTCGACCGGTCCTGAAGACGCGAGTTCAGACGCCAGGTGCAGCGGGAAGCCCTCTCGTCGGGATCTTCCCGCTATGTCAGCGACGTTCTCAAGGAAACACACTATGCATTGGATTATTCTGCTCATCGCCGGGCTGCTCGAAGTGGTCTGGGCCTTCTATATGAAAAAGTCCGAAGGCTTCACACTGCTCGTTCCGTCCGCAATCACGGTCACCGCAATGATTGCAAGCGGTGTGCTGCTTTCATTCTCGATGCGGGTTCTTCCGCTTGGCACCGCCTACACCGTCTGGACTGGGATTGGAGCCGTCGGGTCGTTCCTGCTTGGCGTCCTGGTCTTGAACGAGCCAGCTGCCCCAATGCGCATTCTCGCCGGCGCCATGATAGTCTCAGGTCTTCTGATGATGAAGCTGTCGAACGCAGGATGAAAAGAAGGCTTGCGGCGGTCGTTCGCGCGGTGCGGTGTCACCGATTTCACGCCCTAAGCCCAGACAAGAACAAACTTCGCCATTCTTCAAATTCAGGCTGGACTCGAGCGATGATGGACTACCAGGCAGTCAAGGCCGTCGTTTGCGTCATCAGATTGGGCAGCTTCGACAAGGCAGCGCGCGAACTGAAGGTTACGCAATCAGCTGTGTCGCAGCGGGTCAAGCAGCTGGAGCAACGTCTCGGCGTCGCGCTGATCGTCAGAGGAAGTCCCTGTTCCGCCACCACAGCGGGTGCGCGGCTCGTCCACCATTTCGAGCGCGTCGAACTGCTCGAGCGCCAATTGGCCACCAGCATGCCCAGTCTCATCGGTCCTGGCTCACTGCCTGAACGCATGACCATCAGGATTGCCGCCAATCCGGAGTGGCTCGGGAGCTGGATCCTGGATGCCGTCTCCGACTTCGTGCGATGTGCACCGTTTCTCGTCGACCTGGTTCTGAATGAGACCATTCCGACGCTAGAAAGGCTGCGAGCTGACGAGGTTGTCGCTGCAGTCACCTTAGGCGAGGAACGGCTTGAGGATCACGACAGTAGTTCGTTGGGCCGCCTGCGCCTCGTAGCCGTGGCAACACCGGACTATAGCAGCCGCCATTTTCCGCAAGGGGCAATCCCCGAGGTGATGGTCAAAGCGCCTGGACTGGCCCTGGGGCCGACCGACCCCTTGCCGAAGCGATGGGTCAAAGTTGCGCTCGGCGATGATGTCGAGTTCCCGGTGCATCGCCTGCCCTCGCGCGCAAGCATCTTCGATGCAGCTCTCGCAGGCCTCGGATGGGGCATCGTCCCGCTTCACCTTGCTGCGGCCCATCTCAGGTCGGGCACTCTGACAGAATTGATTACAGGGACAGGCTTCGACTTGCCGGTGCAATGGCAGGTTCATCGCGTGGCAGTCCGCCAGCTGGAGGGGCTGACCGCGACCATCGTTCGCCTTGCGCAGCAAAGCCTCAAACTGGACGGAATTTCATAGATGTCAGTGTTATTGCAGGTCCTCCAGCGGCTCTACGGATTGCTCGCAAGAGAAGCAATGAGCGCAAGCATCGCGACGCAGGCATTTTGGGCGAAATGCCTCCTCCTTTGGCCGATTTGCGCCGTTCCCACTGAGCGGTCTGCCTCTCATTTTCAGCGAGCCGAGAACGTCATTGGTGTCATTGGAGGATTGTCATGACCGTCTACAACATTGCTCTCATCGGCTTTGGCGGCGTAAACCGCGCTTTGGCCGAGCTTATCGCGACAAGGAACCCGGTATGGGAGCGGGAGCTCGGGTTCCGTCTCAACATTGTCGCTGTGAGCGATCTTTATCTGGGCTCCGTGATCTCGCCAAACGGGCTCGACGCGAAGACGCTGATTGGAGCCAAGTTCACCAAGGGTGGGTTCGGCCAACTCTCAGGCGGCAGTGCGGAAGCGGACAACGAAACGATCATCAGGACCGCGCCGGCAGACATTGTCGTAGAGGCAACGTTCACCAACCCGACGGACGGCGAGCCCGCAGTCTCCCATTGCCGTTGGGCGCTCGCAAGCGGCAAGCATGTGGTCACGACGAACAAGGGTCCGGTGGCACTTGCGGCGTCCGAGCTGAAGGCCCTCGCTGAGGCAAATGGCGTCCGGTTTGAGTACGAGGGTTCCGTGATGAGCGGAACGCCGGTGATCCGGATGGCCGAGAAGACGCTCGCGGGCGCTGAGGTCGATGGCTTCGAGGGGATCCTGAACGGCACTTCCAACTTCGTTCTGGGACGGATGGAAAGTGGCCTGGATTTCGATACCGCCGTCAGGCAAGCACAGGAGCTCGGCTACGCGGAAGCCGATCCCACGGCGGATGTGGAAGGCTTCGACGTCCGCCTCAAGGTCGTCATCCTTGCCAATGAGCTGCTTGGCGCACGACTCAAACCGGATGACGTCACCTGCAAGGGCATTTCGCAGCTTTCGCCTTCTGACATCAGGGACGCGGCCAAGGCCAACAGCCGCTGGAAACTCATTGGTTCCGCCTCCCGGGGCGAAGACGGCCGCGTCGTCGGAAGCGTCATGCCGAAGCAACTGCCGTTGGAGCATCCTCTCGCCGCCGTCAACGGTCCAACCAATGCAGTTTCGTTCAACACGAAGCTGCTCGGTTCTGTGACGGTTACCGGACCAGGTGCGGGGCGAATCGAGACCGCCTATGCTCTTCTGTCCGACATCGTGGCAATTCATACCCAAAGCACCTCCGCCATTGCAAAGGAGGCAGCCTAATGGTTCAGTCAAGCGACATTTTTGAAGTTTTCGACGAATGGCTGCCGCGAATTAAGCATTGCCCAAATAACGTTGATGCGTCGTCGTGCGAGTGCGATGAGTGCTTGGCTGTGCCTTTTCCCTTCGGTGCGTTTTCGGTTGTAGAAGGCTTTGCTTCCAGGGTGGCTGAGTGCAGCGAAAGCGGACTGGAAGAAGACGCGTTTGAGCGCCTTGTCGCCGCTGGTGGCGCGCCGGATCGCATAGGATTTTCCCGATTGACGCAGGACTGGTGTCAGTCCGGCGGCGGCGGCGAGCGCATCGGCGGAGCGGAAGCGTCGGATGTCGCCGATATGGGCGATCAGCTCTGCCGTCATAACGACCCCCATCCCCGGCAGGCTCTGGACGAGGGCCGCATCAGGGTGGCGGGCGAGCAGCTCGGCGATGTCGCTGTCAATACGATCTCGGGCTTGGCGTGCCGCCAGGGCCTCGGCGGCCAGTTCCTTGATGAGACGCGCCCGCGTTGTGGCACCCGGCACGTCAAGCGACTGCGCCTTGGCGAGCATGATCGCCTCCTCGGCCAATTGCAGAACGCCGCGCAGATGCGGGGACGATCGCATGAGCTTTCTGGCGATTCTCGCAGCGCGCGCGGTGCGCAATTCGTGGGGAGCTGCAAAGTGGCTGAGAAAGGTCAACCCGGTCTTGGTTTTGACATCGATCTGGCGTTCAAACGCCGGAAAAAGGGAGGAAAGCAGATCACGCAACCTCCCCAGGCGGCGCGTCTGATCCCGAACAATCTCACTACGCCGACCGACCAGCAGGCGGATATCCACGTCGATCTCACGTTCGGTCTCGACGGGACGCAGGTCGGGGCGTGTGCGCGCCAGTTCGGCGATCGTGGCCGCATCTCGCGGGTCGGACTTGTTCTCGCCGCCCCGCATACCCTGCCGCGCCCGGTTGACCGAAAGTCCCGGCGTATGCACCAACCGCAATCCCGCTTCGGCGATCATCGCGCACAGCAGCGTAGCCGTCCCGCCCAAAAGATCGAGCGCCACGGTCACCTCATCAGCGCCGAGCGCTTCGATCTCGGTGATCAAAGCCGCGATCTGATCCGGGTCGTTTGCAACCGAATGGCTGAGAACCGGCTTGGCATCGCTGTCGATCACGTAGGCCCAATGCAGATCCTTGGCCACATCCAGGCCAACGAATATCTTCATGAAAACCTCCTTCTGCCATTGTCCGTCAGGCAACCTTCCCATGCCGTCCTCGCCCTACACAGCGATCGATCGCAGAGCCTAATCAGCGGTCAGGTCAGGTGTCGGGACCGGGTGGTTCTGCCTCCGGAGCCATCGCGGGCAGCCAGCATGATAGCCATCCCCGGTCCCGTGCCTTCGAAGAGGATCGCATCGATGAAGCAATCCGCAAAGGCACGCGTCGAAACGCGAGTTAAAGGTAGGGCCGCATGATGCACGGCCTCGCCCTGAACGCACCCTTTTCAAGCGATGAGATCGTCGTGCGCAACCCTTTCGACGGATCGGTCGTCGGAACCGTTCCAAGCAGCGATGCTACCTGCGTCAGCAGCTTCATCGAACGCGCACGCCACGGAGCGCAGGCCGCTAAAGCTCTGCCGCGCCACAAGCGAGCTGCAATCCTCGAAAAGGCGGCCTCCGCCATTGAGGCGGCGCACGAAGAATTCGCGCTTCTTATCGTCAAAGAGGCCGGCAAAACGATAACGCAAGCCCGCAAAGAGGCGACCCGATGCGTCAACACGCTAAAGCTCTCGGCCGATGAGGCCAAACGCAATGCCGGCGAGGTCATTCCGTTCGAGTCCTATGCTGGGTCCGAGGCCCGGCAGGGATGGTACACGCGAGAGCCGCTCGGGATCATTACGGCGATCACCCCTTATAATGATCCGCTGAACCTGGTCGCCCATAAACTTGGACCGGCGATTGCAGGTGGAAACGCCGTACTCTTGAAGCCGTCTGAGCTTGCTCCCCTGTCGGCGCTCAAACTGGTCGACGTTCTGGTGGAAAGCGGCCTTCCGGAAGAGATCGTTACGGTTGTCATTGGTGGCGCGGATCTTGGCAAGGCACTCGTCGTGCCAAGAGACGTGCGAATGATTTCGTTCACGGGCGGATTTGCCACCGGGGAGGCAATTGCCAGGGCTGCCGGCATTAAAAAGCTGGCGATGGATCTTGGAGGCAACGCACCGGTCATCGTCATGGAGGACTGCAATTTTGTCGCTGCGGTCGAGGGCTGCGTGTCTGGAGCCTATTGGGCGGCCGGTCAGAACTGCATTGGCACCCAGAGGATCCTGATCCAGCGCTCCATTTATGAGCGGTTCAAGTCGGAGTTCGTTGCAGCCACAAAAATGCTCAAGACCGGAAACCCACTTGAACCTGACACCGATGTCGGCCCGATGATTTCGGAACGTGCCGTTCAACGCGCAGCGGCGATGGTCGACCGCGCTGTTGCTTCTGGCGCCGACCTTCTTTGCGGCCACAGCCCGGCGGGCAACCTTTACCCGCCGACGGTGCTGGAAAATGTTCCATTCGGTTGCGACCTATGGAGCGAAGAGGTGTTTGCTCCGATCGTAATCCTCGAACCCTTCGATGCGCTCTGCGATGCCATCCGCCTCGCGAATGCGCCAGATTACAGTCTGCACGCCGGCATCTTCACAAATGACCTCGAGGGAGCCCTTGAGGCGGCTAGCGGGATTGATGCCGGAGGGATCATGATCAACGACTCTTCCGACTATCGTTTCGACGCTATGCCGTTCGGCGGCTTCAAGTATGGCAGCATGGGCCGTGAAGGGGTGCGCTTTGCCTTTGAAGACATGACCCAGCCAAAGGTCGTCTGCATCAACAGGCTGAAACGGTAATAGATCGCCAGCCAACAAGCCCATCAGCAACATCAGGAGTACCATTTTGTTCAAAGGTTCCATCACCGCACTTGTTACACCCTTTGCTGATGGGCGTATCGATGAAGGGGCGCTGCGCGCCCTCATCGACTGGCAGATCGAGGAGGGATCATCCGGGCTGGTCCCATGCGGAACGACAGGCGAAAGTCCGACACTCACGCATGCCGAGCACAAGCAGGTTGTCGAGATTACGGTCGAAACGGCTGGCGGCCGCGTCCCGGTCATTGCAGGGGCGGGCTCGAACAGCACGGCGGAGGCAATCGACTTCGTTCGCCATGCACAGGAAGCCGGCGCCGATGGATTGCTGGTCGTCTCGCCCTATTACAACAAGCCGACGCAGGAGGGCATCTATCAGCATTTTAAAGCCATAGATGCCGAGGCCGAGATCCCGATCATCGTCTACAATATTCCGGGTCGCAGTGTGATCGACATTCAGGTCGAGACGCTGGCGCGCATTTTTAGCGACTGCAAAAATGTGAGCGGCGTCAAAGACGCCACCGGCAATCTCCTGCGACCTTCACTGGAGCGCATGGCCTGCGGCAAGGACTTCAACCTGCTGACCGGGGAAGACGGCACAGCCCTCGGCTACATGGCCCATGGCGGGCACGGGTGCATTTCTGTGACCGCCAACATTGCACCGCGCCTATGCGCTGAATTCCAGCGCGCCTGCCTTGAAGGCGACTTCGCCTTGGCTTTGGAGATCCAGGATCGTCTCATGCCATTGCACCGGGCGCTCTTCCTGGAAACAAACCCCGCTGGACCAAAATATGCCCTGGAGCGGCTGGGCCGCACTCGTGGGGACCTGCGATTGCCTCTTGTTCCCGTAAGCGGCTCGGTTCGCGAACAGATCGATCAGGCGATGCTCCACGCTGGCATTTTGAGTTGAGGTCACCGATGAAGATCGATCGAATAGAAACTGACCTGATCGGGCCTCTCTCCATTCCCGCGGGTAAGCTGTTTGGCGTGCATACGCAGCGCGCGGAGGAGAATTTCAACGTCACAGGCTTCCGCCTGAGAGACTTTCCCGAGCTCATCCAGTCGATGGCGATGGTGAAGCAGGCTGCGGCGCTGACCAATATGGAGCTTGGACTGCTGTCTTCTGAAAAAGCTCTTGCGATCGCAGAGGCGTGCGACGATCTCATCGAACTAAGAGCGATTGACGACAATTTTCCAGTGGACATGATGCAGGGCGGAGCGGGCACCTCGACCAACATGAACATCAACGAGGTTGTGGCCAATCTTGCTCTTCTCAAGCTGGGCGCCAGCGTCGGAGACTATTCCACGCTTCACCCGAACGACGATGTCAACCTCTCGCAGTCGACAAACGATGTCTACCCGACAGCGATCCGGCTGACCCTGTTGCGCACCTGCGACGCGCTCATCGCTTCGCAGGTTAATCTTCGGGATACATTCCGTCGGAAAGGTGCTGAATTCGCGGACGTCGTAAAGGTTGGACGCACTCAGCTCCAGGACGCCGTGCCCATGACTGTCGGCCAGGAGTTCGAAGCCTTTGCGGAGCTGATCGACGAGGACATCATCCAGGTGCAGTCTGCCAAGAAAAATCTTCAGGAGGTCAATCTCGGCGGTTCTGCAATCGGGACCTCGATCAATGTGCCGCCGGCCTTTCCGAGCGTTGCGTGCAGGAAGCTCTCCGAGATCTCCGGTCTGCCGCTCATGACAGCTCGTAACCTGGTGGAAGCGACATCGGATACAGGCGGGTTTGTCGCCTTCTCAGGCATTCTCAAACGGATTGCCGTCAAGATGACGAAGATCTGCAACGATCTGCGGCTCTTGAGCAGTGGCCCAATCGGGGGACTGGGTGAGATTCGGCTGCCGGCGATGCAGGCTGGCTCCTCGATCATGCCCGGCAAGGTCAATCCGGTCATCCCGGAAATGATGAATCAGATCGGATTTCAGGTGATCGGCAATGACCTGACGGTGACGCTGGCTGCAAGCGCCGGACAACTGCAACTCAATGCGATGGAGCCGGTCATTGTCCTGAACATCCTCCTGTCAATACGCATGCTGACCAGAGGGATGGAAATCTTCGCCAACCGATGTGTGGCGGGGATCGAGGTCGATAAGGATCGTTGTAAGGCTTTGTTGGACCAGTCTCTCGTTCTGGCCACCCCGCTAGCAAAGCTGATCGGCTACTCCAAGGCGGCTTGGCTGTCGAAGAGAGCACTATCTGAAAAGAGAAGTCTGCGCTCCATCGTCGAGGAAGACGGATGCCTGACCAAACGGCAGATCGAGGAAATCTTCAGCGACTACGCGGCGTTTGCAAACGCCCCGCAGCGCACGTCCGCATGAGGGGAAGCCATGGCGGTATTTACCGAACTGTCTGACGAAGACCGCCACGCGATCGTGGAAGCTTACGGCTTGACAGGTTTGTCCTCCGTTATCGGCATCGCTGACGGCGATCGCGAAACGACCTATCTGTTCCGGTCTGCCGAAGGGGAGTTCATCGTGACCCTGTTTGAAAACGGGGCGGAGCCGCTCGACCTCGAGCGCGCTTTCACAACGATGGAAACGCTGCACAGGGCGGGTGTTCCCTGCCCCGAGCCCAGGCGCACCGTCGACGGCAATGCCACGTTTCAGGCTGCGGGTCGGCTTGTAGCCATCGTAAGCTTCGTGTCCGGGTCATCGACAAGTGACCCTTCGCCAGCCAAATGTGGGAGTGTGGGCCGCGTTATGGGCCAGATACACATGAGCTTGCAGAGTGGGCTCAACCGCCAGCCTAACTTACCATCGGGGCCCGTACATGGTGCATTGGTCTTCGCGAATGTCTTTTTTCTTGGCGATGAAGTCAGCGGCGTCATCAACTTCAGGCTTCGCCATGATGACGCCCTTATCGCTGAGATCGCCGACGTTCTCGTTGACTGGACAGGCGTGCCCGACGGCGGTTTGGACCGGCGCAAAGCCCATGCGCTCTTGAGCGGATATCAAGCCATCAGAAAGCTCTCGGCAGCAGAAAAAACAGCTTTGCCTGCGTTCGTTCTTGCCTCAACAGCCAAGCGCGCCGCCCTGGGCGCGAGAAGGACGTCAGTCCCTGAGTGCGCCCTTGTTGCCTATCATTCGGTCACGCCAGATATGTTCGACCAATAGAGGCGGCAACGGGATGAAATATCTTCTGGACCGAATAGATGAACTGGTACTTGCCGAACTCAAGAACAATGCCCGCATTTCGCACGCGGAATTGTCGGCAAAGGTGAACCTGTCCCGAAACGCCGTGCGGGTGCGCATCGAACGGCTCGAACGAGAAGGTTTCATCAAAGGGTACACGATCGTCACTGGTGAGGGCGGAAACGACCGCCATCTGACCACCGCACTCATGTTCGTCTATCGCCATGACCGCATGAGAGGCGGTGACGTCATCAACGTCCTACGCAAAATTCCGGAGGTTGTCGCCTGTGACGTCATGACCGGCGATTTCGACCTGGTGGTGAGGGTCGAGTCTTCGCAAGCCGATCATATTCGCCAGATCTGGCAGCAAATATCCGAACTCCCCGGGGTACGCGACACGCTTACGGCATTCGCGCTCTCCTCCGTCGTTCGAAAGGCCTGATAGACCCTAAGGTACAATCGGCAGGACCTTGGCTTGGTCAAAGGAGCGCGTATGAGCCCGCCGATAGCAGCAAATTGAAACGCTCGGTCGCGATCTGAAAAAATACGACTATAGCGATGTTGGACCGGGCATTAGATCGTAGGGGTGTCGCCATCCTGGCAGATCCCGGATCCTGTCCTTCCACTTGGCGATGTGAAGAAACTCCTCCTGAGGCAGGCCCGTATCTTCGGGCATGTAGACGTAGCCTGCAAGAGACAGGTCCGCGATGGTGGGCCGAGCAGCCACAAGGAATGGTGTTTGCCGCAGGTGGTCATCCACGATGCGGTAGGCGGCTATTGCACGTTCCCTCAAAAATTGCGTCACCGCCGTCTCCCCGGTTTTCTTGATGCCATACAGGAAGCGCAAGGTGGCATAGTAGCTGGTGAATTTGTGATTATCGAACAACATCCACCGCCAGATTTCCTGTTTCTCCCGCACGTTTTCGGGACCGAATTTTCCAGTCGCCTCAGCCAGATAGTCGAGGATGAGCGCCGACTGGCTGAACCTTGCCCCCTTGTGCTCAAGAACCGGAACCTCGCCCTGTTCATTAACCTCCTGTCGCCATTGCTCTTGGTGTGTTTCCCCACCGAAATAGTCGACGAATACCGGCGTCCAATCCATTTCCGCCAAGGCGAGAAACAATGCCACCTTGTAGGAGTTGCCTGACATTGCAAAGCAATGCAGTTTGAATTCGGACATGCTCGATCTCCTTTTATTGGGGCTCATTCGGAAATTGAGAAATTGACTGGCCTTGTTCCACAGAGGCTGGATTGATCCGCAACAAGGACCGGGTCCTGCTAAAGCACACGATACGTGATCATCAGCGAGCCCGTCAGCAAAACGGCTATGACCGCGGCGCCAAAAGGCAACATGGCCCGGTAGACTGCGCGCTCTTGTCCGCGACAACCTGCCATATTGCAAACAATGGACATGCGAACTGGTGAAATCAGGTTGAGCGCCAGGGCGGCGGTATGTTGCAGGGCAATCACGGCCGCGACATTGAGGCCCGCTTCCTTTGCAAGACTGACCTGCGAACTCATGAACAGGCCGTTTGCGGCGTTACCACTGTTTGCAAGGGCTCCGAACACTGCCGAGACAAGAGCAAGCCATGTCAACGCACCTCCGCCGGCTGCGGAATGTATTCCCTCTCCCAATGCCGCGGCAATCCCGGAGCTGGATAGCAGCTCTGCCATCATCGAGAAGATGATGATGGCGAGAATTGCGAGCCGTCCGGTTCTCCAGGCTTTGAGGACTTGCGATCCCAAGCTGGAAACATGACCATAGACGAATGCGCAGATGACAGCGCCCAAAGCCAACCACGTGCCCGCATGAAACAGCGGCGACCAAGCCGGGGCCCCGACGAACGGCTCGAGCCGCCCGGTTTGTAGCAGGAATTCGCTCAGGGGCGAGATCAGCCGGGTTGCCATGAGCCATGTGATGAGGATCGCAAACGGCGCCATTCTCCGTAGGGCGTCAAGGAGTTGGTCTGCATTGGGGCGCTCATCGACAAGATAACGCAGCACGATGACCGGCCCATAGGCGCAGAGCATCGAAACTTCAGGCCCCAGAGCTCGCGTTGCCGCAATCAGCAGAAGCAGGCTTCCGCCGAGCCAGACGACCTCGCTGAGGCACTCGCGGAAGGGAGCCCCGACGCCTGCTCTTTCGGCCATCCTCCAGTAGAGTGGCAACCAGAGCGCATTCAGGGCGACTTGAAAAAAGCTGGCGTTGACAGCGAGCGTGGTTGGATCGCTTCGCGAGAAGGCGCCGGCGACAATCGCACCGTTGCCCATGCCGCCCCACAGGATCATCGTCTGGCTCAGCAGGCTGAAGGCCATCAGATAGACCGGTTGCAGGTCAAGCCTGCGCAACAACAGCATCGTCCCGACGATTCCGACGCCAAAGCCGGTCGCGGATTCAGAAAACTGGCCGATCAGGAAGCACGCCGCAAACAGTAGACGCCGCCTGGACTGCCTGTTCTGCCGGAGGCTCTCGACCGGCATCGCTGCATCCCCGGGCCGAATGGCCATCTGCCAGAATAACAGCCCGCCCAGTATATATGGTACAACGATCCAGCCGATCCATGCGCCGCGGAAGAGCGCGCTGGCGCCGTCGTACATCTGGAATTCGCCGGGCGCCGCACCGAGCGCGACAACGATTGCAACCAGCAGGCCGATGCTTGCGGCAACGAGCGTGGAAGCACGACCGCTTGCCAGCAGGCCGATGACGATGAGCGCGGGCAATGCCCAGACGATGTAAAGCAATTCCGTCGAGATCCTCCGGCGGCGCCTGACCTTGCTAGGGGTCAGGCCAGATCCTGCTCGAGCAAGGTCAGGCAGTGTGCTACCTTTTCTTTTGCAAGCGGCGCTAGTGGGAGGATGGGACGGGGCGGCTCGGCCCGGCAGACGCCAAGCAGATCGGCTATCGTATAGACGGTTCGCAGGCTGGAGAACTGCTTGAAGAGCTCCCAGATTGGGGCAAGACTTGCATCGATCCGGAGTGCCTCTTCAGTATCGCCGTTCTGAGCTGCTCTCACGAGGCGCAGGCACACGTCTGGAAGAATGCCGGCGAGCACGCTGTACCAGGTATCGGCCCCGCGGCGCATGGCTTCGGCAGCATTCCAGTCGCCGCTATAGCCGATCGAGAAGCTCTTGGGTGTGGCGGATCTCTGCCGCCCCAGATGGCTCGCGATCTCCTCGGGTTTTTCCGTCGGATTCTTGATCGCCACGATGCCAGGCACCTGAGCCAACCGTTCCACCAGGACAGCCGTGAAGCGGAAATGGGTCGTCCCCGGATTATCATAGATCACAATGGGGAGGCCGCTCTTTCGAGCGACGGTGGAGAAATGCTCGAAGACTTCATCCTCCGTCAGCGGCGCGTACGAAACGGCGGCAAGAAGACCTGCGGTCGCTCCTGCGGCCTTGGCGTCCTGAGCCAGTCTGACCGCCTCGTCGGTCCGCAAGGCGCCGACGCCTGCCACGACCGGTATGGCCCCGCCGGTTTCCTCAATCGCCGCGCTTAGGGCTCGTCGCCGCTCCTCGCGGGACAGATACATGTAGGTTCCGGTGCTGCCGAGAAGGCCGATGGAGTCGACGCCTGCGATGCATAGCCGCGCCACAAGCCTCTTGAGAGCGGCAGTGTCGACGCGACCGTCCGGGTCACTCGGCGTGATGGGAAATGCGGAAAGCCCGCTCAGGAAAGCCATTCGATGCTCCGGATCCGGTTCTGTGCTTCTATATTCGCAGTCGTCAATGCGGGCGTTACAGGGTCGCGAGCGCCTGCCTCAGGTCGCCAATCAGGTCATTCACGTCCTCAAGACCGACAGAAAGACGGATGAGGTCGTCACCAACGCCCGAGACCATATGGGCGTCCTTCCGGATCGATTGCCGCGCCCTCGTAATGCTGGCCGGATGATAGATCAGGGTATCGGTGTCGCCGAGGCTCACCGCGCGTGTCATCAGTCGCAAGCGATCGAGCATATTTCGTGCGCCGCCAAACCCGGCGTGAAGTCCAAAGGCGAGCATGCCCGACCCCTGCGCCATTTGCTTGCGCGCGATCGCCTGATCGGGATGCGAGTCCAGGAAGGGATAGCTCACCCAGGACACGGCGGGATGCGCTTCGAGCATTCGGGCGATCGCCAGAGCAGAGGCGCTGTGCCGATCCATTCGAAGTGAGAGTGTTTTCAGACCGCGCATGATCAGGAAGGCGGAGTGCGGCGCCAAGGTGGCGCCGGTAATGTAACGCAAACCCGTTTCGTGCAGGCGGTGGAGCGTTTCGGCGTCGCCGAGTAGCGCCCCACCCAACGTGTCGCCATGACCGTTGATGTATTTCGTAAGAGAGTGAAGCACGATATCGGCGCCATGCTCGATCGGCCGCTGGAGCGCGGGAGAAGCAAAGGTACTGTCCACCGCGACTTTCACCCCACGCGCGTGTGCGCGCTCTGAGATTGCCGCAATGTCGAGAATGCTGCTGAGCGGGTTCACGGGCGTCTCAAAATAGACAAGCTTGGTCTTTTCCGTGATCGCCGCGTCGAGGTTCGACGGATCGGAGAGGTCCACGGGAACGACCTTGATGCCGAAGCGCGGCAGCCCCTGCTCCACCATCGCGACGGTATTCGAGTAAAGCGTTTTGTGAACGACAAGCTCATCGCCCTGCGACAGCAATGAGAGGATCAGAGTGCCGAAGGCGGCCATACCGGTCGATACGACTAGGCCCGCCTCCGCCCCTTCCAGGTTCGCAAGCCTCTGCTCGAGAATCTCTGTGGTCGGATTGTATTCCCGCGCGTAAAGTCGGCCGCCAAGCGCTGCTGCGGCGTCATTGGCCTCGACGCTCTCGAAGCCGTAGGTCGAGGTCAGGAAGACTGGCGGCTGGACTGCCCGTTTGTAGTCCACCGGGCTGAACGCATGATGAATGGCCCGCGTGTCGAATGCGTAGCTTGCCGCGTGAAAGTGGTCAGATTGTTTCTGACATTTGTCATGCTCGCTGCCGCCTGTCATAGCTGGATCGTATCCTCTTTGCTTTGGCCCAGACTGGCATCATACTGGCCGGCATGAAACATCCAGTTTGGCAGAAAGAATATGGTCCAGTCGGAAAACCAAGCGGCGGCAGTGCACGCACCCAGGATGGGCGCACGCAGGATTTACGAGGCGCTCAAGAGTCAGATCCTTGGCCGTGTCTATGAAGCGGGAAGTCAACTGCCGTCTTCACGCAGCCTGGCGAATGAACTGCATGTGTCGCGGACAACGGTTACCGTTGCCTATGAACAGCTTGCCGCTGAAGGCTTTGTGGAACTGC
Source organism: Sinorhizobium alkalisoli (assembly GCF_008932245.1). Taxonomy (NCBI): domain Bacteria; kingdom Pseudomonadati; phylum Pseudomonadota; class Alphaproteobacteria; order Hyphomicrobiales; family Rhizobiaceae; genus Sinorhizobium; species Sinorhizobium alkalisoli. Next base: position 253,013 of record NZ_CP034911.1, on the reverse strand, counting down.
GCCAAGGCGCTCGCCCGCGTGTGACAGCGCTGGAGCTGAGACAGCGGCCGCGAGAATCCGACACCACACAGGAGGCGTTCGGGCCGCTTTCTGCTTACGGCGAAAGACTTCGGGCGCTTTCGCCGTGGCTCGACTATCTGCCAACCAACCTGGCGGTTGATTTTCGGTACGGAGACCTTGCCCCATCTGACTTTCCGGCACTGGCGTGGAAGCGCGCTATCAATTCGGTGATTGCCCAAAGACCCGGGCGGCTGGCCTATGAGGACCCACGAGGATCCCGGCGCCTGCGGCAAGCCCTTCAGGGTTACCTTTGGCGGGCACGGACGTTGCAATGCGATCTTGAGCAAATCATCGTCGTCAACGGCTCCCAGCAGGGGCTGGATCTCTGCGCGCGGATCCTCCTCGACGCGAACAGCGCATTTGTGATGGAGAATCCCGGCTACCGAATGGCTCGCCAGATCTTCTCAAGCACTGGGGCTTCCGCCGTGGCAGTGGACGCGGACGCGGGCGGCCTGAAGACCCCGGACTTATCAGGAATCGACGCCCGGATGGCCTATGTAACACCATCCCATCAGTTTCCCTTGGGCGGTGTCATGCCGATCAGCCGTCGCCACCAGCTTCTCGCTTGGGCTCGGGATAGAGACGCCTATGTGGTTGAGGACGACTACGACAGTGAGTACCGGTACGACATCAGCCCGGTTCCGCCCCTCCAGAGCCTGGCGGACGGGCGCAACGTCATTTATCTGGGCACCGTTTCGAAGACACTGTCGCCGATGATGCGCATTGGCTACCTCGTGGTGCCAAAACAATTGCAGGAGGTGTTCGCAACCGCCAAGCAATTGACCGACCGCCATACACCCATGACCGAGCAGGAAGCGCTCGCCTCTCTGATCGAAAGTGGCGCCTATGAGAGCCATGTGCGTCGCGTCAGACGACTGAATAGGGAGCGCCGTGAGACATTATTGAGCGCTCTTGAGACTGCATTCGGCGACCGCGTCACGGTCGAGGGTGCGGATGCCGGATTGCATGTCGTCGTCTGGTTCAATGAGCTGCCGGGATCAGCTGAGATCGCCCTGATGGATGCCGCTCGCGAACGCGGCGTCGGCCTCTACGGTATTTCACCGCTCTACGATTCTGCACCAGAAGCAAGTGAGGCGCCACGAGAGCGGCTCGGATTGGTGATGGGCTATTCCGCGTTGACAGCGAGGCAGATCGAGAAGGGCATTCAACTTGTCGCCTCGGCCGTCGATGCGGTGAAGGGATCGGGCTGACAGCAAGACCCGGCTCGCCGAGCATCTTATTGCATCCTCTCCTGGCACGCCTCCAACCTTCGCCGAACTGGACTAGGAACATGCTGGTAAACTGGCACTGTTGACGAAGCCAGTTTCACGGCAGATTTCCCCATCAGCCGGGACCGGTGAGACATGGGATGATCCCATGATGAGAGCAGCAGGCCACCGGCGCGGAGATCCATGTCGATCAAAGGCAAGGCATTGCGGGAGCCGATACATGACTTGGCAGGGGAGTCTGCTCCACATTCACATTGCGCCGGCCGCTTCCTACGAAATGGAAGAACTCGCCGAGGCGCAACTCATCGCTGGCCGCGGCATTGCGGGCGACCGCTATTATCTCGGAACCGGGACTTATTCGCCCAAGCCTGACGTCCGCGAAGTCACGCTGATCGAGGTTGAGGTTCTCGAGGCGATTGCCAAGGGAGAGCCGAAGATTCCCGGGTTCAAAGGCATGCTTAAACCCGAAGATCACAGGCGCAACCTGACGACCCGCGGCGTTCCGCTCAATCATCTGGTCGGCAAGCGCTTCCGGGTGGGCGAAACGATTTTGCGGGCGGCACGGATGAACTTTCCCTGCAAATACATCGAGGAGCTTCTCGGCATGTCGGGCCTCTACGAAGGACTGCTGAACCGTTCCGGTCTCAACTGTTCGATCGAGGTCGGTGGTATAATCCGCCCTGGCGACCCGATCCTGCCAATGGACGAGTGACGCGACATGGGATCTCCACGTATCATCATGAAACTGATCGTTGCCGGCGTCCACGACGAGCCGGGCGACGTCCGCGTGATTGAGCTGAGACACCCACGCAAGCCTCTTCTGCCGCCCTTTGAACCAGGATCGCATGTCGACGTCCACCTCCCCGACGGGAAGGTACGCCAATACTCGCTCTGCGGTGACCCGGAAGATCTCAGCCGCTACACGATAGCGGTGAAGCGCGAAACCGATGGCCGGGGCGGCTCGGCATGGATCCACGATACTATTGCAGCAGGCGCCGAGCTGCCCGTATCCGCCCCGCGCAATCATTTCCCGCTCAGGGAGTGTGACGGGCCGGTCCTTTTGCTGGCAGGAGGCATAGGGATCACACCTATCCTTGCAATGGCGCGGGCTCTCTGTCGGCAGCGCAAGACTTTTGAGCTCCATTATTTTTCGCGGAGCCGAAGCCTGGCACCGTTGCTGGGAACTTTGGAGAAGATCATTGGCTCCGAAAGCTTGAGGCTCCACTTCGACGATCAAGTCGAAACCCGGCAGGACATTCATAGCCTGTTGTTGGCGCGGCCCGGTGGTGCGCAGCTTTATTATTGCGGGCCTCCCGGCTTCATGGCAGCCGTTGCCCAGGCTTCAGGACACTGGCCGGATGGCACGGTCCATTTCGAAGCCTTTCAGCCGCCGGCCCGGGATGATGCTCCACCCGAACCGTTCACGATTGTGCTTCGTAACGGGACAGTTGTTCCGGTACCTGCAGACGAGTCAGCGCTATCGGCCATTCGCGCCGCCGGCGTGTTGCTGATGGCGTCCTGCGAGAACGGCGTCTGCGGAACCTGCGAGTGCGGGTATTTGGAAGGACAGCCAATTCATCGCGATGCAGTGCTTTCAAACGACGCGCGTGACCGTCGGTTTATCCCGTGCGTATCACGCGCGACGGGCGTTCTGAAACTCGACTTGTAAAAGAGGGGGAGTGATGAACTCCAAGATCAGCTATCTGAACGAAATTGAACGCTGCGTTTCCTGGCTTGCCGCCTGGACGATCCACCACGCCAACCATATCCGCGAAGCAGACGAGGTGAAGGTTGGCGGGCACCAGGCTTCGTCAGCGTCGCTTAGCACCATCATGACCGCGCTCTACTGCTCGGCGCTTCGTCCTGAGGATCGGGTCGCGGTCAAACCCCATGCAGCACCGATATTTCATGCTCTCCAATATCTGGCAGGGAACCAGACCCGCGAGAAGCTCGAAAACTTTCGAGGTTTCAAGGGCGCACAGAGCTATCCATCACGGACCAAGGATGTCGATGACGTCGACTTCTCCACCGGCTCGGTCGGTCTCGGTGTGGCGCAGACGCTGTTTTCTTCATTGGTCCAGGACTATGTCTCGGCACACGGCTGGATGAACGACCGGCCTGAAGGACGCATGGTCAGCTTGATCGGCGATGCCGAGATGGACGAAGGCAATATCTATGAGGCCCTGATTGAGGGTTGGAAACACGGCCTGAGAAACTGCTGGTGGGTCGTCGACTACAATCGCCAGTCGCTGGACGCTGTGGTCCGCGAAGGCCTCTGGGAGCGGTTCGAACAGATATTCAGAAACTTCGGCTGGGACGTCGTGATCCTGCGCCATGGCTCTTTGCAAGAAGCCGCGTTTGCCGAGCCCGGCGGGGACAAGCTGCGGCAATGGATCGAGACGTGCCCGAACCAGCTCTATTCCGCCCTGACCTTTCAGGGTGGCGCGGCGTGGCGAAAGCGACTGCTGGACGAGATCGGTGATCAGGGGCCCGTGACTGCCTTGATAGAGCGACGTTCCGATGAGCAACTGCAAGCGCTCATGGTTAATCTCGGAGGGCATGATCTGCCAAGCCTGCTCGAGGCCTTTGAACAAGCTTCGCAGCACGACCGCCCGGTCTGCTTCATCTGCTATACGATCAAGGGATATGGTTTGCCGCTGGCAGGCCACAAGGATAACCACGCCGGTCAGATGACTCCCACGCAAATGGAGGGCTTCCGCCAGCAGATGGGCGTAAAGCAGGGACAGGAATGGGAGAAATGGGCGGCGGCCACACTGCCGCCTGGTGAGCTCGAATCCTTCCTTGCTCAAGTATCGTTCTTCAGCGAGGGCCGCCGCAGACTGTCTTCGCCGGCGATCCCGGTTCCTCCTACGCTCCCCTCCCCTGGGCAGCCAGGCAAGCTGCTTTCAACCCAGATGGGCTTTGGCCAGATTCTGAACGATATCGCGCGTGACGACACGCTGCTCGCCGAGCGCATCGTCACGACCTCTCCGGACGTGACTGTGTCAACCAACCTCGGCCCCTGGGTCAATCGGCGCGGGTTGTTTGCCCGTGAGAGCATGTCCGACCTCTTCAAGGCGGAGCGGATTCCGTCGACCTACAACTGGGAGTTCGGTCCTAAAGGCCAGCATCTCGAACTGGGGATTGCCGAATCCAACCTGATGATCATGCTTGGTGCGCTCGGCCTTTCCCATTCGATCAACGGCGCCAGGCTGCTGCCCATCGGCACCGTCTATGATCCGTTCATCTACCGCTCGGCCGACCAGTTGAACTACGCCTGTTACCAGGATGCGCGTTTCCTGCTGGTTGCAACACCGTCCGGCGTAACGCTAGCGCCGGAAGGCGGCGCGCACCAGTCGATCGGCACGCCATTGATCGGTATGGCGCAGGACGGACTGTGCTCTTTCGAGCCGGCCTTCGTCGACGAGCTTTCGGTCATCATGCGCTTTGCCTTCGACTACATGCAGCGCGACGGCGAAGGTGACCCCGATGAAACAACGTGGTTGCGCGATCAGACCGGTGGATCCGTTTATCTCCGCCTGTCGACGCGCCCGCTCGAGCAGCCAGCACGCCAAATGGCTCCTGACCTGGAGCAAGACATTATCAATGGTGGATACTGGTTGCGTCGGCCAGGTCCCAACGCCAGTGTGATCATTGCCTATCAGGGTGTCATTGCGCCCGAGGCGATCGCTGCAACAGGTCTGCTCGCCGAAGATCGACGGGACGTCGGATTGTTGGCGATCACCTCCGCGGACCGGCTCAATGCCGGCTGGCAAGCTGCTGAACGAGCCCGACAACGTGGAGCGGTCGGGGCGATGAGCCACATCGAACGCCTGCTGGCGCCTTTGTCACGTGATTGCGGGATCGTCACGGTGATCGATGGCCACCCAGCCACGCTCTCCTGGATTGGGGGGGTCTATGGTCACCGCGTCAAATCGCTGGGGGTCGAACATTTCGGCCAGACCGGCACGATTGCCGACCTTTATCGGCATCATGGCTTGGATACCAATGCTATCATGCACGCGGCTCAAGCTGCCAGCAACGGAAGGGCCCCCCGCTATCTGCAGGCGCTTTCATGAAATTGGGCTTCGGGCTTTCGAAACAGCTTCTGTGCGGTGATATCCCTGGTTCAGCGGAAAACTGATTTAGGTAATCGATCGTCCTTTAGAGCTTGCTGGGCGCTGGGCGTCAAGATTTGCAGTCCGCTGGTGTCCGAAGAGAGTTCGTCTTAGAGAATCTATCAAGCGGCTACCGTTAGCAGCCGCTTGAGCAGTCGGCGGATCGCGCTGCTTCCGCTTTCTCGACAAAGTCGAAAACTTCAGAAGCTGGCGGCTGCGGCCGCACCTGACCGTCCTTCAAACTGCTTCAGCGTGGGCGCCAAGATAGATCTTTCCGACGACGGGATTGTTCATGATGCTCTCGGCGCTCCCATCAATCTGGTTTTTTCCCTCTGCAAGAATGTAGCAGCGATCGGAAATCTCCAGCGCCTTATGAGCATTCTGCTCAACCAGCAGCACGCCGACGCCTTGTCGATGACTTATCTCGCGTATGTGCTGGAATACTTCGTCTGTCGCCTTGGGCGACAGGCCAGCGCTTGGTTCGTCAAGCAGCAAGACCGAGGGTCCAGCCATGAGCGCCCTGCCGAGCGCCACGACCTGCTGCTGGCCGCCGCTTAGCTTGCCAGCGGTCGCTGTCCAGTAATCGGCCAGGTTGGGCAGAATTTCACGCACCACCGCTTGCCGCTCCTTGACCGAACCCGGGACGGCAAAAAGACCCATACGCAGGTTTTCTTCGACGCTCATCGTGGCGAATACGTTGCGCACCTGAGGCACATATCCCAGACCGGAGCGCAAACGATCACGCGTCGGAGCAAGGGTGATATCGATCCCCTTCAGCTTGATGGTTCCCGCTTTGGGCCTCAACAGGCCCGCAAGTGTCTTCAATAAAGTTGACTTACCGCAACCATTCGGACCGATAATGGTGACGATCTCACCTGCGGCCAACTCTAGGCTCACTCCATGCAAGATCTGCATCTCGCCGTAACCGGCGACAAGGGACTCGGCTGTTAAAATGATCTTCTTGTTCATGCGCTCACCCCTCCAAGATAGGCGTCCAGCACTTCCTTGTTCGATTGAATCTCAACAGGCGTGCCTGCGGCAATTACCTGCCCCCTGTCCATGACGATCACCCGCTCGCACAGTTCCATGATGACCGTCATGTTGTGCTCGATGATCAACAGCGTCACACCAGAGGCATGGATGCGCCTGAGAACCGCCATCAGATGTCGTATGAGGGTCGGATTGACTCCGGCGGTAGGCTCGTCGAGCAACAACAGCTTTGGGTCAGCCATCAGGCAGCGGGCAAGTTCAAGAAGCTTTTTCTGACCACCCGAAAGTAGGGCTGCCGGGTGTTGAGCCTTTTCACCCAAGCCGACCATTTCCAAGACCCCCTGCGCCTTCTGCAGGTTGATCCTTTCTTCGTCGCGAACGCGCTTGCCGGGCAAGAGGACCGACCGCACCTGGTCGCCGAACTGCCCCTCGGGCACCAGCAGGAGGTTCTCAAGCACGGTCATCTGTTTGAGTTCGCGCGGAATCTGAAACGTGCGGCGAAGGCCGAGCCGGGCGATATCGTGCGCGCTCAGCTTTTCGATGTGGTTCCCATCGAACAGGACCTCGCCGCTGTCGGGGCGAACGAAGCCACTGACCAAGCTGAAAAGGGTGGACTTTCCAGCTCCGTTCGGCCCGACGAGCCCGGTTATGCTGCCGGCGCGGACGGAGAACCGGCATTTGTTGACGGCCTGCAGGCCTCCAAAACGCCGGCTGACGTCCTTGATCTCGAGTATCTGTTTCATCATGCCCTCCCCGGGCGGTAGCGAACCATTACGATCGCGATCAGTGCAAGTCCGAGCACCATCAGGCGCAGGGCCGCCAATTCCACACCATCGACAAATGTGATGTAGTCCTTGAGCAGGCGCGTCCCTTCAAGAAGCGCAGCAACCAGAGCCGTGCTCAGGAGAGTTGCCACGCTCGAGCCCTGGGCGCCAATCAAGACGGCCGCAAGGACGTAAATGCTCACGTTCGGACCAAACATATCCGGCGAGATGTAGCTGAGGTAGCTGGCAAAAAACGCACCACCCAAGCCAGCCAAAGCTGCGCCCAACAGGAATGCTTTTGTCTTGTATGCCAGTGCAACCTTGCCGACGGACGTGACAACGCCTTCGTCTTCCCGGATCGCCTTGAGCGTCCGCCCGATCGGGTAACGCTCGATACGCCGGGTGAACCAGAAGGCGAACGCAAGCGCGAGTGCCGTGACGACCAGAAAGGAAGTCTCCGATCCAAGTCCGGGGAATGATGCGGGACGCGGTACGCCTGCAACCCCGTCAGGTCCCCCAGCCAGCCATTTCTCATTCAGCAGGACCAACCTGACGAACTCGCTGAAACCGAGTGTTACAATGGCGAGATAATCCTCGCGCAGACGCGGTGTAAACATTGCAACGGCAGCACCGAAGACACCGCTCAAGGCCGTCGCCACTCCGACCGCCAGCAGAAAGGGAACGCCCGCTTTCGAAAGAAGGGCAAACGTGTAAGCGCCAACTGCGAAGAATGCGACCTGACCCAGATTGATAAGCCCGGTCAAGCCCCATTGGATGTTGAGACCGAGGGCCACAAATCCGTAGATGCCCGCAAAAATCAGGATCGCGATGAGATAGTCGATCATGGCTTAGCTCCTGGATTTCACAAGGCCGCTTGGGCGAACCAGCAAGACGAGGGTAAGTACGAGAAATGCCAGCGCGGTTTTATAGCTCGATGGCAGGATGAAGAGGCTGAACTCTGACGTCAGGCCCACCAGTACCGCGGCAAGTGCTGCACCGACAACGCTTCCAAGACCGCCCAGGATCGCGACTGCGAAAAGTGGTATCAGAACGCGCCAGCCAAGAAGCGGATTAAGAGAGGTCTCGGTCGCCAGCACAATTCCGCCGACGGCAGCGAGGAAGCCGGCTGCAAACAAGACGGCGCCATAAACCCGTTCAGGCTGGACACCTGTTACGATGGCAAGCTCGGGATTGGTCGACGTTGCTCGTACCGCGCGACCAAACTCGGTGTAGCGCAGGCCCAGGAAAACCCCTGCAAGAATGACGATGACCAGCCCGATGATTGCTGCTTGCACCGGCGTGATGATGAAGCCGGCAATGATGAACGGTCGCATCGGCAGGATCGGGAACTGCAGGTTTCCGTTGCCCCATCCGAAACGAACCAAATTTTGCAGGACCAGCATCAGCCCCAAGGAAAGCAGCACCGGCGGGAGAATTCCAGCCTTCCGCACGAAGCGGAAAGCCGTCTGGTCGACCGCAAGCGCAATAAGGCCTGTAACGACCGCCGCCAGAAGCCCAGCCGCCCACAGCGGCAATGAGAAACCGCAGAGAAGAAGCGTGAGATAGGCACCGAGCGTCATGAACTCGGGGATTGCAAAATTGGGATAGCGCAGCACACCGTAGATGAGCGAAATGGCTGCCGCTGGCAGACTCCATATCGCAGCCATCACGAGCGCCGAGATGAGGTAGATCTTGAATTCCATCGTGGCGTTACCTTCGGCTGAAGGCGCCGCACCAATGCGGCGCCTTGATCGGTGCGATTAAAACTGCACTTCGCTGATCTTCCCGACAGGAGCGGTCTTGCCGTCCTTGACCTTGGAAACGCGGAAGTTCGCCTTTGCAATGTTGCCGTTGGCATCGAAGTCGAGCGGTCCCGACGCGCCGTCGTAGTCGATGCGCTCGCCCTTTCGCAGCGCTGCCACCCCTTCAGCAAACGACGTGACCTTGGTGCCGCCAGTGCCGGTGATCTCACGGATCGCCTTGTCAAGCGCCTTGCCGTCTGTCGACTTTGCCGCTTCGATCGCAAGCGCAAGAATGACCATTTCGTCATAGGCCTGCGCGCCGAAGGAGTAGTAGCGATCAGAGCCTAGCTGTTTCGCGAGCCGCTGATAGGCGGGCGAGTCCTCGGAAACGCCCTCTTCGACCAGAAGCAGGCCGTCCGCTGCAGGACCGGCATTCTTGATCAAGTCGGCACTGACAGAAAAGCCCGGGACGATAAAGCGGGTGGTCAAGCCTGACTGGTAAGCAGCCTTCAGGATCGCGATCGTGTCTGGTTCGTAGCCAGAGATGTGGACGAAGTCGGGCTGGTCAGACAGGACGCGCGCAACTTCCGTGGTGAAAGTCGTTTGCTCCTCGTTATACGTGACGAAGCTCGTGATCTTGCCGCCGCGCTCTTCGAAGCGCTGCTTCAGAGCGTCAACTGTGCTCTGGGTGAAGGGTACGTTCAAGCCGAGGACCGCTGCCTTTTTCCAGCCTTGCTGGGCGGCGTATTCGGCGTAAGCCTTTCCGAACAGCAGGTCGTCCGGTTCAAGCCGGAACACATGTCCCTTCTTCTGGACTTCCGTGATGCGGCTCGCACCCGAATTGGACAGCAGGATCAAGCCCTTCTCTTGGACAATGGGTGCAACGGCAAGCGTGACGCTGCTTGCCCAGGTTCCGAAGATTGCGCTCACCTTGTCGACGTCAACGAGCTTGCGCGCAGCGCGAACGCCAGCCTCAGCATTGGTCTCGTCGTTCTCCTCAACAAGTCTGATCTTACGACCCAAGGGTCCGCCGGCCGCGTTGATCTCCTCGAGTGCAACTTTCGCCGAAGCGAGCATTTCCTGACCGAATGGACCGCCTGCGCCAGAAAGTGGCATCAATGCTCCCAAAACGATCTCGCTGTCGTCGGCCGCCGCTGGGCTCGGACCCAGCAAAGCGGCAAGGGATGCTGCGCTGACGCAGGCTGCCAGGAAGAGACGGCGCGAAGATGTCGCCCAGCCGCTGGATTGAATCTGTGCTTTTTTCATTTTTGAGTTCCCTCTGTTGAGTTTATGCTGATTGGATGTACTGCTGTGGACGCCTTGGGCGGCGTCATCTTGCCTCCTTCTTTGCTCTTAGCTGGCGCGCGATTCCTCCTCGCGCCGCGCTCACCACATCTCAAAAACCGATGTCACGCGGAAAGTCGGTAGTGTTCCTGGCACCATCTTCGGTGATGAGCATCACATCAGAATGTCGGAAGCCGCCGACACCCGGTATGTAGACCGCAGGCTCGACCGAATTGACCATGTTGGCCATGAGCTTTCCGGAATTGTAGACCCGCAACTCTCCACGCTCTTCGCGTCCGCCAGCACCGATCATGATACCGAGCGCATGTCCGGTTCCGTGGCGCACGTAGTCGGCAAGGTCGACCTTTCGGAAAATCTCGCGTTCCATAAGCGCCATGTCTGACATGGTGACGCCCGGCTGAAGCGCCAGCTTGATGGCATCGAAGGCTTCATTCACCGCGTCGAGCGGCTTCTTCTGAGCCTGCGTCGGCTCACCGAACACAAACGTGCGTTCAAGTTCGGTGCAGTAGCCCCACATCACGGGGAAGATGTTCAGTGCAACCAGATCGCCACGTTTCAGCCGCCGACTGGTCGGATGCAGATGCGGCGTGAGTGTGTGATCGCCAAACTGGGCGTAGGCATAGGTGCTCGTGAGACCATTGATGGACAATGCTCCCATTGCCTTGTTCGTCTCAGCGACTGCGTGCGCTGCCACCGCAAGCTCGGTGACGTTCTCGTGAAGAGCTTCAAGAAACGCATTTGCGCCAATTTTTGCCAACTGGCCGCCGAGTTCGAGAAGACGGACCTCTTCATCGGATTTGATGAGACGCAGGTCCTCAATCAGTGGGCTGATCTCAACAAATTCCGCCTGTGAGAACCTGGCTGTCAGAGCGCGATGGATGCCGACCGGCATGAGCGCTTCCTCGATCCCGATGCGAACTGTGCCTGAACTCTGTCGGGCAATGAAATCGGCGCACATCCTGAGGCTGGTATGGACGACATTCTCGTCATCCCCATAAGCGAGAACCTCGTCGAAAACGCTGTGAGCTTCCATGGTCTCTTGTTCGAGCGCTGCCCCGCAAACGGCGCTGGTGCCGGATACGGGCAGTATCGCCCACATGGGTCGGCCCCACTCCGAAAGCAGCGGGACACCGCTCATGTAAAAGACGCTGTCAGCCGTATGCATGAACGCGAAGTCGATGTTTGCGGCAGCGAGTTTCTGCCGCAGCGCCTCGCTTCTGCGTGTCATTTCGGATCTTGAAAAATAGGTCATCCCCTCATCTCCTTTCTTGATTTCCGGTTGTTTCATCAGGCGGGCGGTTGCGCCTGCTAGACAAGATCCAGGCTGATCTCCTCGAATGCGATCCCGGACGTCGTCGCCTTCCATCGCTGGCCAGATTGGGCAGGCAGGGCGACCGTTAATGTACCGGTGGTGACGATGTCGCCGGAAGCCAACGGCTGGCCACCAAAGCGCTCCAGCTCACGCACCAGGTAGCGAAAGGCCTTGATCGGGCCCCCAAGCACTTGAGCTCCCCCTCCGGTCGCGGACAAACCCTCGTCGCTGGACAACGTGGCAGTAAAACTCTCAAGTTGCGCTGCCCACTTCCCGTGGTCGCCAGCAATCGGGTGTCGCTCGCCAAGAAGCAAAGCAACATGGACACCAGTGGCTGCGCCGTCGGCGACCTTGAATTGCCAGTCCGGAAAGATTGACGTGCAGACCTCGAAATCAAGTGCCACCCACTCCACGCAGTCCAGCAGCTCTTCTTCGTTCATCTGAGTATTGGGCGCAGCCTTGAGACCCAGCGCAACCTCCGCCTCCATACGGACATTCGGCCAATTGCGAACCTCAAGGGTGCTCGTCTCGCTCAGCTGAAACGTCGTCGTATCGTAGAGATAATTCCAGAGCGGCCCAGTGATGCCGTAGCCTGCCCAAGCGGCTGAGTTTGTGAAGCCGATCTTCCGACCGATAATCTTCTCCCCATTTGCTTCTCGCCTCCGACGCATTTCCTCCACCACCCAATAGGAGTCCGTCAGCTCGAAATCAGGGTGCCGCTGTGAAAAGGGCACGACTTCTGTCAACACACCACGCGTTCGGAACACCTCGTCGGCGATTTCAGATCTGATAGGATTTGTCAGCGACATCTTTACCTCGTTTTTGTTTGTTGTTCCCGGATCAGGAGTTTCTCAAGCTGTTACCAGGTCACAGCAATGTACTTGGTCTCGCAAAATTCCAGGATGCCATGATGAGCTCCTTCTCGCCCAAGTCCGCTTTGCTTTACGCCGCCGAACGGTGCGGCTGGATCTGATGCCAGGCCACGGTTGAGACCTATCATTCCAGCCTCAAGCCTTTCCGCAACGCGGAGGCCGCGGCCCAGATCACGCGTGAAGACGTAGGCGATCAGGCCGTATTCGGTGTTGTTGGCCGCAGCGATAACCTCATCTTCGCTTTCGAAGGTGCTCAAGGCGGCGATCGGCCCAAAGATTTCCTCGTTGGCAATCGCCGCATCAGCTGGGACATCGCGAATAACCGTGGGTGGGAAGTAAAAGCCGTCTTGATCAAGGGCAGTACCTCCCGTGAGCACCTTCCCCCCGCGCTCGGTCGCGTCGGTCACCAGGCCACCAATTCGATCGAGTGCCTTCCTATTGATGACCGGACCGCACTGGGTGGATTTGGAGTAGCCTGCTCCGACCGTCAGTGCCGCCATGCGTTCCGTAAGCTTTTGCGAGAAAGCTTCGACGATACCCGTTTGCACATAGAAGCGGTTAGCAGCTGTGCAGGCTTCGCCGCCATTGCGCATCTTAGCAACCATCGCGCCCTCGATGGCGGCATCCAGGTCAGCGTCATCGAAAACTATGAATGGTGCATTGCCACCAAGTTCCATTGAGCAGGAGATGATTGTGTCGGCCGCCTCGTGCAGAAGCTTTCGACCGACTTCAGTAGAACCGGTAAATGACAATTTGCGGACACGCGGATCATGCAACATTTTGCTGACCACGGCGCCTGACCGTTCAGTCGTGATCACATTGACAACACCATCCGGCACCCCCGCCTCAGCATACAGTGCGGCAAGCGCATAGGCGGTCAACGGCGTCTCTGTCGCCGGTTTCAGCACGCAGGTGCAGCCGGCGGCAAGGGCCGGTGCGATTTTGCGTGTAGCCATCGCTGCGGGAAAGTTCCAGGGTGTCACCAGGACTGCAACGCCAATCGGTTGATGTTGAACCACGATCTTGTTCGCCCCTGAGGGGGCGGTCGAGATTTCGCCGTTCAGGCGAACTGCTTCTTCCGAGAACCAGCGAAAGAACTCGGCGGCGTAGGTCACTTCACCGTGGGCGTCACTCAATGCCTTGCCGTTTTCGAGGCTGATCAACTCCGCCAACATGTCCTTTCGCTCGACCATCAGCTCAAAGCATCGGCGCAGAATCTCTGATCTTTTCCGCGGTGCTGTCGCCGCCCAGGCCGGCCCCGCATCGTACGCCGCCTGAACAGCGTCTAGAGCATCTTCGATCGTTGCGTCGGCAACGTCTGAGATGACAAGACCGGTAGACGGGTCAAGAACGTCGATGCGCCTAGCCGAGGCTCCAGGGCGCCACTTTCCAGCAATATAGAGGTCAGTAGGGACTTGTTTGAGGTCAAAGCTGATCTGGGACGTCATTGTTTGCGTCATTGTCAATTTACCTTCCATGCTTTTACATCGTTCCTCAGTCCAATTCGATCACCCGTGAAGGCAGCGCCGACCAGACTGGTCATGACTGTCGGATCGAGAGGGCGCGGATTGTTCTTGATCAGTCTGGCACTGCCCATCGCCTGTTCGGCAACTTGCGGCAACTGAGCCTCCACGATTCCCAAGTCGGCAATCGACTTCGGGATTCCAATCGACGCGAAGAGTGCTGCAACCGCATCTATCGTCTCGCTGGCAGCGTCGAACGAGGATCGGCCCTCAAGATCAAGTCCCATGGCCTTGCCAATCTCGACCAGTTCCGGCTCGCAAAAATTGCGATTGAGCTCCATTACGTAGGGCATCATGACAGCGACGCCCGCGCCGTGGGCCGTGTGGGTCATGGCTCCAATCGGATACTGGACGGCGTGAGCCGCTGCAGTCCCGGCCGTCCCGAAAGCAAGACCTGCTGTCGTCGCCCCCAGCATCAGGCGTTCGCGCGCTGTGTGATCGTCGCCATGATCATAAGCACGTTTAATGCTGCAAGAGATGTGGGATATGGCCAGCAGGGCATAGGCATCGCTCAGGGCGTTTTTGCCCAGGAAGACATGATCATGCACGATCGTGTCGGTCGGTGTGCGACGAATGGTCGTGTAGGCCTCGATTGCATGTGTGAGCGCGTCGGCACCGGAAACTGCGGTGAGGCTGGGCGGACAGGAGTACGTCAGTTCAGGATCGCAGATCGCCGTGTGGCAAATCAGTTCCGGACTTGCAATTCCGACTTTCACAGCTCGATCGGGATCTGTGATGACTGCCACCGGCGTTACCTCAGAGCCGGTCCCGGAGGTGGTTGGCAGAAGAATCAGCGGCAATATGGGACCGGCGACCTTGAACTCGCCATAATAGTCGCTGGGCTTACCCTTGTGTGCGAGAAGCAGTGCACAAACCTTGGCAGCGTCCAGGCAGCTGCCGCCGCCGATGCCGATGACGAGGTCTGCACCAAATTTGCGGCCGGCTTCCACACCCTGAGCGATGCACTCAAGCGGGAGTTCCGCAATGGTGCCGTCGAAAACGCGCACTGCCACACCTGACGACGCCAGACCGCCCACCATCTTGCGAAAATCTGCCTCGTTGCTCAAGCGAGCGTCCGTGACGACTAGCGCACGACGACCGAGCTTTGCGGCATAGCCCGGTAGGGCGGCGCGTTGGCCGGCCCCGAAAACGAGATTGCGCGGGGTGCGCAGGGCTCCAAATAGAGTCAATAAAACCTCCTGTTTCATTCAGCAGCACCAAGGCCGGCTAGAACTTGAATTTGTTGCCAGACTTCCTCAGCAAGCGGCACGCCCTCCTTCAGGCGCTGGTCGCGACAGGCTCGCCCGCGCTCTCCAGGGATCACGACGGCCGGAAAGCCATCTGCTGGCTCCAACGCGCGGAGTGCCTCGAGATAGGCCTGCAGGTCCCGTTGCGGACCGTCGATGACAATGAATAGGTCTCCCTTGTTGCACACCGTCGTATCGTCGAGCGTTCCCGTGACGTCTCGTCCGATCGCGGCTCCGGCCAGGCTTGTCACAAGCAGCTCAAAGCCGAGGCCCAAGGCGTATCCTTTTGCTTGACCAAAGGGAGCAATTGCCCCCTTCTTCGCGGCGGCCGCGTCTGTGGTGGGATTTCCGTTTTCATCCAGCGCCCAATGAGGGGGGATTGGCTGGCGCCGGTTGGCGTGATCGTGAATCTCGCCCATCGAAACAACACTCGTCGCCGTATCCATCATGAAGGGAGCACCACCCGTCGGCACGCCTATTGCTATCGGATTGGTCCCGATCATGGCCTTGCGCCCGCCCCAGGGATGAACAAGCGCCTCGCTCGTTGACAGTGCAATGATCGATAAACCGTGCTCTGCGACACGCTCTGCGTACCAGCCGAGCATCCCTATGTGATTAGAATTGCGGATGGCAGCGACGGCAATGCCGGTGACCTTCGCACGCTCAATCAACGAAGTAATCGCCCGGTTCGCGACGACCGGCCCAAGACCGCGCTGACCGTCGACGGCGAGAAACGCCTCCTTGCGCCATCTATGCTCGCCCCGGGCGTGCGGGTCCGTAACGCCGTTCTCAATCCGGCGAATGATGCGACTGAGGCGCAACAGCCCGTGGGAGGGTACTCCCCTCAAATCGGCTTCCAACAAGAGATCAAGCTGCTCTGATGCGTGCTCTTCCGGTACGCTGGCGCGGTGGAGGGCCAGCCCGGCAACTTCGCGAATATTATCCACGGAAACCGTAATCATAGATCAAATCCGATCGGATATCTGATTGCATTTTCCGAACTATGTTGATAAGAAATTGCTGCGTCAAGAAGGAATTTTAAAAATGACGAATCGAAATGGTGAGCTGAAGAACGGCGACACAGGATTGCTACGGCGCCCCACCCGGCTCGGCGATGAGGTCTATGGGGCCATCTACTCACAGCTCATGTCACTGAAGATCCCGCCTGGTGGTCGAATTGCCGTCGACAATCTGGTGCGGGAACTCGGCGTCTCGCAAACACCCATCCGCGAAGCGCTTTCACGGCTTGAAGCTCAGGGGCTGGTGGTAAAGACGCACCTCATCGGATACAGCGCAGCGCCGCAGATGGATCTGTCGGGGTTGGAGCAGCTTTACGACCTTCGCATGCTGGTGGAGCCATTTGCGGCAGCCCAGGCGGCGAAGCTTATGTCTGCCGAGGCCATCACATCGCTCGAAGCCATCGATTCGGATATGCGTCAAATCCGCAACGAGGATGCGCGTTCTGCCTACAGCCGCTTCGCGCAAAGCGACGGCGCCTTTCATGATGCAATTGCTGTCGGCAGCGGAAACGGACTCATTCACGAGGCGCTGGCACGTCTTCACACCCACGTGCATCTTTTCCGCCTCTATTTTCACACGCGGGCGACTTCCGATGCAAACAAGGAGCATGCGCGGATTCTAGCCGCAATCAAAGACAGGAATCCTAAAGGGGCCGAGGCGGCGATGAGAGATCATATCGAGCGCTCCCGCAAGCGATTCATGAAGTTCTTTACTGATGCCCAAGGCTGAGCTCAGCCTCTGCTGGAGGCTATAGAGTGCCGACAATATAGAGCCTTAATTTTCATACCATTCCTAAGGCCGGGCGTGGGATCTGTGCCGGGTGACGCGCCCAACACCCTGCCCCCCGTCCGCCGAAACAGCCGATGTCAGGTGACCTTATACTGCCGAGTGGTGTCTTTGCCTCCTCCTGAACGGTAGGACCGCTTCTGTGGCACATACCGCTTTCGATCTGCAAGGAAGGACGGTCCTTGAGGGGATCGCCGCAGGCAGCGTCTCCGTCTTTGCCACCAGCTTCTCGACCACGCCATCGACAATCTTCTTGTGGACAATTATCCGCTCCATCGACATGCGGATGTGGCCCGATTTCGTGATTGCGCCGAAAGTTGCCGTCTGAACCGCAGCAACCGGGTGACCGATCTTCGTTGAACGGGTGAAGCTCACCCGCCGCACCGCCGGATCAGCGACATCGCCCTGATGACTAGGCCAGGGACGGGGCGCTACCCCGAAATTTGAGAACAGCAGTATCGCCGCAAGCCAGCGGCACCGCAAGCGCCAAGACAACGACGATGACTCGTTCCAGGGCGCAATGCCCACAGTAGCGCCTGCAGGAACCATACTGCCATCGCCAGCGAAGCGGGCAGATCCGGAGGAATGACTTCGTTGTTGATCTGGAACGCCATTGCAGCAGCTTCTTCAGCATGTCAGCTGCGAGGCACACGTTGAAATCGGCCCATACCTGGGTCGCGCCGATCTCGGCCTTCATCACATGGGCAAAATCGGTATCCCAAGCGCCGAAGCCTGCGGGAGTAAAATGCAAAGGCTGAAGCAAAAGCCCGGCGTTATGCACGGGCATCATAGGCCTGCTGGGCAGCCAGCACGGCATCCATATTGTGCTCCGCCCAATGTGCCAGCGCCGAAACGGTTTCTGTCAGTGTCCGCCCAAGAGACGTCAGCGTATATTCCACCGTCACCGGTACCGTCGGAAAAATCGCCCTTGAGATCAGGCCGTCACGTTCCAGCTTCTTCAGCGTCTGGGAGAGCACTTTCTGGGAAATGCCCTTTATATCCCGCCTGAGATGGTTGAAGCGTACCGGCTCGCCTTCCAGCCGGTCAAGGATTAGAAGCGCCCATTTATCCGCCAGCCGGTCAAGAACGAGCCGCGTCGGACACCGGTCTTCAAAAACATTATAGGCGTGCTTCATCTTTGTTTTTCCTTTGCTTTCGTTTCAACGGTTTCCTTGAAGTAACCACGTGACCCGAAAGTGCCCTCTTTCTTTCAGTGCAATCGGACTGTATCTATCTATCAGAAACAAGGTTTCCAATAGATACTAAGGAGATTGTTAATGAAAGGCAAGATTCTCGTTCTCGGCGCAACCGGGAATGTCGGCACGCCCCTCGTCAAGGTACTCCAGGCCAAGGGTTACGCAGTCCGCGCCGCTTCGCGTTCTGGCAAGTCAGTGGAGGGCGCTGAAGGCGTCGTGTTCGATTTCGCCAACCCGGCGACCATCGCACCAGCCTTCGCCGACGTCGATGCCGCCTACGTCATGCTGCCGACCGGATACGTCGATTCCAAGGGCCTGCTGTTGCCGGTGATCGCGGCCGCCGCCGCCGCCAACGTCAAAGTCGTTTTTCAGAGCGTACTCGGCGTCGATGCCGATGACAGTATCCCTTACCGGCAGGTTGAGATCGCACTCGAAAAAACCGGCGTTCCCTACGTCATCCTGCGTCCGAACTGGTTTGCCGACAACTTCCACACATTCTGGAAGGCCGGCATCGACCACGGCGAGATCGCCGTTCCGGCTGCAGA
This sequence comes from Sinorhizobium alkalisoli, assembly GCF_008932245.1. Taxonomy (NCBI): domain Bacteria; kingdom Pseudomonadati; phylum Pseudomonadota; class Alphaproteobacteria; order Hyphomicrobiales; family Rhizobiaceae; genus Sinorhizobium; species Sinorhizobium alkalisoli. Next base: position 234,304 of record NZ_CP034911.1, on the reverse strand, counting down.
CGGGAAGTCCAGCTTCATCGATGCGCGCGACATCGCCGAAAGCGCAGCAGCGGCCCTAACAACCGAGAAGTTCGACAACAGAGCCTTCAACCTGACAGGCCCCGAAGCTCTCGGCTACGCCGAGGCGGCCAAGCTCATTTCGGCGGCAATCGGGAAAGACGTCGCCTACAATCCCCTCAACGACGAAACATTCATCGGCATTCTGACCGGCGTAGGCGTACCGGCCGATTACGCCTCGTTCCTCGCATCGATTTTCTATCCGGTCCGTGAGGGCTGGACTGCCCTCGTCACCGCTGACGTCGAGGTGCTGACCGGAAGGCCGGCACGCAGCCTCGAAACCTACGTCCAGGACAACATCACCCTCCTTATGGCCTGATCCGGCAGCTAGTGTAGTCGCGGCTATGGCATCTGAAGAGCAAGAGAACGGAAGTACTTAATCGACACCAGTCTCACTGGAAGTGTTCCGCGCCCAACGTTTGTCGTGGCGAAGCTTGCTTGCGCTGCGGGAGACACCCGCCAGAGGGGTTTTACGCCGGCATACAAGAGGATCTCATGGATGCTGTCTTCGGACCCAGCAGGTGCCTCACCTTGTCGGAGCGTCATCCTCCCGTTTTGCCACTCGACAAATCGTGCGGAACTCCAGTCGAGCAGGAGCTATTCAAGTTCTTCGTTAGTCAATACTCGCAGTCCCAGAATCTGATTCGTAAGAGCTGCATCAATAGTGACCGCACCGGAATTATTGCCCCGGTGCAATCACTTCGTCCGGGGCGTCGGCAGTTTTGCTATCGACGGCGAGAGCGTTTGCAACCACCGCAAGCATGCGCCGAGCCGGTGAGACCCTTGGCGCCCCGTCCGGGTCCGTCATCCCTTCATTTGCAAGCGAAGCGCTCCTCTTATTTTCTAGTTGGAAGCCCGAAACGATACCGCGAAGGCGCCTTACCTCGTTGGCCAGTGCAACACTGGCGGCGGTGGATTCCTCCGCCATGGCAGCATTTTGCTGTGTCACATCATCCATCTGGTTGACGGCCCGGTTCACCTCGGCAAGCGCCACCGACTGATCGTTGGCCGCCGCTGCCACCGCGTCCAGCTGGCTGTTGATCCGCAGGATTTGACTTTCGATTAGTTCGAGGACCTCGCCGGTGTCGCGAACCAATTGCACACCATCGGTGACCTCGAGCGCAGAATTGTGTATGAGGTCCTTGATGTCTTTAGCCGCCAAGGCGGACCGTTGGGCAAGTTCACGAACCTCCTGGGCGACAACGGCAAACCCCTTGCCGGCCTCTCCTGATCGCGCCGCTTCCACGCCGGCGTTCAGCGCCAATAGATTGGTCTGAAACGCAATCTCGTCGATGACGGAAACGATATTTGTTATCTCAGCGGACGATTGCTCAATCCGCTGCATCGCCGACACTGCCTTGCGGACGACTTCGGCGGATCGCCGCGCTGATCTATTTGCCTCGACCGCCAGCTCACGCGCCTCGTCGGTGCGCTTAGAGGATCCGACGACATTTTGCGTGATCTGATCAAGCGCCGCTGCGGTTTGCTCTAGCGTGGCCGCCTGTTGCTCGGTGCGCCTGAAAAGATCCTGCGCGCTCTGCGCCAGCTCGTGGGCTCCTGCGTCAATCGATCCCGTCGCGGACGAAACCGCGTGCAAACTGCCGGAAAGCTGGCCAACCGCTGCATTGAAGTCGGACCGCAGCGTCTCGAAATCCTCGGCAAACGGGTTCTCCAGCCTGAAGGCAAGATTGCGATTTGCCAGCTGCTGCAATGCCTCGGCCAGTTCAGCGGTCGTCGCAGCGAGCGTTTGAGCCCGGATACGCTCCGCTTCAGCCGAGCGAGCACGATCCTTCTCAGCCGTATTTCGACTGGCCTCGACGCTCTCCTCGAGCTCGCGCGCCCGCAGTTCATTATCCCTGAAGACCTGCACGGCCCGGGCCATCGCGCCAATCTCATCGCGCCGGTCGGCCCCACGAACCGTTGCAGCCATGTCTCCGCTGGCAATCACTTTCATCGTCTCGGCTATTGCCCCGATTGGCTTCACCAGCCAGGAGCGGACCGCCAGGAACCCGAATGCGGAGACGAAGAGCAGAGCGAACGCGGTTGCGCCAAGCGTCCAGACCGACGTCGTCCTGGCGGTCTGGGTAACGTCAATCCGCTTCTGCTCGGACGCCATCGCCATCTGGTTTGCAACGGCGATGAAGCGCGGCGATATCGCCGCAAATGCCGGCTGGCACAAGCTCAGGAACAGCTGCTGGACCGTGGCAAGTTCGGCTTCGCTTGCCGCCCCGCGCCCAACGGCGATTGCGGCGCCACATGCATCGTTTAGCAGCGAGAATCCGTCCGATTTCAGCTGCGAAAGTTCGGTACTCCCGGGTGCAGCAGCGATCGCTTGATCCATCGATTTCAAAAAATTCGTCTGCGCATCCTTCAGAGCGGCCTCAGGTTTCGCCCTCGCCTCCTTCGCCCGCGTCATCATCATATCGCTGATGCTCGACCGCGCGGCCTCCAGGCTTCGGTTCGCCTGCGTCAGGTAAAGAGTGGCTGCAGCATCCTTGTTGAGCAGGTCGCTATACCTTGTGCTCACCTCGAACATCCGCTTGCTCTGATAGAGCGTGAGCGCGACCGCTATCGATCCAAAGAGTGCAATGATGACGAAAAATTTGCCAACGATCGGAACGTGTTTCACGACCCCTCCTCAGAGTTGCAATCGCTTAAAAAAATGAGGCTGCCGTCGGGACCTGTGCGACGGCAGCCAAAGGTGCCTTGGGAGGCAAGGGAAGCGCTTTCGGGCTCGAGCAGGTCCCGTTTCATGCTCAGTCCCGGATGGCGAGCCCAGTCACCGGGTCGAACCAATGCAGTTTGTCGAGGTCGACTGACAACGGAAGTCGCTGATTAGCTGCCGGCGTAGACTCCGGAGGAATGCGCGCCACCAGCCGGTTCTTGCCCTTGAGGATGAAGTCTTCGTTGTCTTCTGCTTCATTCACACCGACCGGCGGGGACGCGATATCGAAGAAGACGAAGGTATCTGCACCAAGGGCCTCGGCGACCGGTACTGGCTCATCAAACAGTGCGTCGCGTTGCGAACAGACCCGAAACATCTCCGGTCGAATGCCGGCGATCACCTCTTTTCCGGCATGTCCTGCGAGTGCGGAGTTTGCCGGAACGAGGAAAGAAATGTCCGTGCCCTTCACGGTCCCGCGAAAAGCTGCCCCGTCGGCCTTCAGGTCCACTCGAACGAAGTTCATGGCAGGCGAGCCGATGAAGCCGGCAACGAACAAATTGGCCGGCTTGTCATAGAGGTTCTGCGGCGTGTCGATCTGCTGGAGGTTGCTCTCGTTTGCATCGCGTACCGGCTTCAGCACCGCGATACGATCCCCCATGGTCATCGCCTCGACCTGGTCATGGGTGACATAGAGCGTGGTGACGCCGAGGCGCTGATTGAGGAGCTTGAGCTCTCCCCGCATCTGCACGCGGAGCTTCGCATCGAGGTTCGAAAGCGGTTCATCCATCAGGAAGGCCATCGGATGACGGACGATGGCGCGGCCCATGGCCACACGCTGGCGCTGGCCGCCGGACAAGGCGCCGGGCTTGCGCTGAAGGTATCGCGTGAGATCCAGCATCTCGGCGGCGTCCCGCACGAGCCTGTCGATCTTGTCCTTCGGCATCTTTCGCTGCTGAAGGCCGAAGGCCATGTTCTCGTAGACGGTCATATGCGGATAGAGCGCGTAGTTCTGGAACACCATTGCGATGTCACGGTCCTGCGGTTCGACATAGGTGACATCCTTGTCGTCCATCAGCAGACGGCCGCTGTTTAGCGTTTCGAGCCCCGCCGCCATTCTGAGCAAGGTGGATTTGCCACAACCCGAAGGGCCGACCAGCACGACGAACTCGCCATCAGCGACCGCAAAGCTGACATTGGCAACGGCAACGGTCCCGTCCGGATAGGTCTTGCCTATTGTCTCAAAGGTCATGGACGCCATATCAAGTACTACTCCCAGTGTTCTTGAGCAGGGCAAGCCAACTTGTCCGGCCGGCTCGCCCTGAATGCTTAGTGTTATTCGTCAGCCGACGGTCACGGCCTTGCCAGTGGCAACCGATTCCTCAATCGCTGCAAGGATCTTGGTGTTCGCGAGACCATCCTCAGCATCGGCGAGAAGCGGTGTGCCTCGAACGACGCTGTCGATGAAGCGCGCGATCGACTCGAGCACGAAGCCGCCGATACGGGTCTCGCCCGTCGGGGTAATGCCGATATAGTCGTTATATCTGAGCCCCCCGTCGACGATGCGCCGCAGGCCGCCATTGTGGGTCGGATCGGCCTGGACCTGGCCCTTTTCGCCGACGAACTCAATCTTGAAGTCGACGAGCGACGGATTGTCCTTCGACAGGATCCAGCTGTTCTCCATGGTCACGACCGTGCCTTTGGAGAACTCTAGTATCGACGAGTGGAAGTCCTTCGTGTCCACCCCGCCCTTCGCCAGCGTACCGGAGCGGGCAACCGAGTACACACGCTCAACCTCGTCGGCCAGAATGAAGCGCAGGACGTCGACCAGATGGCTGCCCAGGAACCACAGTGCCGACGACTTCTTGGCCCAGCTAAGCATTTCGAAGGGCACGTAGGTGGTGTTGGAAAGGCGGGCCGAGCCGTGCCTAGCAAGACCGATCTCGCCATTCTGGATCATGTCGCGGACCTGCGCCAGGATCGGGTTTACGCGATTGTGGAAATCCACCATCAGCTTGCCCTTCGACTTCGCGGCAGCCTCGGCGATCTCCTCCGCCTCCTTAACAGTCGTCGCAAGCGGCTTCTCGCTCAGGACATGCTTGTCGGCCTTGAGCGCTGCAAGAACGATCGGCGTATGGGTGAAGTCAGGTGTGGCGACGGAAACAGCGTCGATCGCAGCGTTGTTGATCAGCTTCTCATAATCCGTGAACGCCAGCTCGGCGCCGAAGCTTTCCTTCATCTTCAGCGCCCTGCCCTCGTCAAGGTCGCAGACGCCGACGAGCTCGGTCTCCGGCAGGACGTTGAAGGTATGGGCGTGATTGTTGCCCCAAAGGCCGGCGCCAATAACGCCCATTCTCAGTTTGCTCATATTCAATAACTCCATTCAAGCAAGGACAGGTCAGCCTTTCACCGAACCAAAGGTGAGGCCGCGGACGACGTATCGATCGAACACAAGGAAGATGATGATCGGCGGGATCATCGCGAGCACCGCCGCGGCGGCGATGTAGTTCCAAGTCACGCCGCTTGTGGCGAAGTAACCAAGCGTTCCGATCGGCAGAGTTGCGGTCGAGCGGGAGCTCAGCACCAGAGGAAAGGCGGCGTTGTTCCACGCGAAGACGAAGGCGAACATCGAGGTCACGATGATGCCTGGACGCACGATCGGCAGCGTGATCCGCCACATGATCGTATACCAGCGGGCGCCGTCGACGCGGGCCGCCTCCTCGAGCTCGGCCGGCACCTCATCGATGAAACTCTTCATCAGCCAGACCGAAAACGGGATCGTCAGGGTCTGCAGGACGAGCACCATCGAGAAGTAGGAGCCCTGGAGCCCGATCTGGTTGATCAGAATGAAATACGGGATCAGGAAGGCGATCGGCGGCGCCATCAACAGGCCGAGATACCACAGCATGATGTTCTTCTTACCGCGCAGCTTGAAGCGGGAGAGCGCGTAAGCGGCCGGCACGGAAAACGGCAGGTTCAGGAGCACGGCGCCGACGCGACGATCAGGCTGTTGCCCAGCTGCGGCGCATTAGTGCCGGGATCAACGAGGATATGCCGAAAGGCGTCGAGGCTGGGCTCGAAAGCCAGTTGCGGCGGCATGCTGAAGGCGGTCTCGGCCGGGCGGATCGCAAGCGCGACGAACCAGAGGATCGGGCCGATGAAGACCGCTAGGAACAGAAGGCCTGCGACATAGGTCAGTGCGGTAGAGAAACCGGTGCGGCTCGACATATCACCACTCCTCATTGCGAAATGCGAAGAAGACGTAGAGGGCGACGATGATGTTGACGATCAATACAGTGATCCACGTCATGGCGCTGACGAGGCCGATGTTGAAGTTTACCAGGCCCTGCTCATAGAGCGAGTATCCGAGCGTTCGGGTAGAGGTGCCGGGTCCACCGCGTGTCAACACGAGTACCGTGTCGAAGGTGTTGAAGATCTGCATGAAACGCAGCATGACGATGATGATCGCCGTGCGCTTGATCAGCGGCAGCTTGATCCGCATCAGGATCGTCCAGGCGGATGCGCGATCGAGCCGGGCAGCCTCGGTGATTTCGTCCGGAACACTCAGGAGGCTCGCATAAAGCACGATGGCAAAGAAGGGTGTCCACTGCCAGATGTCGACGAAGAGGATCGCGGCTAGCGCGGTCGAAGGCGAGCCGAGAATGCCCTCCGCCGGCACCGGCAACCACAGCGATTTCAGCACCCAGGTTAAGAGGCCTCCGCCCGGATCGTAGAGATAGCGGAACAGGAAGCCGACCACGATTGGGGCGATGGTCGTCGGCAGGATCAGCAATGCCCGCACGACATTCATGCCGGGGACAGCCTTGAGCAGCACGAGCGCAATGGCGAGACCGAGCGCGAACTCGATTGCCGTCCCGACGATCGACAGGAGCAGCGTGTTGCCGAGCGCTGCCCTAAAGTCGAAGGCATTGAAGGCCTGCGCATAGTTTTCGAAGCCGACATAGGCGAGCGGCTGCGGCCCGACCTGCAGGTTCCAGAAATAGAAGCTCGACCGCAAGGCAAAGAGCATCGGATAAGCGATCAGTGCGAGCAGCATGATGACCGAGGGCGCGATCAGGAGATAAGGCAGGTTGCGGCGGACAAAGCTCCGCCTGACAGGCGCAAGCACCTGCGGCGAACGGAAAGTGGTGGTGTTCATTGCGAGATCCAGTTCTTTTTCGCTCGTTTCGCCGGCGCGGCGGGCGGCCGCGCCGGCGCGAGGAGAACTCTATTACGCCTTGGCGAGCTTGCCGATCAGGGCCTTTGCCCCGTCGAGCGTGTCAGCGAAGCTCTCCTTCTGATAGGGGATCATCAGATTGCCCTTCAGAATGCTCTCGAACAGCCCATTGGTGCGTTCGAGTGCAACCTTCGGATCTTCATTGCCCGTAAGCAGTTGGTTCAAAGTGAGGCCGAGCACGCTCTCCACGGCGGTGTAGCCTGGAACCGGCGGCCTTGTAATCTTGCCGTTGCCCTGTTTCATCATGGCGTACTGCACGTCAAGATAAGGATAGATCGCCTTCACCTCGTCATCCTCATACAGCGACGCGCGTGCGAAGTCGGAGAACTGGTAGTTGAGGTCCGGCCAGAGCGCCATCTTCTTCTGGGTCGCTTTCGACGTCGCCCATTTTATGAAGGCGAAACCGGCGTCCTGCCGCTCCGAGCTCGACGGGATGCCCAGGCTGTAGCCGCCGAGGCTGACGGTCTGCGGGACGCCCTCGGCCTTCGGTAACGCCGCGGTCGCATATTTGCCCATGACGTCTGATTTCTTGCCGGTCATGTAGCCGGAGTTGTTGACCAAATAGAAGTAGGGCGTCCACCAGTAGAACATGCCGACATCACCCTTGGCGAAGCGGGTGCCGGCATCGAACCAGAGATAGTTGATCGCTTCCGGGGGCGAGAGCTTGTAGAGCTGCCGGTAGATATCCACAGACTTCGCCCAGGCTGGACCGGTCGGCTGCGGCGAGAAGTCCCAAGGCGCGCCGGGGAACGACTTGAACCAGCTTGCGCCGTGACTGACCGACAGCTGCGTGAACATGTGGGTGATCGGCGACGGCTGCGAGCCGCAGATCACGGTCGGGAAAATCGGCTGGCCGCCAAAGCTCTTGCCTTCGAGCGACTTCAGCGTGTCGACATATTTCGTCCAGGTCCAGTCCTCGGAGGTCTCGGTCGGGGGAGAGGCGATGCCGAACTCGTCGAACATGTCCTTGCGGTACATGACGCCCTGCGCATAGGCCGCCACCGGCAGCGTGCCGATCTGCCCACGCCACATGTTGGAGGAGTAGAGCACCTCCGGGATGAAATCCGAAAGCTCGACCTCGCTGTCATTGGCAATGAAATCGTTGAGCGAAACGATCCAGCCATTGTCGAGATATTGGCCAAGCCACATCTGGTCGACGACGATAACGTCGGCGTCTGAGGTTTTGGCAACGAAGGCGGAGACGAGACGAGATTGAAGCGCATCATAGGACAGGCTTTCGAGCTCCACCTTGATGCCGGTCTCCTTCTCGTATTCGGGCACCAAAGCCTTCATCGAGAAGAAGAACGGGTCTTCGACCGAGAGCACCCGCACCGTCCCCGCCCCTTGAGCGCCAGCGCGCCGTGGTGCCACCAGCGTACCGACCGAAGCCAGGATTGCTGCCGCCGACGCGGATTTCAGCATGTCCCGGCGCGACATATTACCGATATCGATAGTCATGAAAGCCTCCTCAGTTGCTTTGTAACGCGACCGCAATCACTCCGCCGAAGCATTTGGGCTCCCCTTCCGGACTGAGATCGTACCCCTCAAAATCTGCTCATGTTAGCAGGTTAGTTTGTACTTCGCACAAACTTATGCTACTGTCAAGAAGCCGTCACATTGGAATTGCGTCGGCGACTTGGGCCAAGATCGGTCCGCACTGGTACCTTTTCGCGCCCTGTCTGGCCCATGACGAAACTAACGGGTAAAACTGTCCGACAAATCGGAGACCTATTTTGAAATTCGAGAACCAATCGTCCTATTCCTTGGGCCACCGGTCCCCCACCAGCAAGGAAGCTTTGGTCGGGGAGAACGGGAGCCAGGTGACGCTTGTCTCGCAGTCAGCGCTCGGCGCGATCAACCGCGGGCGCGTGCTGCAGGCCCTTTATGACAATGGTCCCAAGAGCCGCGCTGATCTTGCGCGGCTGGCTGGCGTCAACAGGACAACGATTACAGGCATCGTCCAGCCTATGATCGAGGAGCAACTCCTCGTCGAGGGCGACGCCGTTCCCTCGGACTTCAAGGGCGGCAAGCCGGCGCGGCCGCTCTACTTCAATCCCGATGCCCCGATGCTCGGCGCAGTCCTGCTGTTGCCGGGCAAGGTCCAGACATGTCTTGTCACTCTGGCAGGTGAGATCAGAGCCGTGGCGAAGGCCGAGTTCGACCCTCAAGGGGAGAAGGACGCGTTTGTCGCGATCATCAAGAAGACGCTTTCGTCCACGCTCTTGCAGGCCCACAAGGCTCCGTTCGGCATCGGCATTGCCTCGGCCGGGATGATCGATAGCGACAATGGCGTGATTCTCGCGGTCAACCTGGCGCCCGTCCTGACTGGCCTCCCCCTCGTCTCTATACTGCAGAAGCATTTTTCGCTTCCGGTGGTCATCGATCATCATCCCCGCGCCCTTCTCGTCGGCGACAGATGGTTCGGGCCCGGGCGCGGCCAGCAGAATTTCGCGGCCATCTATACCGGTGAGGTTCTAGGCGGCGCTTTCTTCATCGACGGAAAAGTCTATCGGGGCCTTGCAGGTTCGGGTGGTGAACTCGGCCACACCGTGGTGCAGATGGGTGGGGCGCGCTGCAACTGCGGCAAGCATGGCTGCTGGGAAACCGTCGCGGCCCTTCCCTGGCTTCGCGAGGAAGCGAGCAAAATGGGAATGGCCGAGCCGAGCAAGATCAGCTGCGCGCGGCTAGTCAAGGAGACAGAAGAAGGATCTGGAGCCGCTGGCGACCTGCTCGACCGCTACACCCGCAATATCGCGGTTGGTATCGTCAACCTTCAACAAACCCTCTCTCTCAACTCCTATGTTCTGCACGGCGACGTCGCCGGCGGTGGGCCCGCGGCGGCAGAGCGGATCAAAGCGCATGTCGAACAGTCGATCATCATGCGGCCTGGCCAGGAGATTTCCGTCACCGTCAACGGTATCGGCGAGGGCCATACCGCGCTTCGCGGCGCGGCAGGCCTGGTGCTCTCGAGCCACCTGAAGCTGGTCATCTAGGCGCTTTGCGGACCGAGGTGATCAGACAAAGAGCTCGTAAAACCGACCCGGTTCGGCTCTGGAGAGTACATCGAGCGGCGGAGCGCCGCGACAAATTTTACCTACTGGAGGAGAATGGCAAGAAGCCAACGAAGCCGGTAATCTTCCATGCCCCCTCCTCTTTCGTGCAGAAGAATACGGACTGCCAGTTCAGCTTTTGATCTCCGCCCGCCGCAAGGGCTATGGCGTCATCGAAGGTTTTGCGTGCCGTGGCGGCATGACCTTCGACCCGGATGTCCAGCATATTGGTCGCGCGGTAAAGCGCGCGCCTACGGTCCTCCGCATAGTCCGTCTGGGCCGCTTTTCGAGCATCGTCGAGCCAGGCGTCGCGGTAGGCTTCGACCGTCGGGAAGCGGAGCTCCCATTGGGACGGATCGAGCGAGCCCTTCGCGTCGAGCCCGCAAAACCCATCCTGTTTGAAGCATTGCGCGAAGATCGACCAATCCTGACCGACGAAGCCGTCGACGTCCTTGCGCACCAGCATCTCCCAGATGGCATGATGGTCGGTTTCGGCCGGAAATGGGTTGATATCATGAGGCATTGATGGGCTCCCGTTTGTGATTGAGAGCCCGCCTTAGCCAAAATCGAGTTGACTTTCCAGTATGTTTGTGCGACGCACGTACAAATGGGTTGCGGTCCGGATTATCAGCGGGACCATTGCGAGGTGCATGCAGCGCTGCCTGCCTGCAAGCGGACCCCTCGCGATAGTCCCGCTCCGGTAAGCGGATAGATGAACCCAACCACCAGCATCAACGTCCTGTGCCTTTGCTCAGGGCTCTTCAGGCCACCCGAGGCAGGATCATGAGCCGTTACATCCTTGGTATCGATGGTGGAGGAACGAGTTGCCGTGCTGCGGTCGCTCTGCCCGACGGGCGCATTCTGGGCCGCGCCAAGGCCGGCCCAGCCAACATCCTGACAGCGCCCGAGACCGCGCTGAACAATATCGTCGAAGCCGCGCGCCGCCTTTGTCGAGGCTGGTCTCGATTCGCGCCAGATCCACGAAGCGTGTGCGCTTCTCGGGGTCGCCGGCCACAATATCGGCGATGTGGCCCGCATCGTTAGGCGAAATCTTCCCTTCGCCACCGCCGAAATCGAATCTGATGGGCTGATCGCCCTGCAGGGCGCGCTGGGCGATAAGGATGGCGCCGTCGCGATCCTGGGAACCGGCACGATCTACATTTCCCGCGCACAAGACGTCGTTCACACCATCGGCGGCTGGGGCTTCAATGTTGGCGACCTCGGCAGCGGCTCGCGCATAGGCCATGCCTTGCTGCAGGAGTGCCTTTTGGCGCAAGATGGCATTCATCCTCCCTCCCCGGTCACTTGTTCCGTGCTTGCGGAGTTCGATCAGGATCCCCGGCAGATCGTGGAGTTTGCACAGACAGCCAAACCGGGCGATTATGGGCGCTTTGCTCCCCGCGTGTTCGAACACGCCAGAGACCAAGACCCGACCGCAATCACACTTCTGCGGCAGGCGGCCGCGGCGGTAGACGAGGTTCTCGACGCGCTTGTGGGACGCGGTATGCGGCAGATTTGCCTGCTTGGCGGACTTGCTCCCCTTTATCCCACGTGGCTTTCCGAGCGCCACCGACCACGCCTTTGTAAGCCCGAGAGCGACGCTCTATCCGGCGCCGTTGCCATGGCGGTCCATCGTTTTGCCGATCTGCCGGAGCGGCAACCGTGAAAGAGATTCTGGCGTTGGTACTCCCTTATAGCGACATCGACGATGGCCGCGCCGGGCCGCTCTATCACCGGCTTCGATTATCATTGGAAAGTGCGATCCAATCCGGGAAGCTTCGTGCAGGGGATGTGCTTTATCCGGAACGCGACCTCGCCGCATACGCAAACGTCAGTCGGGTCACGGTCCGGAAAGCCATCGATCTGCTGGTGCGCGACGGGCTCCTCATGCGCCGGCAGGGTTCGGGGACTTTCGTCGTCCATTCGACCCCTGTCGAACAGAAGACGACCAAACCCATATCCGTGACGGAAGGCATTTTCTGGCGCGGCGCCTCAAGCAAGGCTGAATGGATCGAGCGGAGGCGTTCCCTTCCCTCCCCGCAGGAGATGATGGCGCTCGGACTTCGCGCCGATGAAGAGGTGGCACGCTTCACCCGCCTGCAAATAGCGGACGGGCGACCACTTGCGGTCGAACGGACCAGTGTCCCGGCTTTCTTGATTCCGGATCCTCTGTGTGTCACCGATTCCGTCTATGCGGCGCTTGCCGGGGCTCGGCCTGTGCGAGCAGTGCAACGCATTTTCGCACAACCGATCCGAATGCCCGACGCGGGCTTGCTCAACGCCAGCGAGGGCGCCGCCGGCCTCGTCACCGAACGCGTCGCATTCCTCTCGACCGATCGCGCCGTCGAACTAACCCGAACAAACTTCCGGGACGACGCTGACGGCTTCGTAAGCGAGTTCGCCATCCGGAACAGTGATATTCAATAAGGGATACCATATGCAGAATAGCTCCGAGACGAACATGCGCCGCGAGATTGATGAGATACCAGAGGCCGCCGCGCGCCTTCTTGACCGCTCCGCAAAGGAGTTCGCGGCCATAGGCTCCGCGCTTCGCGACAAGGATCCGGCCTTCGTCGTGACGATCGCCCGGGGCTCCTCCGATCACGCCGCCCTCTTCCTCAAATACGCGATCGAGCTCACCGCATGTTTGCCGGTCGCCTCGCTCGGACCATCGCTGGCGTCGATCTATCACGCCGATCTGAAACTAGGCCGTAGTGCGACTTTCGCTATCTCGCAATCCGGTAGAAGCCCCGACATCGTTGCGATGCTGGAAGCGGCGACCAAGGCCGGTGCCACCTCGGTCGCCCTCACCAACACCTTGCCATCACCCCTTGCGGAAGCGAGCAGCCACTCTCTCGACATTCTTGCAGGACCCGAATATGCGGTTGCCGCGACTAAGTCCTACGTCAATTCCATCGTTGCGGGCCTCGGCATTCTTGCCGAATGGACCGGAGACGCCCCTCTCAAGACGGCGCTGGCTTCGCTCCCGCAGCACTTCGCTGCGGCGGTGAAGCTGGAATGGCCGGAACTTGCCGCGTCCGTGGCGGAAGCGGAATCGCTTTATGTCTTGGGCAGAGGCCCCACGCTGGCGATTGCGAGCGAAGCAGCGTTGAAGTTCAAGGAGACGACGGGCGTTCACGCGGAAGCCTATTCAGCTGCCGAAGTCCTGCATGGGCCGGTCGCACTCATTGGACATCGCTTTCCGGTGCTGGTGCTTGCCGCACGCGATGCGGCCGAGACATCCGTCGTCGAGATCGCCGACGGGCTCTGCGCCAAGGGGGCAATCGTTCATGCAACATCATCGCAGGCCGCGAGCGCGATGAGGCTTCCCTTCGTCAACACTGGCCACCCCATTACCGATGCTCTCGTCCTTATTCTCCCCTTCTACAGTTTCGTCGAAGCCAGTTCACGTGCGCGCGGCCGCAACCCCGACGCGCCTCAGAATCTCAAGAAGGTGACCGAAACCCGATGAAGACGACACTCAAGATAACAGGAGCGAGGATATTCGACGGCAACCGATGGCATGAGGAGGTCGACCTTGTCGTTGAGAACGGCCGCGTCGCTTCAATCGGGCCGCAGAGCGTCTCCGTGGAAGCCTCTGAGACAGTTGATGCGAAAGGTCAGTTGCTTGTTCCCGGATTCATAGATCTGCAGGTCAATGGCGGCGGCGGCGCGCTCTTAAACGAGCAACCGACGCTGGAAGGCATCCAGCGGATATGTCAGGCCCATGCCGCGTTCGGCACCACGGCCATGCTGCCGACACTGATCACCGACACGCGTGCGGTGACGCGTGCGGCGATCGCGGCCGGGGTCGCTGCCAAAGCGGCAGACATAACCGGATTCCTCGGTCTGCATCTCGAAGGGCCCCATCTTTCCGTCGCGCGAAAGGGTGCTCATGATCCGTCACTGATCCGCCCCATGGATGCTGATGACCTCGAGACACTGCTTACATGCATGCAGTCCATCGGCTGCCTCATGGTCACGCTCGCACCGGAGAACGTGAGCGAGCAACAGGTCCGGACGCTTGCCGATGCCGGAGTGATCGTCAGTCTCGGCCACACGGACGCGAGTTTCGTCACTGCTTGCGCTTACGCCGAAGCTGGTGCTAGTTGCGTGACACATCTCTTCAACGCCATGAGCGGCCTCGGCCACCGCGAGCCTGGCGTTGCCGGTGCGGCTCTTGCGGTTCGCTCGCTAAATGTCGGTCTGATTGCCGATGGCTTCCACGTCGATCCCGCGGTGATGCAGATCGCCATGCGCGGCAAGCAAGGACCAGGTCGGATCTTTCTGGTGACCGATGCCATGTCGACCATCGGCACCGATATGACACGCTTTTCGCTCAATGGTCGTGAGATCTTGAGGGAGAACGGACGTTTGACGCTTGCCGACGGCACACTCGCGGGTGCTGATATCGATATGCTGTCCTGCGTTCGCTATGTTCACCAGCAACTCGATCTACCTCTGAACGTGGCGCTTCGCATGGCGTCTGCTTATCCCGCCGAGGCTATCGGCCTGTCTGCACGTAAAGGCCGGCTGACCGGTGGAGCCGAGGCGGATTTCCTGCTGCTGACGGGGGATCTCACACTGCGGTCAACCTGGATAAACGGGCGAAAGGTGTTTGAGGCGGATGTTTCCTGCGTCGCATGAGCTCAGCCGTCGTCGAAACCGCGGTGCTACCGTCAGACGGGGGCGCAAACACGCGCAAGGTGGTTTCAAAAACGCAGTTCTCGCATCCCTTCCTCGGGCCTCGTCCTACAATCGCAGAGTTGGGACGGCGGCCAGCTGCACAGGTGGAACGAAGGCTTGCGCTGGTGACAGTGTCTAGGAGGTTCATAAGACTACCGTCCGCTCCAGGGGCAGGCGCGAAAGACCCGGACTTCGCCGCTGCAAGTGTTCGGCTCCACTTCTGGCAGAGCCGGAACTCGGAGTGCATGGCAATCGGAATCACGCCAAGATAATACGTCGGCCGGTCCGAACGCTTTCCAGTGCCGCGTCGGCAAGCTGAAGTGCAAGCATGCCATCTTCACCGCTGGGCGAGATCAACGCTCCGCTTTCGATCGCGGCAATGAAACCGGCAATTTCGTTGGCATAGGCTTCGATGTAGCGGGTCATGAAGAAATCGTGCAGCGGCGGGCGGGTGTAGCCTTCAGCAGTTGCAACCTCAATCGAGATCGGGCGCTGGTTTTCCGCGCTGGCCGAACCCAAGGAGCCGTGAACTTCGATGCGCTGGTCATAGCCATATGTGGCGCGTCGCGAGTTCGAAATCACGACCTGGCGCCCGGTGACCGTCTCGAGGATTACGGTCACACTATCGTAGTCTCCTGCAGCGCCAATAGCGGGGTCAACAAGAACAGCAGCGTGAGCGGAGACAGACGCGATCGCTTCACCATCCAGAAGGAAGCGCGCCATGTCAAAGTCGTGGATAGTCATATCGCGGAAGATGCCGCCGGAACGGCTAATATAGTCGAGTGGCGGAGGACCGGGATCGCGGGACGTGATGGTGATCATTTCAACCTTCCCGATACGGCCGTCGTCTATCGCCTGCTTGACCGCCATGAAATGCGGGTCGAAGCGACGGTTGAAGCCAACCATCAGCTTCGCGTCTGTCTCCTTGACGACGTCGATGCACGCTTTGACGCGGGCTATGTCCAGATCCACTGGCTTCTCGCAGAAGATGGCCTTGCCGGCCCTCGCAAACCTTTCGATCAGATCGGCGTGGGTATCGGTCGGTGTGCAGATGATCACCGCATGAATGTCGCGGGCAGCCTCGATCTCATCTATGGTGCGAACCTCTGCGCCATACTGAGCCGCGAACGATTGGGCGGCGGCTGGAAAGGCATCGGCCACGGCGACCAGCTTTGCATCCGGATTGCTGCCGACAGCCTTGGCATGGACGCGTCCGATACGGCCCGCGCCCAGAAGGGCGAAGTTTACGGTCATGGTCTTCTCTCCTATCGGCTCGGTCAGCCGTTGATCATGGTGTTGAAGCGGGCGAGTTCGTCGGCTGGCACACCGACATTATGTCGATCAGCAGGATAGGCGCCGCTTTCGACGTCGTGACGAAATTCGCGGAAAGCGGCAATCCGCTCTTGCTGGAGGCGGTCGTACTCCGCCGCGAAATTGCGATAAGTCTTGGCATGACGTGGAACGTGGCCACGGGTTTGGCCGAGCACGTCGTCAGCGAAAAGATACTGCGCATCACAGCCAGCGCCTGCGCCCATGGAAATCATGAAGAGCGAGGTCTTTGCACTGATGATTGCGGCGACTTCTGACGGAACGACCTCGATTTCCGCTGCGAAAGCCCCCGCCTCTTCCAGGGCCTGGACCGCCATCCAGATCGAAAGCGCGCTTTCGGCCGTTTTACCGACAGCCTTGAAACCGCCGGTCCAGGTTGCCTTCGAGGGGATGAGGCCGACATGACTGCAGACCGGGATGCCTTCGTCACGCAGCCTGCGAATAATGCCGAGGCTGGCTGCGCAATAGACGGCATCGCCGCCCGCTCGCATCGCCTGGAAGGCGGCTCGGAGATACTCCTCCGCTGTAATGAAGTCGCCGTATTCCAGGCCTGGAACAGCAAACACCGTCGGGGCCGCTTCGCGGAAGGCTGGTCCGAGCAAGGCCGGGGGAACGGAGACCATTTCGATCCCGGCCTTTTCAGCAGCCTCTGCCTCTTCGAGCGTGACAACCCGCAACATGCTCAATTGCCGCTTGCCCTTGAGTGCCCTTTTCGTCCCCCAGGGATCAGGCTCGGACCACCGTTGGGCACTCACACAAATGGAGTCTTCAACCCAAATAATTTATTTATTAAATTAATTGTTGACGACGACTGTAGGATGTGGCTTTTTGCGACCGTCGGCATTGGGAAAACCGACGGAGGAGCAACATCATGAAGTTTACGAACAAGCCTTTCGAAATGTCGCGTCGCCACTTTTTGGCAACCACGGGCTCGGCGATCGCTGCATCGGCCCTGTCGACGCCTGCCATCGGACAGACCCGCGAACTGACCATCATCTCCAACCGTGGGAATGTCGACCAGCGAAAGGCGCTGGAAGCGATCGCCGCAGCGTTCGGCAAGGAAGCGGGCGTCACTGTCTCGGTCAACAACATGGACCACGAGGCGCACAAGACGGCCATCCGCAACTATCTCGTCACCAGCCCGCCCGACATCTGCTTCTGGTTTTCGGGCAGCCGGATGCGGTCCTTCGTGACCCGCGGGTTGTTTGAAGACATTTCCGATCTAGTGGCGCGCGAAAACTATGCCGATGTCATCGGCAATACGCTGGGCTCGGTCACCGTTGACGGCAAGCAGTATGGCCTGCCGACTGGAGGCATCCTCTGGGGCCTGTTCTACCGGCAGGACACCTTCGACGAATTTGGCCTCACCGTGCCGAAGACATTCGACGACTTTTTCACGCTCGCGGAAAAATCCAAGGCATCCGGTCTCGTCCCCATGAGCATCGGCACCAAGGATCAGTGGCCCTGCGGCGGCTGGTTCGACCACATGAACCTGCGCATCAACGGTCTCGACCATCACATGGACCTGATGGCCGGCAAGATCCAGTACAGCGACGCCTCCCTCAAAGAGATCTTCGATCGCTGGGAAGCGCTGATCAAGGCAGACCTCTTCACGCCCAATCACACCTCCTTCTCATGGGATCCGGCAGCCGCCGCACTTGTGCAGAAGAAGGCCGCCATGATGGATCTCGGCAACTTCATCAAATATGCCTTCCCGGCAGAAGACCTGTCGCAGGTGCGGTTTGCACCCTTCCCCGAAATCAAGCCGGGTATGGAGCAGTTTGAAGACTTCTCGGTGGATTCGATCCACATGCCGTCAGGTGCGAAGAACAAGGATGCCGCACGGGAATTCCTCGCCTACTTCTACCGCCCGGAGAACCTGTCGGCCTATCTGATGCCGGAAGGCAATGTACCGGCCCGCAGCGACTGCGAAATCGGCGACGACCCGATCCTCAAGATGTCGGTCGAGGCCCTGAAGAGCGTCAAGGGGACCGCGCAGTTCTATGATCGCGACAGCGATCCGGATCTCGCCCAGGCCGGCCTGAAGGGCCTGCAGGAATTCATGGTTCGCCCCGAGCGGCGCGACACCATCCTCGCTCAGATCGAGCGCACCCGCGCCCGCATCCACGGCTGACCCTCTACAACGCGGGCGAACGCCGTTCGCCCGCCCCAAAACCGGTAGTAGACCCATGACAATTTGGTGGCGACGACACCGAAGCTGGCTGACGCCCGCTCTCCTTCTCACACCGGGACTTATTCTGTTCCTGGTCATCATCGTGGCCTCGTCGATCGAAACCTTCTGGATCTCGTTTTTCGAGTGGGATGGCATCGGTCCGAAGACCTGGATCGGGCTTGGCAACTATGTCGAGCTTCTCGACGATCCGCAGTTCTACACATCGCTGAAGAACAACGTCATCTGGCTCTTGATGTTCTTGGCTGCCCCTCCGGCGGGGCTCGCCATCGCACTGCTCGTCAATCAGAAAATCGCCGGGATGCGGCTGGCGAAATCCCTGTTCTTCATGCCGCTTGTCCTTGCGGCCGTCACCGTCGGCGTCATCTTCAACTGGTTTTACGACCCGACCTTTGGCCTGCTTGCCATCATCTACAACGCCCTCGGCGCAACGGCACCCGCCCTTTTGTCCGACGAGCACCTCGTCACCTTCGCGGTGATTATCGCTGCCCTTTGGCCCCAGATCGCCTTCTGCCTGGTGCTGTTCCTGGCAGGCCTCAACAATCTGGACGAAGAACTGATCGGCGCCGGGCGCGTCGACGGCGCCCGCGGCTGGAACATGCTGCGCCATGTTGTGCTGCCGCAACTGACGCAGGTCGCCTTCATCGCAGTCGCCATCACGCTCGTCGGTGCCTTGCGCTCCTTCGACCTCATCTCGGTGATGACGGCAGGCGGCCCGTTCGGTTCGTCCACGGTCCTCGCCTATCAGATGTATGAACAGTCGATCTTCTCGTACCGTTTCGGTTACGGCGCAGCGATTGCAACCGTTCTCTTCCTGATCATGGCGTTTTTCATCGCCTGGTACCTGCGTGGCCTGATCAAGGCTGAGAAAGGGACGTAACGCCATGTATCCCCGCCCCATTCCCGAGACACAGACCGCTGCACGCGCGCTTTACATGACGATGGTTTGCGCCATCCTCGTCCTTTGGCTGCTGCCCCTTTTCGCCATTCTCCTCACATCGTTTCGTTCGTTTGAAGATGTAATGGCCGGAAACTACTGGGGTTGGCCAACCGAGTTCAATCTCGTCGACAACTATGTTGCCGTCTTCCAGCAAACGAAGATGCTGCAATACTTCGTCAACAGCCTGATCATCACGGTGCCCTCGGTCATCATGGTGCTGGTGTTTTCGACCATGACGGGCTTTGTCCTGTCGCGCTATCCATTTCCCGGATCCATGGTAATCTTCGTGCTCTTTGTCGGCGGCAATTTCCTGCCACAACAGATCATGATGATCCCGATCCGGGACCTGATGGTGTCGCTTGGCCTCTACGACACCTTCTTCGCTCTGATGGCGTTTCACATCGCCTTCCAGACGGGTTTTGCCACCCTCTTCATGCGTAACTTCATCGCGGCCCTACCGGCGGAGCTCTTCCAGGCGGCCCGGGCAGAGGGCGCCTCGCCCTGGCAGATCCTGATCCACATCGTCGTGCCGCTCGTCCGGCCCGCCCTTGCCGCGCTCGCCATCCTCACCTTCACCTTCATCTGGAACGACTACTTCTGGGCGATCGTGCTGACCCAGAGTGATGCGGTGAAGCCGGTGACCGCGGGTCTTGCCAATCTCAAGGGCGAATGGGTGTCGCAATGGAACATCGTCTCTGCGGCCACGATCTTCGTCGCCATTCCACCGGTCCTGATGTTCTTCCTGATGCAGAAGCACTTCGTTTCGGGCCTGACCATGGGCGCCGTCAAGGGATGACCGACTGCGCCCGGCCTTTCATCGACACACTTGCAAGGGGCTGACCAATGAGCAGCGTCAAACTCGAAAACCTTCAGAAGCATTACGCACAGTTTCACGCTCTGAAGGATATCAATCTCACGATCGACAAGGGCGAGTTCATCGTCATGGTCGGCCCCTCCGGATGCGGAAAGTCGACACTTCTGAAGACGATCGCGGGCCTTGAGACAGTCACATCCGGCACGCTCTCGATCGGCGGACGCGACGTCACCCACGAGGAACCGGGTGACCGTGGCATTGCGATGGTTTTCCAGTCCTATGCGCTCTACCCGCATATGACAGTCGCCGAGAACATGGGCTTTGGCCTGAGAATGGCGAAGCGCCCCCAGGCGGAGATCGATGCGGCGGTCAAGCGCGCGGCGGAGATCCTCAGGATCACCGAACAATTGGATAAACGCCCAAGACAACTGTCTGGCGGCCAGCGGCAACGCGTCGCCATCGGCCGTGCGATTACCCGCTCTCCCGAAGTCTTCCTGTTCGATGAACCGTTGTCGAATCTCGATGCAGCACTGCGCACACAGATGCGCGTGGAGCTTTCGACGCTGCATGCCCGACTGGGCTCGACCATGATCTATGTGACCCACGATCAGGTCGAGGCCATGACCATGGCGACCCGGATCGTCGTCTTGAACAAGGGTGAGATCGAGCAGGTCGGATCGCCGCTGGAACTCTACACCAATCCGAAAAACCTCTTCGTCGCCGGCTTTCTCGGTGCGCCCCGCATGAATTTCTTCGAAGGAACGATCGCGGATATCTCGGGGAATACGGTCACCACGACCATTGAAGGTCTCCCACCCGTCAGCCTCGACGGTGTCGACACGCAGGGTCTTTCTCCGGGAGACAGGATCACGCTCGGCGTTCGACCAGAGAAGCTGGCGACAGGTGGCGGGTCAAGCGTGACCATTCCCGCCCGTATCCGGCTGGTCGAGCATCTCGGACGCGAGACCGTGTTCTATGCCGACGCCTCTCCCTTGAAGACTTCGGGGTCTGACACCGGAACCGAGAACATCACCGTGCAGCTGCCACAGATCGTGCCCTTCGCCAGCGATGCCGCGGTCACGATCGGCTTCGAGATCCCCGATGCCTATCTGTTCGGCCCGGATGGGCGGACCCTTACCGCACGCAAGCCGCTGCAAGCCATCTGAATACCAGGAGCATTCCCATGAAACGGACCCAACCCGCGCCACTTTCCGTCTGGCGCCCGATCTATCTCGACGACTTCCTGCTGGGCGTTCCGCACTATCCGGAGCATGTCGACGAAAGCTACTGGCAGCGCGACGCCGAACGGATGAAAGAAGCGGGCTTCAATGCGGTGCGCATGGGCGAATTCGCCTGGCACATCTGGGAACCCTTCGAGGGCAAGTTCGACTTCGACCTCTTCGACCGCGCCATCGAGGTGCTCGGCAAGGCCGGCATCAAGACCATCCTTTGCACCCCGACCGCCACCCCACCGCGCTGGCTGACGATGAACTATCCGGAAGTGCTGCGCGTCGATCGCAACGGCCGCCGCGCAAGCCATGGCTCAAGACAGCATTGCGACACCACGAGCCCGGTCCTGCGGCAGCACAGTCGCCGGATCACGACTGCGATGGCCGAGCACTACAAGGACAATCCGCATGTCATTGGCTGGCAGACGGACAACGAGTTGAACACGACGGTGTCGGAATCCTTCTCCGACTCCGCCGCGCTCGCGTTCCGCAACTATCTGCGCCATCGCTATCAGACGATCGATGATTTGAATTTTGCCTGGGGTGGCCATTTCTGGGCCACGGCTTACGACAATTTCGACCAGGTGGTCCTGCCGTTCCCGATGGCACCGTCTTTCAGCAGCCCTGGCCACGTGCAGGACTACCACCGCTTCCTGGCCTGGGCGACGGCTGCGTTTCAGCGGGACCAGGTCGAAATCCTCCGGGCGACCAATCCCGACTGGTTCATCTTCCACAATCTCGGCAATCTGCAGGACATCGATTTCCGCGCAGAATTCGGCCAGGATCTCGATTTCATCGGCTTTGACATCTATCCGATGCTCTATGACGAGTTCCGGCGGACCAATGGCCATGCCGCAACCCAGGCCCTGCAGCTTGATCTCTGCCGCAGCTACAGCGGAAACTTCCTGGTGCCCGAACAGGCGTCGGGTCTCGGCAGCCAGCCGTCCTTCACCACGATGAATCCCGAACCGGGTGAGATGCGCCGCATGGCCTTGTCTTCGGTGGCACGCGGCGCCGATGGCCTGATGTTCTTCCGCTGGCGTCCGGCCCACTTCGGTGCGGAAATCTACTGGATGGGAATTATCGACCACGATGATGTGCCGCGGCGGCGCTATCAGGAGGCCAAGCAATTCGCCTCCGACATCCACAAGATCAAGGATCGCCTGCTCGGAACGTCCGTGCATATGGATGTGGGCATCGCTGGTGCTGATTTCGACAATCAGGAGGCACACAAGACCTATCCCATCGGCCTGCCCTCCCCGCAGGACGACGGCACCCTCTTGCATGCTCACTGCTATCGGCGCGGCATCGCTTGCGGTTTCGTGCATCCGGAAGATGACCTGTCACGGCTCAAGGTCTTCTACGTGCCGCATTGGGTGATGTGGAAACCGGAATGGACCCCGAAGCTTGAGGCCTTCGTGGAGGCCGGCGGCACGCTCATCGTCGGAGCGATGACGGGCACGCGCGACATCAACAACCACATCATCCGGGAGCAGGCGCCCGGCGGAGCACTGGCGAAACTCTGCGGCGTCAAGGTCGTCGAATTCGGTCGTCTGACCGCGAAGAACGGAGACGGGCTCTTCCAGCGGATGACACCCCAGGCCGGGTTGTATGACAATCCCAATCGTCCGCCCCCCTCTTCGGCGGAACGGATCTATGCCCTGGACTTTGCCGGACGGCGACTGGAAGTCGAGCACCTCTACGAGCAGATCGAGACCGAGCCGGACGTAGAGATCCTCGCACGCTGGTCGAACCGCTTCCTTCAAGGCGAACCGGCCGTTACCCGCCGCAAGGTTGGCAAGGGCGAGGTCATTTATGTTGCGACCTATCTCACCCCAGATCTGGTTGAAGCCCTCGAGGAGCAGGTTCTTTCACCACGCGGCGTCAGCCCGCTCCTCGACGATCTTCCGGCCGGTATCGAAGTAACCTTGCGCAGCTCCGAAGACCAGAAGCTTCTGTTCGTGCTGAACACGCTTGAAACACCGACCATGGTTCGTGGCCTGCCGTCCGGTTTCGATTTGCTGTCGGGCCGGGCCGTCTCCCGGGAGGAAGAGCTCGAAGCCTACGGCTGCCTGATCATCAGTCTCGATTGAACCCCATAATCTCCCAAGCAACTGGGCGGTGGAACATCAGTTCCACCGCCTCTTTTTATTCCGCTTCTTTCAGACCGCTGCCACTGGCTTCGAAATTGAACAGTGCCTGCGTTGCAAGGGCGGCCGCTCCAGAGCTCCAGAAATCATCCCGTTCATCCGGAACGATCGCAGGCGGCTCATCATAACATCGCGCCGCCAGGCTCTCGCGCATGGGCCCGAAGAGCAGATCGCCAAAACTGACGGCCTCTGCGCCCACGATCACGACCTCCGGGTCCATGATGTTGACGGCGTCCGCCAGATGGTAACCGATCGCCTTGCCGGCCTCCTGAAGGATGCGCCGGGCAACGGGATCGCCCTGGATTGCCGCTTCCTTCATCGCATACCGATCAACGCCCGCTGGCAAGCCCCGCTCGGATCGCCAGGCCTCGACAATTGCAGGTTCCGAGTAGAAGGCCTGCAGACAGCCTCGGCGGCCGCATTCACAAAGGGGCCCGTTCGGATCATGCGTCACATGCCCCAGTTTCCCGGCCCGGCCATGGGCGCCTCGGTGAATAACGCCATCGTTGACTGTCGCACAGGCAATGCCAACGCCAAGCGCAAGGGCCGTGAAAATCTTATGATGCCGCCCAAGCCCGAAGAGATGTTGGGCCAAGGCAAAGGCCAGCGTATCGTCTTCCATCCAGACCGGTGCATTGACCCGCTGCTGCAACATCCGGCCGAATGGCACGTTTTCCCACTGGAAACGTCGGCTCTGCACGCAGATCGCCTGCTCGATGTCGACGGTCGCCGGCATGGAGAAACCAATGCCGATCAGCTTTCCCTGCAGATCCGGAGCCGTGCGTCGTAGTCGGACAATGGCCTGCTCCGCGGCATCGAGCACATCTTCCGGCTTGGACGACTTGTACTCGACCGTCAGGCTGGAGAGGACCGATGTCGACAGGTCAGTCAAAACACATCCGAGCGTCCCGACGTTCATCTTGATGCCGATCGCATAATGGCCCGCATAATTCAGCTCGAGCGGTATCGGTCGCCTGCCGCTTGCCCCTGGCTGTGTCTCACCTTCACGCAAGTAGCCTTCGGCAATGAGGTCCGCGACGACAAAGGTCACGGCCGCCGGGCTCAAGCCGGTAACGGTCGCGATATCAGCCCTGCTCGCTGGCCCTTCACGCCGAAGAAGGTTGAGTATGAGCCGCCGGTTCATGGCCCGGGTCATACGCTGATCAATCTTCACGAATTCGACACTCCAAACAGTGCTGCGGTCTTAACGAGAGACACCCAACTACCAGATCGAGTCGACGTTGTCGCCCGAATGCGGCGCTGACGCGCCTCGGCAGGACGTGCTGATGACCGCGCAGGGATGGCATCGTCTCCCGTTGCGTCCTGCCATACAACTGCACCCAAAAAATCTGTGCGAACTAATGGCAGGATTCACGATTTGGACGGTGAAATATCGTCAAGGAAGCTACCTCAATAGGGGGGGTTAGATGCCTAGATAGTAGCCTCCGCCTTGAACAGATTCGAACCTTCGACCCGCCCGTCATAAAGCCCTACCCAACTAAAATTATTGATGCTCTCTTCTAGCATCTGCGGCAGCGTCGTATCAGGAACAATTTTTGGCACCAGTGATGGGTCTGGCGGCTTTAAGCTAGAGGCATTTGGCGCGGAGATACGGGTTGAAGCGGCGGGCAACGAGGGCCAGCAGGAAAGGCTTGGCGGACGATGATGACCCTTCGGCCAACAATTACGGCGCGTGCTGCCTATCGTACGGACTGGCAGGCCCAGGAGCGTCCATATGCGATCTCCTAGCGCCCTACACGGGCAGTAAGGCAGGAATTCTCGACACGGCGCTTCTCTCACACCTTTCCATCGCTGTTGCCATATTGCATAGAATGGGGGTGCCGTGATTCGTTTCTGGTTTTTTATCCTGCCCGCATCAGCGGTGAGCGCCCATTTTCCAGTGCGCCTGACCATTTCGATTCAGATTGGCAGAATCCGCCAGCGTGGAAATGAACTGTCGCCGAAAAATGGCGGCGTATTTGCCGCGTCTTCAGCGACACCAAGGCGCCCAAGGAGAACAGGGGCGTTCACGCTACGAGAACTTACCCGAGGTCGAGACTTTCACTAAGCATGTGCGTAAAGGACCTTCGTCGATCGCGCGAAGAATTAAGCGACTTCTCGCGGCAGCTCGGATTGAGGCTCGGGGGCTGTCTCGAAGGTATTGCGGATAATTTGGTTTGTCCACGCATCGACCGTTTCCGCAGCCATTCCGTTTTCGCGGAATATTTCCTTCAGCCGCGACTTCACGGTGTTCCCAGCATCAACCCAGCTGTCAACAGCAGCTTTGTTCATGTATTGGGTCAATGTGCGGTCCTCGCTATCATGTCAGCTCGAATAGACGGTCTGATCTCTAATTACCAAGTTCTGGTGACGTGCATATTACGGTTGCGAAACTGAATGCTACCTTAACCATTCACGTCAAGCACCAATTTTTCACGTCATACGCCGTTTCCGACCTAATAGCTAGGAAATGATTCAGCTTTTCAACGCGGGCCGCACGAAAAAAGCGAAATTTTCCACGAAAATTCCCAATCAGCGGTTGATTGGGCTCGAATTTTCATATTGGTAACCCTTGGTACACCGGCGCATATCCAGGCAAGCATGGTTAAGATATCGAAAAGTGATCGGCGCAAACGCGCAACGGTCAAAGAAATCATCAAACGAATCTTTCCCGAAGGGACCAATGAAACAGGTAAATCCTGTGACGATCCTCCGGCGTTTCCCCCGGATGTCTTCGCCGCTGCTGCATTCCTTCTGGAGCGCTCCGGTCTTTACGTCTACCTGTCACCGGGTGAACGACATATCTGGGGACAGCCGTGGTTCTTCGTCGACCCCCATATGAAAGAAACCTGGTTTGAGGCTGCGCAACAATGGAAGCGCTCGCCAAAGACGCCTATCGCCGTTCAGAATCTTTGGAAGGAACTGTACGTCGATAGCGGCAACGCAGAATTTACGCTCATCCCCGAGCAGAACGAACCGATGCCTCGATGGGTCACTGCCGCATTCGGTTTGATGTACATCGCCGATGAGGCATGCAGTGACGTCGGATATCTCCATCACCGGCAGATCACCAAGGACAGCAGTTGGATCGCCTTGAATCTGCTGGATGCCGAAATCGAGAACATCAAACGCTCGGTCGAAGCCATGGGCGGCAATGCGACGCACACGCGTATCAAGCATCACCAGTATTCGATCACCAAGCAAGCATCGCTCGATATGGTGAGTGTGCAGCCGAAAGCCCATACCTCGCAAGTCGGGCTCAGCATGCGCGCGATCTCGCAAAACCTTGCGCTTCTGCCTTCGCCAAGTCGAATGGCTGCAACGTGGAACCGGATCACCGGGAACATCGAAGGCCAGACGGGGCTGAATATTCTGCTGATACCCTATCCCTTTGAAATTGAAGCACATCATATTCACAAGCAAATACATGGCGACCCCGATCAGCCGTCCTGGGGCTGGTTCGACGTCCGCCAAGGCTGGCTTCCCGATAAACACGTTCTATTCGAATTCGTTTCTGCGCTTATCCAGCGCGCAGAGGAGCAAAGTCAAAGCCCTGTTGATGTCCTTGTATTCCCTGAGCTCTCACTAAGTTGGGTACATCACGAATATCTCGTCGACAACCTTGCCAAGGCACATCGAGAGTTGGAATTCGTGGTGTCTGGCTCGAGCACCAACTGCGATGGTCATGCCGGTAATTTCGCGCTCACGAGTTCCATCAACTGGGACGGACCTAACCATACAATCCACACGAACTCGCGGGGAAAACACCACCGCTGGCGCTTGGATGAGGGTCAGATCAAGATGTACGACCTCGAAGAGAGCCTTCCGGGCTCGACATCTGTCTGGTGGGAAAAGATTTCGGTGGCTCGTCGACTGGTCCATACCCATGTTTTCCGTAACAACTCATGCTTTACAACATTCATATGTGAGGATCTCGCACGTTCCGATCCAGCGCATGAGACCGTTCGCGCGTTGGGACCGAGTATCGTCTTCTGCCTTCTAATGGATGGACCGCAACTTACGACGCGATGGGGTGCCCGCTATGCACTCGGTCTTGTAGAAGACCCAGGCTCGGCTGTCCTGACCTTCACGTCACGCGGATTGATGCAGCGCACCCGAAACAAGGCGCTGCGGGAAGCTGATGGCGAAGTTCCTGACGCCAGATCGCGTGGAAAAGCCTATCCGCGAGCAGAAAACTGGTCAGTTGGGCTGTGGCGAGACGTCGATAGCGGCCCCGTCGAGTTGCACTGCCCTCCGCCCGATCACGCGGTCATGCTGAAGCTCAAGGCCGCAGAGAAGGCTGACCATTCCTATGACGGTCGCGTCAACGGCGATGGTGTGTCCTGGCGCTACGAATCCTCCCAGACGATCCGGCTGCCCGTTGGTGATCCTGCGCTGGCCGCTCTTGAGAAAGCCAAGGCCTGAGGTTTCGGATGCTGCTCTCGCGTGTGGCTAGCTATGTGCGTGACAAACTCAATTGCGGGTTCTATTTGAAGTTGCGTCGGATAGAGATTTACTCCCAAAAAGATCATGTTCGCGAGACGATCTAAGCAACTACCCCTAGATTTGCAGACACCTTCTCCCCCAAATTTGAGGCAGAAGGCCAAGGAGCGTGTAATGAGTATAGTTACGCCGCTTGATCATCAAGCGAGGTGGAGCGTCCTGCGGAGATTGGGAAATTCAACCGTCGCGAAGGCCACTATTGCGGTGCCTCTGATCGGCTATCTCCTACTCTTCAACGGGGAAATCGTGAAGTTTCTCAGCCTACATACGGATTTCTGCCAGCCAGCGGATTGCGGCCCATCGCTGCGGCTTCTCTTGCTATATCTCGGGTGCTGTTCAATCGCGATGGGCGCAGCGCTTTACAGCCTCAAATGTCCGGCGCTAATCAAAAAATACGATTCGGCGGCTGCCTTCTTTGAAGCGGAAAAGACCTATTTCTGTCAGCCACGAAATCTCGACTATCTCCTGAAACTGATCGAGTCAGGAACCGAGGCCGAGCCGCTTGCTCAAGATGCGGCTTACTTCAAATACAATGGCGAAAGACGCGATGTAGATCCAAATAGCTTAGCGGACCCGATGGGGGAACTCTACCGGATCCTGAATGTCTCATATCCGCGCATCAGGTTAACTGCGTTAATCGCGTATTGCGTCGGCATAGTTATTCTACTCGTCCCCACGTTAATTACGTTCTTTCAAGTGGTTGTCACTTATAATTTCGGGCGAGGTGTGTCGTAGTCGCGCATCATATTTCCCGAGATATTGGACGCGGTTTTACGGCTGCCAATCCGTCATCTGCAGCACGTTTCCTCCGAGCTTCTGAAACGCCCGTTGGCGACAGGAGAACACGATAATCTGCTGGTCTCGAGACTGCCTGTGGAGTGCGTCGAACATCTTCTCGATGCGGTCGTCGTCCGAATACACCAGCGCATCATCGAGGATAACGGGTGCGGGGCGGCCGTCGCGGGCGAGAAGCCGGGCGAAAGCCAGCCGCGTCAGGACGGACAACTGCTCCCGCATCCCACCGCTCAGGCGATCGACATCCTCTTCCTGCCCATTGCGCAGGATGGTCTGGGGTAGAAGCGTCTTGTCGTCGAAGGTGATCGCAACATCGTCGAAGAGCAGTCGAAGCAGCGGTCCGAGCTCAGCCATAACAGGTTTGAGGTAGAGCTCCTGAGCCTCGGACCTGGCATTCTCCAAGGCGGTGGTCACGCGCTGGAGGACAGCCACCTCCTTCTCATATGCAGCCATCCGCGCGTTCGCAGCAGTGAGTGCCTCCGAAGTCTCCCGGCACTTCTCTTCCACAGCCTCTTCTGATTGTGCCCGTATCTCTGCGTTCAGTCCGGCCATGGTCTCCCGAAGTGCCGATTCCGATGAAGCCGCCCCTTTGTTCCGAGATGATTGCGCCCCCGGATTCCGGGATGATCTCGCCCCCTGTTTCAGCGGGGTCTGCGGGCAGTGATTGTTGTCAGTTCGTTCAATTCCGGTGTCAAGCTTTTCGAGGCAGATTTCGACGTAGGCTTTCTCCGCTGAGCTCGATGCGGTGGGCGTTGTGTACGAGGCGATCCAGGATGGCGTCGGCGTAGGTGGGGTCCCCAATGACGCCATGCCAGGCGGATACGGGGAGCTGGCTGGTAATGATCGTCGATCGGCGGCCGTAGCGGTCCTCAAGGATTTCCAAAAGATCGTGACGGGCCTGTTCGTTGAGCGGCTCAAGACCCCAGTCGTCCAGGATCAGGACCTGAACATGGCCCAGGGTGCGTTGCAGCCTGGCGTATCTGCCGTCACCGCGGGCGAGCGCGAGCTGGGCAAAGAGCCGAGGGACACGCTGATAGAGAACGGAACGGTCGTCGCGGCAAGCCTTATGGCCGAGGGCACATGCCAACCAGCTCTTTCCGACGCCTGAGGGGCCGCAGATAGCGAGATTGTCGTGAGCGCCGATCCAGTCACCACCGAGCAGCTTCATGAAGAGCGCACGGTCAAGGCCGCGTTCGGCGCGATAATCGACATCCTCCGGAGTAGCCTGGTGGCGGAGCTTGGCGAATCTGAGGCGCGCGGCAAGCTTGCGGTCATAACGAGAACTCCATTCCCGCTCGAGCAGCAGTCCAAGCCATTCAGCATGCGAGAGATGTTCGGCTTCGCCGTTGGCGACGAGTTCGCCGAAGGCCTTTGCCATGCCGGCCAGGCCCATGGCGTTCAGTCTATCAAGTGTCGGATGAGCAAGCATTTTCCTTCTCCTTAGTGGTAGTAGCGAGGTCCGCGGATGTTTTCGTGGTGGATGGGTTCACGCGACGCGGCTCCTTTTGAGTCCGCTGTCCGGTCGAGGTGATTGTCGAGGATGGAGCGCACCGAACCATAGGTCCGGGCCCCGATCTCCAGCGCCCGGGCGCAGGCGGCATTGACCCTGTCGCGGCCAAAGCTTCTGCCGAGACGGATAATCCCGAGGCAGGCGCGAAAGCCCTGCTCGGGATGCGGCCGATCGGCAAGGATGCGATCGCACAACAGGCCGACATCCGACCCCATGGCAGAGGCTTCGCGCCGAATGCGTTCAATCGCCCAGTCGGCAAAACGACGATGCGCCGAGGGCATATGATCGGGGATGGTCGTGTGCTTGCCGTTACCGCTCGCGCGGCGGTGAGCGGCAATCCGCTCGCCCTTGTGGAATATCTCGATCGTATTGGCCGTGATGCGCGCCTCGACCTGCTCGCGGGCAAAGCGATAGGGAACGGAATAATAATGCCGTTCGATCTCGACGTGGTAATCCAGCCCGGCACGCCGGATACGCCATTCGGCGAAGACATAGCGCTCGACAGGCAAAGGCCGCAAAGCCGGACGATCAAGCTCTTCGAACAGTTGGCGGCGGGTAACGCCAACCCGGCGCAGGACACGCTTGTCGTTGAGGTCGTAAAGCAATTCGGCGATCGCCGCATTCACCTCGGCCAGGCTGTAGAAGACCCGATGGCGAAGGCGACCCAGCAACCAACGCTCAACGATACGAACCGCGGCCTCCACTTTTGCCTTGTCGCGCGGCCGCCGCGGCCGTGTCGGAAGAACAGCGCTCCCATAGTGCGCCGCCATTGCGCTATAGGTCCTGTTGACCTGGGGATCGAAGTGGCATGCCTTGATGATCGCCACCTTGGCATTGTCGGGAACCAGCAAGGCTGGCGCAGCACCAAAGAACTCCAGCGCCTGAATATGGCATTCGATCCAGTCGGGTAGTGTCTCTGTCCAGCGCGCCTGCGCAAACGAAAGGCTGGACGCTCCCAGGACCGCCACGAACAAGTGCGCCTGCCGCGTCTTGCCCGACAGCCGATCAATGACGACCGTGACCGTGTCGCCGGCATAATCGACGAACAGCTTGTCGCCGGCAGCATGATCTTGCCGCATCGTCACCGGCAGCTTCAGCGCCCAGCCGCGATAGAGGTCACAATACCGGCTGTAGCGGTAGCCGTCGGGATAACGGCTCATGTATTCGTCCCAGAGAATTTGCAGCGTCACGTGCTTGCGCTTCAGCTCGCGATGGACCTGCGCCCAGTCCGGCTCCGGCGCGCGACGATGACCCGTCTTCGTCCCCGCCGCCTTGTAGAGCGCCGCTTCCAGGACGGCATCGCTCACGTCATCACCCAACGGCCACGAAAGACCCGCAAGCGTTGCGCGCCGCAGCGTCTCGCGCACCGTCGACGGTGCTGCCCCGACCCGAACCGCAATCGATTTGTGGCCCAGTCCTTGTTCGAAACGATATCTCAGTATCTCGCGGACACGCCGCATCTCCAGTCTCTCCGCAGGCATCCCGTTCCTTCCTCGTCAACATCGACGGAAGGAACTTCACACCGGCAGAACCCCCACGCCACATCCCTGCCAAAGGGGGCGGCATCATCTCGGAACAAGGGGGCGACTATTTCTCGGAATGGAGGGGCGAGATCATTTCGGAATCAGGGGGCGGTTTGCCTCGGAATTTGCACCCGAAGCGCATTGATCTCCTTGCCGACCGCAGCTTCGACCGAGCGAGCGCGCGTCAGCGCCGCCTCGATTGACGCGAGATCACCGGCATCTGTGCCGAGTTTGAGGGCATGGGCCTCAGCCTCCGAAAGCGATTGATCTAGATCGATGAGCGTAGCCAACAACGAGCGCCCACGCTCAGCACGCGCTTCTTCAGGCCCGAGGATCGCAGCAAACTGCGCCTGATCGGAAATCAGAGACGCCAGCGTCGTTTCAGCGACGACGAACGCGTCATCGGCACGAGACTGGTCTGGCTCGACTTCACGCAGGGCGAGGCGTGCCTGCTTGCGGCGTTCTTCTGCTTGTGCCAGCGCAGTGCGTAGGAGCGCCGGATCCTCATCCAAGTCGAGACCCTCAAGGCTGATGGTGTTACCTGCTTCGACTTCCTCTCTCAGTTTCGCCAAGCCCTCTGGAGCAATGAAGGACAGCCGGTCTTTCAACCCCGTAAGTCAGCATCGGCCTGCTGTGCCTTGGCCTGCCTGTCTCGCGCTGCAGAGAGGCTATCGACGCCCATTGAGGCAAGAAGAGCGGTTCGCACCGCTTCTGCCTGCACTATTTGATTGTGGTTCCGGCCGGGGCGGTTCGAACGCAGGGTGATTGTCCCAATTCCTGCGACGTCAAGACGAGCCTGTCCGTCGTAGGTCCGGTCTTCCCCATCTGCCAAAATCTTGCCGTCGAGGGTCACCGTTCCGGCCGCATCTGCCTCGTAATGGATTGAGACTGATGGGCGAGCTGCCTCATCGATAGCACGCAACTTGGCGATTTCGACTTCGCATGCCTGCAGCTCTTCGATGGATTTTGTCGGGATTTGCATGAGTGCGAGTTGAGCCTCACCCTCTTCAATGTTCTGACGGACCTTCTCTGCCTCGGCCAATCGCTGCTTCAGATCAGCCAGGCGCTCGAACGCCTCACGTGCCTTTGTTGCCGCCTCAAAGTGGGTTAGCCGCTCGCGGACCTTCTGCTCCTCAGCCTCCGCGAGATCCACGTTCTCACGTGCCATTTCGATCGCATCGGCCGCCTGCCGGCGCCGCTTTATCGCTTCAGCCCTATTGTTCTCTGCAGAAGCTACCTCTTCTTGCAGAAGGGCTGCCTTCTCCCGAGCTTCAGTAAACGCCTTGAATTCCCGCTCTGCTGCGTTTCGCCTTTCACGGACAAGCTTTAGTTCCGCTTCTGCCGTCTTCAGTTTTTCGTTCTGCGCCTTGGCGGCATCAAACCTGCTCTGGGCTGCCTGAATGGCCGTCCTGCGCTCTTCTCTTTCCGCAGGACTGTCGAGTTCGACAAGCCTCGCTGCTGCGGTCGCGCGTTGATCCAGCGCTTGGCGCAATCGGGTCACCTCGGCTGCCAGCCGCCCCTCATCCGCGGCAAGCCGATCCCGTTCCTCGATCGCAGCCGCATAGCGACCGCCAGTTTTTGGTCTCCCGGTCGCCGTGACCATGTCTGACAGGGCCTCTTTCACGGCCGCCATGATCTCGGCCATCCGGCGCCCGCCGGTGACGGCTTCCACCTCGCCCTGGACGGATTCGAGCAGACCTTGACGGACCTGTTTCTCCCCCTCCTCCTCGGTCCGGCTTCGCTTCTCCATGCCGGTGATACCCTGGCGCACCCAGAGGAGACCCGCAGGTCCGGAGGTACCTCCCCTGATGAGGCTGCTGATGAAGTTCTCTGCCTCATCCGCCTGAGCGACGAGACGGCCGGATCCAAGATGCACCACACGGGCTGACCGCCCACCATAATACTGCTTGGTAATTCGGAAGCTGCCCTCGCCGGTCGTGATATCGGCTTCGACCAACGGGTTCCCACCACTATAGGGGCGCAGTCTCTGAACATCGCCAGGGGTGCCGGAATGGGGTTGGAAGAAGAGTGCATGCAGGGCCTCGAAGCTCGTTCACGCCATCTCCAATGCCTTCGATGGCAACGCCGCGGCCGCCAAACCGTTTGACGTTGAAAAGGCGCAGGGCTGAGATCTTCATGGCGTGATCGCTTGTGTGTAGGAGTAGAGACGCATCAAGGCCGCTCGCGCAATCTCACGCTCAGACAAGGGTCGACGTTCATCGGTGGACTCGGCAAGCAGCGCATTGGCAGCCTCACGCAGGGCGCCGCCGCGATCGATCTGGTCCAGGTCTTCGAGCTCGCATTCCGTGACCAATCCATCCTGGTCTAGCTCCAGAAAAGCGAAATCTGGAACGGCCCTATCAACGGCAGCGAAGAGCTCCGTGCGCGCTGCGAGGCGAATGTGCCCCGATGCCACCAGTCGGATCAGCGAGTTCCTGCGTTCCCTCAAAGCCGGCAGCAGGGAATGGAGAGCAACCTCCGGAGTATCGCCTTCGAGCAGGTGAAGATCGAGGCTTCGCCAGGCGAACGTTGCCGTGGGCAAGGCCTGGATTTTGGGCAGCATCGAGGGACCGGGAATCGTAACCAGGAGCGCCGTGCCTGGCGCCTCATGCTTGAAGCGGTCCGGCTCAGGCGTGCCGCAATAATGGGTTCGCGGATCCACACTCACCATGCCGTGCCAATCGCCGAGCGCAAGATAGTCGAGCCTCGCGCGTCTTGCCCGGTCCGGCGCGATAACCTCGGAGGCGGCACCCTCTTCTGAAAAACTGCGAATGGCACCATGGGCAAGCCCAATGCGCAGCGTGCCATCGGGTGTGGCTTGACCATCCATCCATTCTGTCAAGTCTCGGCCGGGGCGACGAGTGGTGCAGGGTGCGGGGAACAGGACGACACCACTCGCCAACTCGATCGGCTGAGGCTCGACCGCGAGCAAAACGTTTTCGGGTGCTTCTGCCCTTAACGTGGTCCAGAGCTGGGAGGCCTGCAGGGAGTCGTGATTTCCCGGCAACATGACCCATCTGATCGCGGGATCGTGCGCCATCTCGGCAAAAGCCTGGCGTCGCACCTGCGCTGCAGGCGTCTCGGTATCGAAGGTGTCTCCAGCGAGCAGCACTGTTGTTGCATTTTGCTCGCGGGCATGTGCAGCCAGCCGCGTGATTACAGTGTGTCTTGCTTCCCGCAAACGGCTGGGCAAGTCACCCTCAAAGTTGCCGAAACGCTTTCCGAGATGAAGATCGCTAGAATGGATAAACCGAAACATGACTACTCAGGTGTTTGGATGGTTGACGCATGCGACCGCGCCACTGCAATTGCTTCTTCCAGCCGTGCGCGGGAAACGGCGGCAAGGCGTTCGACACCGAGCAGCCGAGCCAGATCACGCGCCGGGTCTGGCTGATCCAGCAGATCTGGGTTGTCGGAGACGACAGAGGCAAGTTCCGCAAGCGGTATATCTGCGATCGACCTGCGCGCGTCCTCGCTGGTCGGCTGCCGATACGGCATGATCTTTGAAACGGTGCCCACCTTCCATATGAATTCGCCGCTCGACTCCTTGGTCGTGTCATAACCGCGGAGGTGGAGATCTATCCGCTCCCTGATCCGCCCGCCCGTGCGCAACCAGCCATGCGCCCGGGATATACGCTGGGCAAGAATGTCTGCGCGTAACGGGCTTTCAGTTTCGATGACTGCCTCGATCATCCTGCGCAGGGTATCGCGATAGCCAAATTCAAAAAACTGATCTGGCTCGGCTCGGAAACTGGAAAGATCGGTGACCTTGTATCCCCGCTCGTTCGAAGTTTTGTTGCTGGCCAAGGTGGGCGTGGGTGGCATTTCCAGAGTTTGCGGCTCGCTGGACAGTGGCCGCTCCTCCGCAGAAACGCGTTCAGCCTCGAAGGCGACCGGCGGGAACTCGATCGGCTCAACGGAGGTTGTAGTTTCGTCGATATGATTTTCTTCGGTCCCTTCAACCTCGTGTCCCATATCCCAACGGGTCACAGCGCTTTCTGTTTCTGCAGTACGACGTGCCCGGCTCTCCTCCAATAGGGCCTCCAGGCTGCCATGAAGCCGCTCGGCGCAGCCTGTGGCATCGAACCACCAATCGGTCGACCAGACGCGGAGTATGTTCCAGCCGAGACCTCTCAACACCTGTTCACGGACCTTGTCGCGGTCTCTGGCGGTGGCGGATCGGTGATACGTCGCCCCGTCGCATTCGATGCCTGCCAGGAAAGTGCCAGCTAGGTCCGGGTGAAGGATACCGAAATCGATCCGGAATCCGGAGATGCCCACCTGCGGCACGATACGCCAGCCACGCCGTTCCAGCTGCGCCGCCACGGCCTCTTCAAAAGGAGACTCGAAACCGCCAACAGAGCCAATATCCGCAGCCGGCAGGGCGACCGGTCCGCGCTCGGCATAGTCGAGGAAGGTCTTCAGATGATGCACGGCCAGTGACTTGGTGCGTGTGGGGTCGATCTGGTCTGCTGTGAATCCCGAGAATACGACAAGTTCCTGCCGGGCGCGCGTGACGGCGACGTTCAGGCGACGTTCGCCTCCATCACGGTTCAGTGCGCCGAAGTCCATCGTGAGCTTGCCTGCGGCATCCTTCCAGAAGGTGATCGAGAAAAGGATAACGTCACGTTCATCGCCCTGAACGTTCTCCAGGTTTTTGACAATGGTAGGTTCGACCCGCTCTTCGGCAAAAAACCACTCGAGTTCCGGCTCATCGCGGCGCGCGGCATCAAGAAGATCGAGAATCAGCGATTGCTGCTGCGCGTTGAAGGTGATCACTCCCAACGTCGGGCGATCGATTTCGGGCAACTTGAGCCATGTCTTCATTCGAGAAATGGCTTCTTTTACGACCGCATCCGCTTCTGGTCGATTGGTTCGGCTCTTGCCGCGATCATAAACACCCGCTGGTACTTTCCGCAGATGAACGGCGCGGTCTTCAACGACCGGCGACGGAAAGGTCACCAACCGGTTCTGATAGTAATGATGATTGGAGAAGGCGATCAGGGACTCGCTGCGGCTGCGATAGTGCCATCGCAAATCACGAGTAGGGATGCCTGCCGCCTTGGCCTCGTCGAGAATGCTTTCCAGGTCCTTCTCGTGATCAGCGACGTCCTCCTCTTCCTCGTTGCGTCCGAAGAAGTTCGTCGGCGGCAACTGCTTGGGATCGCCGACGATGATCGTCTGACGGGCTCGCGCGATGGCGCCCACAGCGTCCCAGGTCGTAATTTGCGACGCCTCGTCGAAAATCACAACATCGAACAACTGCTGGTTCGGTGGCAGATACTGAGCGATCGACAAGGGTGACATCAGCATGCAGGGGGCCAGCTTGGAAAAGCTCTGCGGCATCTTGCTGATCATATCCCGTATGGACTGGCTCGGTCGCTGCAACTCCATCTGATAGCGCAGCAGCCCGAGCTCTGAATTACGGGGAACGCTCTGCACTGGCGGCAAGCCGTGGGCGATCGCACTGATGACGCGCGAGGTCGCATGTGAGCGCACGAGATCGTCGATGTCGCGGAATTCACTGATCGCATTCTCGTGCTGAAAACGCCTAAAGTTTCGCAAAACTGGGTCGGCATCGAGGACCTTTGGAAGCCACCACCTGGCATAGCCTAAGCGAAACGCCGCCCGTGTTTCATCAGGTCGGATCGCGCCTGTTTCGAGCTGGTCGACCAGCGATGACAGATTCGCCTGCATCGCCTGATTTCTGATCCGGCACCAGGCTGACCAATCACGAAGCAGATGCCTTGCGCCGATAAGAGCATCGAGTTTGTCCCTCAGCGTCGCGAGATCGACGACGTTCTTTTCAAAAAGACTGTCGCGGCCGGCGATCGTGCTGAAGCGCCTTTGCGCCTCCTTCATGCCATCGACCGCCGCCAGAAACCTGTCGCCTGCATGTCGGACCACATCGTCTTGGACGACCGCGCGAAGACACGGCGCAAGAATGCGGAGCGTCGTCCGCGTCTCTTCTTGATCGCGGCCCGGTAGCGGGATTGTCGCACGGAGCTCCCGCGCAATTTCCAGCACTGCCGCAACGGCTCCAACATCTGTCGTCAGACCACCGACCGGCAGA
Organism: Sinorhizobium alkalisoli; assembly: GCF_008932245.1. Lineage (NCBI taxonomy): Bacteria > Pseudomonadati > Pseudomonadota > Alphaproteobacteria > Hyphomicrobiales > Rhizobiaceae > Sinorhizobium > Sinorhizobium alkalisoli. The sequence goes on along the minus strand of NZ_CP034911.1, from coordinate 196,555 downwards.
GGTTTGCCGTTCAAGAGATTCTGATCGATCGCTGAAAGGCAAGCCTTCATGCGCCGCAAAAGGGGAAGATCCCGTTCCGGATCCACGGAGCCCTGCTCAGCATAGCTCTGGAGGAGCTTCTGAACCTTGCGCTTGCCCAGCATCGCATTCGGCCAGAATGAAGCACTGGCCTCACGCCACTGACGATCCAGGACGTCAGCCTCGAGGTCGCGGACGGCGGCGGCACTGTAGGAAGCAGCAGCCCCGCGCTCTGCTTCTCGATAGGCATTGATGGAGTTGGCGAGACTTTCCAGCGCTTCCGCGCATCGGGGAAAATCCCGATCAAAGACGATCGATACGTCATAGCCCCGCGATTTCTGCAGCACCCCTGCCAAGCTTAACAGTGCCTGCAGCTCAATTCGTGACAGCCGCTCCTGCGGTTTGAGGCCAAGGCGGGCGACAAATCCATTCGCCGAGTCAACCAGCAGTTCGATCGCATTCAGCAGCGACTGTGCTGCCGCAATTACGCCATCCTGCCAGCCGGAACTCCATTCGTTGACATTGATGAGGTCAAGTGCCGGCTGACGTTCAACCGAACCGAAGACGAGACCGAGTTCGCTGGCGAGCTCTTCGAGCTCGCGTAACGTCTGTGAGTCATGTGCGTCGCGTTCCAACCACGACAAGCCTGGTGCAGGCGCCTCCGCAGCTTTGAGAGCGATGCCCAACGCGAGATACGGAGTCCATCCGTTTGAGTAGCGTCTGTGCAGTGCGCCGACATAGGCATTCAGCTCGTCGCGACGCAACCGAAGGCGCTCGTTGATCGCGATCCATTCGGACGCATCATTCCGTCCACCATGCTCCCAAGCCGCTTTCAGTTGACCCAGGAAATGGCGGCGATCAGCCTTGTTCGAGTGCAGTTCGACGCAATGATCTCCAAGACCATGTGTCCGCAAGCGGCGATAAACCACGTCGAGCGCGGCCGTCTTTTCAGCGACGAACAGCACCGTCTTTCCAACGGCAAGACAGTTGGCGATCATGTTGGCGATCGTCTGGCTCTTGCCCGTGCCGGGCGGGCCAACGATGACAAAATCCCGCCCTTCGGCTGCGGCCAAGCTTGCCGCTGTTTGCGACGAGTCTGATGGAAGAAGACAGATGATGTCCGCTGGCGCATAAGCCTGATCGAGCTCGCGCTCATCGCGAAACGTCGTTTCTCCGCTTCCTTGATGAAATGCCTGCTCAGGCGTGTCGATCAAGTGCCGAACGACCCTGTTCTCGCGCAAGGCGTCCGTGCGTTCGACGAGATCCTTCCACATAAGAAATTTGGCGAAGGAGAAGGTCGACAGGGCCGTCTCGTCCACAACCTCCATCCCCGGAACATCGCGAATGGCCTGGCGCATCAATGAGAATACGCGCGGCACGTCTATCCCATTGTCGTCGAGCGGCAGGTCACCGCTGATTTGAGGGAGGGACAGGTCAAAATCCCGTTCCAAAAACTGAAGGAGTGTCGCATTGAACCGCGGTTCATCTTCATGGAAGCGGATGGTGAAGCGTGAACTGGCGCTGCGGCGCTCAAGTCTGACTGGGACAAGTAGAAGCGGCGCGCGATAGCTGCGCTCGTCTTCCGGCTTCTTCTTCCACCTGAGGAATCCGACTGCCAAAAAAAGAGTGTTGGCGCCACCCTCGGCGAAATCGTTGCGAACCTGCCGATAGAGATCGATCAACCGAGCTTCGAGCTGGCGCACGTCGAGGGGCGAGGGCAACTCGTCCCGAAGCAATGCTTCCGCCGCGAAGCCACGTTGGAGATCCCGGCCATGGACATCCCGATAAAGTGCTGCATCCCGTTCACCGAGCGGGTTCTGCTCAGGCAAGGATATGATGCGTATTGCTGCTCCGTTCGCCAGCCGATCTTCGAGATAGGCCACGTCGGTGCAGAGAAATGGGATCGTTTTCTTGGAATCCGGGAAATTGAGAAGTCGATTGCGAAGCGTCAGATCGAGCAGTTTTTTCTGCCATCTATCGATGCGACCGGCAGCGTTGGTTGGTTTTACCTCAACGGTTTCAGCCGGCATCTCTGTGAAACTGGGGGCAGAGGGAAGCGGCAAGTCGGCCACAGGGGCCGAGTCATCCTCCTGGACATTACGGCGGAAAGGCTCATGTGAAGCAAGAGGCATGATACCGCCGCTACGCGATCGCCTGACATCAATAGCTGCCACAAAAGCATGCGCCTCGTCCACTCCAAGCCGGCTGTCCAGGGCCCGAAGCGCGCTTTCAAACGTCATGGCAGGCCGATGTGTCACGCCAGTCGTTTCAAAGACGATCAACTCGCGCGATGCCAGGGCCTTGCGAACCTCCATCTGGTCCGGCTCCACGGCATGTGCGAAGGTTCTCTTCGCAAGCCACACACCAACGGCAGCATGCCCCTCGAACATCAAGATGACCGGGTTCAACCCAGCAGCTTCCAACCCGGCGGCGAAAAGAAGCGTGGTATCGAGGCAGGTGGCGAGCCGCTCCTCAGCGACCGTGCTCGGACGCCGGATCTTCTGGCCGCGATTCTCGAAGCTTGCAGGCGGCTCGGCATAGTGCAACCCGGTCCCGGCAATCGCTGAGTAGACTGCCGCAGCCAGCATATAGGCGCGCTGGGGATTGTTTGACTGGTACCCATCCAGTCCGCCTGAATGGCCATGAGCATTGAGCCTTTCCGCAGCCATTCGCAAAACGGTGGCCACACCAGGATCGTTGGGCATGACGAAGGCCGGAAGCAGCTGCACCATGTCGGCCACCCCTCCCCATTCGTCGCGTGCGAGCAGTCTGACGGGAAGGCGCCGCTCGTCCAGAGTTTGTCCGCCGGATGCAATGCGAAGTGTGATCTCGCCGCGCTCTGCTTCGTTCAGCCCCGAGAGATACCCTGGATCGAATTCCACTTTTCGATCTGCGAGCACAAGCCGATCCCCCGGCACCAGGCAATCAACGATCCATGACTTCGGCCGCAGGAAAGCTGGCGACGCCGTCAGCTCTATGCGGCAGTTCTCGAAGTGTCTGTCCGTATTGTTCTCGACCGAGATCGATCGGATGACCGGGATTGCGTTCTGGTAGGACGCATAGGTGAAGCATGCGGCAATATCGGCAACAATGGCAGGATTGTCGGGCTTACTGACCTCTTGGTTCTCCTTGCCACTCATTTCTGAAAACTGCATCGTCATATCCCCCTAGCGGGAGATTAGCGACGTTTCTCAACTTTAAGAAGACTAATATTAGGACCAGAATAACTTTTTGAATGGTTTTGCCCGCCACTGCGGCACTTGGATTCTGTGCACTAACGCTTTTGATCCGCGCTCGTGGAGCAAACGAATAAAGAAGCGGCAAACAGTATCCCCGTGAAAGCACGTGGCTCTCGCGGTTTGCTCAGGTTCCAAGTCATTGCTCGCCAGTTCAACGCCTTCTTCGATGTCTCTCGAAGGGGGACTGCGACAGATGAGCAACAATACTCTCCGGCAAGGATGCTGTCCCGCGTTGCGACGATAATACCTTTAATCCCTATGGGTACAGTTGCCATTGTTAGTATCCTGTAATTTGCTCTTGCTTTTGTTATCGCTCAGCAAAATGATGTCCTCAACCTGAACGAGCTAAGGATTCGTTTTTGATTGAGCCATTACGAAAACATCGCAAAGACGGCCGCCTCTACGAAAGACGCGCCGAAACTACGGCGATTCTCACACAACTCGAAAGCTTACCATCTGACCAGTTGGCCGAGCGCGCTAAAATTCGAGCAAAGACAGATCCTCTATATCTCCCCTCAGAATGCCTCCTTCACTTCATGCGGCGATCTAAGCGAGACAACTCCGATCGGTTCTTCGAGTCTCTCTTCCGCATTCTTCTGGCAAGAGTGGAGAGCGCGGCGACGCTGCGGAGCGAAATCTATCGTCTTCCAAACGGAAAGATCGCAATCACAGCCTTCGGAACAAAGGTCCGAGATTATGTTGTCGATCGTTTTTTGGCTCGCCTTATTGCCGATCGCGATGGCTACGATGAGCGACTCGACTACTTCGAGGTCAATTTTTCCCACGCGATCGCCAGCTTGCGAGCAACAGGAAAAAAAGGAGCTGCAGATGAAGAAAATCGCTCACAGCCTCTCTCAACAGACGATGATGAAGAGGTATCCGCAGCGGTTGAAAAGGCTGCAGGAGTGTTTGATCCTTTTGACGCATCAAAAATCGACGATGGAAATTACCGGTTCCGGCTTTTTGCAGCGATCAAGAAGTTACCTGAGAAAGAGCGCCATGTCGTTGCGTTGCTTTTTAAAGAATATCCAATCGAGTCAAACGACCCCAGCAAGCCCTCAATTTGCAAAATTCTGGGGTGCGTTGAGAAAACGGTAAGGAATCGACGTGACCGCGCCTTTGAAAAACTTAAGACAGCTCTATCGGAGGAAGAGATAGATGCCTGACCAACGCAAAGACAACGCCGAGGAAACACTTTCCGCGTTTGCCGTAGAACCATCTCACGACAAAGCTACGCTTGATTTCTATCTGAAGCAGCACCCAGAGCTGGCGAATGAACTGATCGATTTATCGCTCGAGTTGGAAATGGCTGATCCAACGGAAGAAGACGTTTTCGACACCGACAGTGCGATCGTCAATACCGCGTGGGCAGCGTTTATTGCCGGTGGCGCTACCTACGCGCCGATCACAGCTGCGTCGTTTACTCGTGAAGTTGCCCACAGTTTGGGCATAAAATCGTCTGCGCTGATGGGTCTCCGCGACAAGAAAGTTGAAATCCAGTCGCTGCCAATCGCCTTTTCTACACGCCTATCCAGAGCGCTTGCCACGTCTGTCGAGCGATTGGTGGAGTACCTCGCAGGCCCGCAAGCGATGCCGGTTGGCGCTAGCTTCAAATCCGACGCGAAGCCAGAGCAGAAATCGAAGATTTCGATAGAACAGTTGCTCGCTGAATGCGGCCATACTCCCGAGCAAATTGCCAATATCCTGCGGGAGGATTGAGCATGGATGCCGTCGAGCTGGCGCGACAACGAGCCCAAGAACTCAATAGAGCCGCGGTTCAGGCAGGAGTTGATGCTTGGAGCCCCTACGCATTGAGCCAGCACGAAGCGGCGCGGAGGGGGATTGAGATTGATCGCGTCGCAAAAGGAAGTAGCGTTCTTAACGGAGCGCGTGCCCTCTATGATCCAAGCCTTCCGCTGATTATTCATGAGGAGACCGGGAGCGCCTTTGAGGACGCGTTTCTTGTGGCCCATGAACTTGGTCATGTGGAACTTGGCGACGCCACACTTCGCGACGAAGCCATTTCGATAGATCCCGCACGTGCTGCTGAGATGCCACCAGTCGGCGCCGAGCGCGTTGAAGACTACAGCAGGCGCCAGCGTCGCGAGGTCCAAATGGATCTTTTCGCCCGAGAATTTCTCTTTCCCAGGACATTGGCTCGCGAAGCCCACATCAATGAAAAGGCAACTGCCGATGAGATTGCGGAACGGCTAGGCGCCTCCAAAGCTGTCGTGGCACAACAGATGCTAGATGCTTTGTTGCTCCCCGAGCCGGTCATCGAAGCGGAAGAGCCGAGAGTCTCGCGCCCGCTCAACAAGCGGCAGAAGGAAGCAGCGGAACACTGGGGGCCAGCCTATCTCCTCGAGGCCGGCCCAGGAACAGGTAAAACGCAAACGCTGGTCGGTCGAATTCTTTGGCTCTTGGATAAAGGGATCGATCCTCGCGGAATCCTGGTCTTGACCTTCTCCAATAAGGCTGCTGGCGAACTGTTCGATCGCGTAGCGCAAGTGAACCCTACCGCCGCAGCCGCCATCTGGATCGGCACGTTCCACGCATTCGGGCTAGATATTATTAGGCGCCATCATGACCGCCTCGGCCTGCCTGACGATCCTAAGATGATCGTCAAGGCCGACGCCATTGAATTGCTTGAGGACGTGGCACCTCGGCTAAACCTGGTCCAGTTCCGCAATATTAGCGATCCGACAGAGAATCTGGATAAAATATTGGCCGCCATCTCTCGGGCGAAGGACGAATTGGCGAGTCCTGCAGACTTCGACGGGCTTGCACAGGCGATGAAGTTGGCTGCGTCAACGCCTGACGAGGAAAAGGAAGCGGAGCGGCAGATTGAAGTCGCGAACGTTTACCGGCGATATGAGGAGCTTAAGGCCGGATTGAAACGGCTAGACTTTGGTGACCTTGTAACCCTCCCAATTCAGCTTTTAGACGAAAATGAGGACGTTCGAGCCGCGATTGCCTCAACTTACGAGCACGTCTTGGTCGATGAATATCAGGACGTGAACTGAAGCAGTGTCGCCCTTTTGGAGAAGCTCAAGCCGGGTGGAACCAATCTTTGGGTGGTCGGCGACATAAAGCAATCGATTTACCGCTTCCGTGGGGCGTCCTCCATCAACATGACGAAATTCGCAACGGGAGATTTCCCTGGTGCGAGTATCGGCCGGCTTGAGGTCAACTATCGCTCGACACAGGAGATCGTCAGTACCTTTTCAAATTTTGCGGTCAATATGAACGTTGCGCAAGGCCGCGATAGTTCACTCGAAGCACATCGAGGCTCCTCGGGTTGTTCCCCGGAGCACAGGCTGACCGTTTCAGCTCAAAATGAAACAGAAGCTGTAGCTGATGCCATCTCCGAAATGCAAAACCTCGGGATTTCTTACAGAGATCAAGCGGTTCTTTGCACCGGTAACGATCGCCTCGCAAAGATCGGTTCTGCATTGGAAACGTTGAATATCCCAGTGCTTTATCTCGGCAGTATCTTCGAGCGGGAGGAAGTCAAGGACCTCCTATCATTCCTATCACTTCTGGTAGATCGCAAACCGATGGGTCTCGTGCGCCTTGCGACCATGGACGACTTCTCGATGTCGCTTGAGGACGTTGGTGTTATCTTGGACGCCGTTAGCAAAGGGAAGGCACCGGGTCCTATCTGGACTTTTGGGGAAGAAGATCTGCCGGACCTTTCCTTTGATGGCAGGAATGCGCTGGCGAAAGCGGCGCGTGCTCTTTCTGGCCTGCACGAGGCCTCGCAGCCATGGGAAGTGCTCGTCTCGCTTTTGCTTGATCGCACTCGAATAGCGGCCGGAATTGCTGAGGCAGCGACAATCTCGTCCCGAGCACGCGGAATAGCGATCTGGCAACTTCTCAACTTTTGCCGCACACAGCCTAGTGGCAAAGGCTTGCCTATCAGACGGCTCCTCGATCGAGTGAGGCGCCTTGTTCGTCTTGCCGATGACCGAGATCTACGTCAGTTGCCAAATGCTGCGCACGGACTCGACGCCGTGCGGCTAATGACCGTACATGGATCCAAGGGCCTTGAATTTCGAGCGGTTCATTTTCCCGGAATCAGCACTGATAGTATTCCCCGATCACCAAACCATTTTCAGGGCATAGAATCGCCCGACGGTCTCGTTAAGGAGGTGCCGGGCAAGGCGGCGGCGGTTAGATCCGCTGCGCATCTCGATGAGCAGGAATGTCTATTCTATGTCGCCTTGTCTCGGGCAAGAGACCGCCTCTTTCTCTATTCGCCCACAAAGAAGGCAAATGGCCACAGCTGGTCAGTTTCACCGTTTGTAGCGCGACTGATACCTCCGATGGTTCAGCTACCAAAGAACCCAACAGTGCGGCTTCCGACGAAGAGCGAGGAAGTTATCGATCTGCGTTTCGACGGTAGGCCAACGTTCAAAGATACTCAGCTGGCCATCTATGAGAAGTGTCCTCGTCGGTTCCTTTACACCTATGTGCTTCAGACGGGCGGCCGGCGAGTTGAGTCCACCTTTATGAAAATGCACGACGCGGTCCAAGACGTGGTTGATTGGATCACAACCTCTGACCCCGCGGCTGTTGTTGTTTCAGAAGCCTTTGGTCGGTTGCAAGCAGCGATGACGGCTCACGGTCTCGACGAAAGCGGTTATGTCGATGATTATCTAGCGATCGCCCAAGTGTTGATCTCCAACCTGCTCGACAGCAGGCAAGGTTATTCACTCAAGGACAACTATGGGCTTTCAATTTCTGCTGGCACGATCAAGGTCGCCGTCCGCGTGGATGAGCTGCTTCAGACGGCCGATGGCAGGATCGTCGCTCGAAGGATACGCACGGGGCATGGAACAAAGGCTTCACAGTCAGATTTGGCGGCCAGTTCCTTCTTTATGGCGGTCCGAGACGCATTTCCGAATGCCACGGTCGAATTGATGAATCTCGCTGACGAAGTACCGATCAGGCTCGAATTCGACAAACTTGCCAGCCGTCGTCAGAAGATAGGCGACATTGTCGGCGGGGTTGCGAGCGGCCGCTTCCCTGCGAAGCCAAGTAATCGGACATGCCATCGATGCCCTGCATTTTTCATCTGCGGCCCCGTACCTCCCGGCCCGCTTTCAAAAAAATCTGAATAAAATTACCGGTCTGCCATTTCAGCTCCGATTAACACTCCAGAGACGCATCGCAATCAAGCGAGCGCTCCTGGAGAAAAAGAAATGTCTGAAATTAACAACGCGGCGGGCTCTGGCAACAAGCCCTTCCATATTCGCTTCACCACTGACGGTATTTCGTATCGCGATGCCTCGATTGGTGATCCGGTCCCTGTGGGGAGCCAGCTCCTTTCGGCTGCCGGCGTACGTGACGTGGAGAACTACAGCCTCTTCGCCATCCTCCCCAACGGTGAGTTCGAGGATATCCGCCTCGACGAAACCTTCGATCTTCGCGCAAAGGGCGTTGAAACGTTCGCCTACTTTGAGAGCGACCGTTCCTTCAATTTCACGATTGAAAGCCGCCAGATGTCCTGGGGCAAGAATCTGATCAGCGGCAAGGCACTTCGCAACCTGGCCGGTGTCGACGCTCGCTACAGCATCTATCTCGAAGTGCGCGGCGGTCATGATCGCCTGATCGAGGATCACGATCTGGTCGATCTGGCAGGCAAGGGCATCGAGCGCTTCATCACCGTGATCAGTGAAACCACGGAGGGCCTGGAGACCCTCCCCTCCGCTGACCGTCGCTTTCTGGAAGCGCATGGACTGGCTTATGAGATCATCAACGATGGCGGTATCGGAGCGGTCGTGATCAAGGATTTTGCCCTTCCTCCGGGCAAGTTCGATCACGACAAGGTCGACGTGATGATCCAGCTTCCGGCGGGTTATCCCGATGCCAGCGTCGATATGTTCTACACGCTGCCCTGGATCAAGCTGAATGCGACAAACACGTACGCGGCGTGCGCGGATGTTCCGCAGCTTTTCGCCGGCGCCAGCTGGCAGCGCTGGTCCCGACATGCGGAATGGCGCGCAGGCATCGATGGCATCCGCACCATGGTGACCCGAGCCCAGATGGCTTTCGAGAAGGCAAAGTGAAATGACGATGCTGGACATTACTTTTCTCGAGCAACATATGCAGATCCTCACGGGCCTGCTTCCGGACGCTACGTCTCCGGAAGCAGCTAGCTACATTCTGTTTGGATCGTCGGATATCGCTGAGGATCCTTGGTCGGGCGCCCCGCGCCACCGTCTAATTTCACATCGGGTCATTGAGATTCCCGCAACAGACATGCTCAGCTCGTCCGGTGTGCATGTGACATGGAGTACCCGCAGCTTCATGCGGATGCTCGGCGACGCTGCGATCGCGGGCAAGATTCCCGCAATCTTTCACACCCATCCGGGCAGTCATGCATTTTTCTCCGATCAGGACGACGCCAACGAGCGAGAGCTTGCGCGGACGGCTCACCAGAAGGGCGCGAGAGGTCTTGTCAGTATCGTTCTCGGCGGAGACGGCGCAGTCTGCGGGCGAATCTGGCATAGCGCCGATGCTTACACCATGGCTGACGCTGTTCAGGTCGTCGGTGGACGATATCGGCGAGATCAACGTTATCTCGCTAAGAACAGAGTCCATCACCACCTGGACCGTCAGCGCCGGCTGTTTGGGCAGAGCTTCAACGACAATCTCGCACCGTTACGCGTATGCGTCGTCGGGTGCGGCGGTACCGGTAGCCCGGTCGCGCTTCTGTTGGCTCGGCTTGGGGTTGGGCACATATTCCTCGTCGATAAGGATGTGATTGACGAGACAAACCTAAACCGGGTCCATGGAGCACGCCGCGACGATATCGGACGACCGAAAGTCGAGGTCCTTAAGCGAGAGATCGAATTGATGGGCATCGGATGCCATGTTGAAATCGCGCAGGACTGGATAAACGTTGCGCGGGTCCGAGATGCGCTCAAGGCATCCGACTTTGTCTTCGGATGCACCGACGACAACTCAGGACGAATTTTGATCAATCGCCTTGCCCATTTTTACGGTATCCCCGTCATCGACGTCGGCTTGCGCATGGTCGCAGCGGCTCAGGGGCACGGACATGATCTCAATGGACGGGTCACGACGGTAGTTCCGGGCCGCCCCTGTTTGATTTGCGGTGGTGTTGTGAACGCCATTCGCGCGCAGGAAGAAGAGCTCGAACGCAATCAGCCGGATGAATTTCGACGCCGTAAGGTCGAGGCCTACGTCGTTGGCGCCGGTGATCCCGCCCCCGCGGTCGTGACGTTTACGACCGAGATGGCATCTGTTGCCGTCAATGAAATGATTGCCGCACTTACTGGATTTCACGGCGCTAATGGAATGATCCCAACCCGTGTCAGACGCTGGCATGTTCGCGATGATCGGTTTCTGGACTTCAAGGCCCGAGAAGGTTGCCCGGTTTGCCAATCCGATGACTCACGTGGAGCCGGCGATGTATCGCCCTTCCTCGATATGGCAGGGTGAGATCATGCGAAGAACGATAGCACTCACCCTCCGCTTCTTCGGGTTGCTCAAGTTTGACCGGCTTGCGGGGCTCTCGTCCAAATATCCGTCGACCGGCGAGTTGCCAGAAAAGGATGTCGTCGTCGTTCGCGATGGCGACGTCGCAAAATGGGCGTGCCTGACCTGCCCCGGCGGTTGCGGTAAGATGATTGCACTTTCGCTTAACCCCACTCGACGGCCGAAATGGCAAGTGACATTGGATTTCTGGAACCGTCCGACGCTCAAACCTTCGGTTCACCAGTTAAATGAATGTGGCTGCCACTTCTGGATCACAAACGGCGAGATCGAATGGTGCCCCGGCGGGCGGCCCACCGCATAGAGAAGAGCGTTTCAATGAATGAGCAGGTATCCCAAGTTGCGCATTTTCCTTTTCGCGAACAAGCGCGGAAGCGCCTTAAATTAGCTGAGGAGCTGCTTTGCGGTGAAGGGCAGCAACTCGTTTACGCCTGCCTCGAGCTTCGTCTAGCAATCGAGGCAATCGTGTATGAAACGCTCCAAGCCTACGAGAAAAATCTGAGCCCCGACGTCGCGGAGGCACATCAACATTGGCAACCCAACAAAGTCCTGGAACTCCTTTCCGCACACGACCGACTCGTCGATACGTCGCTTCGGGTTCAGGTCCGCGAAGTTGGCGAGAATGGCGCCCCCGTCGGTGGCCCCCCACTCTTCGATGGAATTGATCGACGCTTAACCGTCAACTGGGTGGAAAAGGCCCATCGATCTCTCGGAAGTTTCCTTCATCAGCGAACCATTTCCCAGCTCAAGAAAGGGAAGTCGATAGAAGAAACTAAACTGAGGACTGAGGCGAACCGCATTCACATCCGGCTCAAGGAGGTTTTGGGATCTGAAGTCTACGGTATCCAATTTGCCGGCGGACTTCCGATTTGTTGCGAGACCTGCGGTTCTGATTTGGCCGCTACGATGGCTTCCCTGATTCTCGATGGGGTCGTCGATGTGAAGTGTGCAACCTGTAACGTCAGTCGCTTGGTGGAAATGGACAAGACAACCGGTGAGCTTAGATATGTCGATAAGATCACGGCCACCGGCTGAATCCTCGGCTACTCTGGCGCTGTCGGTGGGGTGTAGTATGCTTCCGGCTACGGTCGGCAAGTCCCTCGAAACTAAGCAGTGAGATTTGTGGCGGGTGGAACGTGATGGGGGGCAATTTGCAATAGCGCCAGAATGGCCGATTTCGCTGGTAGAAAAGCGTCATCATAGCTGAAAGCGTGCCAATCGATCTCCTGCCGCGCACCTAACCGATCCTGATGCATCTTGTCACGGACGGATTTAATTCCTCGAACCTTGGCTTCGAGATCAAGGTTTCCGTTCGGGTCGGCAACCGCGACAAGAGAAGCAATCCAGTGGTTCGGAGCGATACGCGGGGCATTGGCTCCGTTATTGCCGACATCCCTCAGGCGGAAGGCCGTTCCCAACCCTTCGCAGACGGAAAATGCGCCAACGCAGAACTCGAAGATCATCATGGTATAGTAGGGCTCAAATAGCACCGATGCGTTGCCCGCTCCTCGCGTCGCATGGGGCGTAATCAATCCAGCCTTCATCTCCATACCAACCAAAATGTGCTTTAGGTTGGAGCGAAGCCGGCTGCGGACGTCAGAATCGAGAACGTTCGGTATGACCCTTACAAGCCACGCATCCCATTCAGTCGCAGTAGCGAGGGTATGAACGTAGCCGAACTGGCCAGCTTGATACGCGGAAAGATAGTACATTTTAGCTCCGGCTCGATAAGACTGTCAATCGGCACTGAACTTTGACCCCCGATTGGAGTGCGCCCCTTAGGGTGGACAGATTGGGAAATGGAATTGACCATGTCTGCCGTGTTTTCGCAGAGAGAACCATGGCAAAACATCGCAGCCACAGCATCGAGTTTAAGCGCCAAGTCGTGCAGGAATATCTGTCCGGCGAGACACTGCACGGTCTGGCAAGACGGCATGACCTCCAACGCCAACTGATCCGCATCTGGGTCAGCAAATATGAGGAAGGAGCCTTCGACGAGGATGCTCAGGCCGCTGACCTCATTCAGGCGTACGAGGCCCGGATTGCAGCACTCGAGCGCCTGGTCGGCAAACAGGCTCTGGAACTGGAGTTTCTAAAGGGGGCACTGAAAAACGCACCGCGGCCGAGAAACGAGACTACATCCGTCATCACCGGCCCCATGGCATCTCCGTCTCGGAAGGATGTCGACTGATGGGGATCGCTCGTTCGACCTATTATGACCGCCGCGATGGGCAGGCCGACGACACCGCTGTCGTCGAAGCCATGTTTGCGATCTGCGACGAGTTCGAGTTCTACGGCTATCGCCGCGTCGGCGCAGCTCTTCGTCAAAAGGGCCTTGTCGTGAACCACAAGAAGATCCGCCGTCTAATGCGCGAACACGGGTTGCAGCCGAAGGTCAGGCGGCGCTTCGTTGCCACGACCGACAGCGATCACAATGGGCCGATCTTTCCGAATTTGGCGCGCGAATTCGCTCCGACCGGACCGGACCAGCTCTGGCAGGCAGATATAACCTACGTTGCCCTGCCGGATCGCTTCGTCTATGTCGCCGTCATCCTTGATGCCTGGTCACGGATGGTCGTCGGGTATGCCATCGGACGGTCAATCGATGCCCGTCTGACTTTGGCGGCACTGAAGACGGCCATCGAATGCAGACGACCACCGGCCGGCTGCATCCACCATTCCGATCGTGGATCGCAATACGCTGCGGAAACCTATCGCCAACACCTCGGCCATCACGGGCTAGCCGGTTCCATGGGGCGCCGAGGCAACCCCTACGACAATGCAAAGGCCGAAAGCTTCATGAAGACGCTCAAGGTCGAGGCCGTGTATCCGATGGCGTTCCAAACCTATGACGACGTCATCGAACATCTTCCCGACTTCATCGAGACCATCTACAACAAACGACGGCTGCACTCGGCGCTGGGTTATCTCAGTCCGCAGCAGTTCGAGGATCAACACATCCGGCAGACGGGCAAAACCGCAGCCTGATCACTGTCCACCCCAAGGGGCGCACTCCAGATCGGCATCCAATATTGACCCCCATACGCACCGCGGATCAGCACTTGGCCAGCCCGGCGCTGGCCGGGGTTGCAGAGGGCGGGCCAAGTGCGGGTGATGGAGGAATCCGGCTTTAGCCTTGCGAGCGGTTCTTGAAGCGCCAGGACTCGTTTCCGGTCTCGACGATCTCGCAGTGGTGCGTCAGCCGGTCGAGAAGGGCGGTGGTCATCTTGGCGTCGCCGAAGACGCTCGGCCATTCTCCGAAGGCGAGATTCGTCGTTACGATGATGGAGGTGCGCTCGTAGAGCCTGCTGATCAGATGGAACAGGAGTTGGCCGCCGGCCTGAGCGAAGGGCAGATAGCCGAGCTCGTCGAGGATGATGAAGTCGAGGCGATTCAGATAATCGGCGAGCCGCCCCTGCTTGCCGGAGCGGGCTTCGGTCTCGAGCCGGTTGACGAGATCGACGACATTGAAGAAGCGACCGCGCGAGCCGTTACGGATGAGGGCACGCGCGATGGCGATGGCCAGATGGCTCTTGCCGGTTCCCGTTCCGCCGACGAGGACGATGTTGTGCTGTTCGGCCAGGAAGTTACCGGTGGCGAGTTCGCGGATCAGCCCCTCGTTGATGGGCGTTCCGTCGAAGTCGAAGTCGTCGATGTCCTTGGCGAACGGCAGCTTGGCGATTGTGAGCTGGTAGCGGATGGAGCGCGCCTGCTTCTCGGCGATCTCCGACTGCAACAGGTCGCCGACGATACGCGGCGGCTCGTGCTGCCGCTTGATGGCGTTCCCCATGATCTCGTCATAAGCGCTGCGCATGCCGAAGAGCTTCAGCGTGCTCATCAGTTCGAGAACCTGCGTGCGTTCCATCAGCTTGCCCTCCTGAGGCTGTCGTAACGGGCGCAATCGGCCACCGGCTCATGGGTCAGCCGAAGCGCGTCGGGAATGGAAAGGCGCTCGGCCGGCGCGGGATCGCGGGCGCGGGCGCGGGCGAGGATGTTGATGATGACGGCGGCCGAGAAGACGCCGTGATCGAGGGCTTCCTGGCAGGCCGCTTCGACGGCCGGCAATCCATCGGTCGCGACGCATCCGAGGATCGCGACCATCTGCCGATCGCCGTCCGGGGCGTTCTTCAGCTTGCGCCGCACCTTCTCCATCGCCGCGGGCAGAACCCATTCCCGGAACGGCGCACCGTTGCGCAGAGCGCCGGGTTTGCGGGCGAGAACAGGCACGTAATGCCACGGATCGTAGATCGTCTCACCGCGGCCGAATGAGCGGGCGTGTTCGGCGACGATCACCCCGTCCTGGCGAATGACGATCCGGTCGGCATAGGCCTGCACCTCGACGGGGCGGCCGACGGCGGTCGAGAGGACGGAATATTTGTTGTTGTCGAAGCGCACTGTGCAGGTCTTCGACACCGAGGCCGGGGTTGAGTGGAAACCGTCGAACGGTCCGGCATAACCGACCAGCGAGCCGCGCTCGACCTCGAAGGCCTGCCAGATCGTCCGGTCGGTCTGCTCGGGATGGCGATGCGCTCGGGCATAGGCGATGCACTTGTCGAGCAGCCAGACGTTCAGCTCCTCCAGACTTTTGACGCGCAGGCGCGGCGTGAAGAAGCGCTCGCGCACGAGACCGACCTGGTTCTCGACCTGTCCCTTCTCCCAGCCGGAGGCGGGCGTGCAGGCAACCGGCTGCACCAGGTAATGGCTGCACATCTGCAGGAAGCGGCGATTGTATTGCCGGTCCTTGCCGACGAAGACCGTCTCCACCGCCGTCTTCATGTTGTCGTAGATGCCGCGCGTGCAGGTGCCGCGGAAAAAGGCGAAGGCCTTGTCATGCGCGTCGAACACCATCTCCTGGCTCTCGCGCATATAGGCCCGCACGAACAGCATCCGGCTGTGGCAGAGCCGGAGATGGGCGACCTTCACCGTCACAGTGACACCGTTGATCAGGACGATCTCGTGGCTCCAGTCGAACTGGTAGGCCTCGCCCGGCGCGTAGTAGAGCGGCACATAGGCCTCCGCTGTCACCGCGCCGCGCTTCTTCGACCACGCTCGCGCATAGCGCCGAACGGCGTCGTAGCTGCCTTCATAGCCGAGCGCCCGGACCTCTTCGTAAATCCGGATCAGCGTCAGCCGCTCGCGCGAGGATTTCCCCTCGTTGGCGATCAGGAATCGATCCAGATGCTCCCGCCACGGTCCGATCCGCGGCAGAGGCTGGCGTTCCCGTTCGTAGCTGAAGGAGGTCTCGTCGGAGCGCAGTATCTTGCGCACGGTGTTGCGCGAGACATGCAGGTCGCGGCTGATCTTCTTGACCGACCAACCCTGAACATGGAAGGCGCGACGCACGCGGGCAATCGTGTCCACTGTCTTCAACTCCCCTCTCCATCCGCAAATGACCGGATGGACGATCTTTCCAAAGGGGGGTCAATTTTCGATGCCGATCACCCCGCCATTGGTCAAAATTGCATGCCGAAACACATAGAGACTCACACAGGGGGGACGCCATGCCGGAACATCATTTGATTACGCGGGAGATCGGTATAGATGCATCGCATCCCACATCATGAATCCAAGTGTCACAATCTGCACGGGCACCGGTACAGGATCGCGGCAACATGCCTTGGGCCTCTCTGCGATGAAGGGGAGCAGACCGGTATGGTGTTGGATTTCGGTTTTCTCAAAACCGAAATGATGGGAGAGATCGATGCCTGCTGCGATCACGGCATGATGATCTGGGTCGATGATCCCTGGATCGCTTCGTTTCTTCCCTTCACCTCAAGAGAGGCGTCGGCAGAGGTAATGCAGCAATATCGAGCCGAGGTACGCGAAACCGGTCAGAAGCTGATTGAAGGTCCGTTCGGCAAGACCCTCTTGTTGTCGCAGGTGCCTACTGCGGAAAACCTCGCGAAACACTGGTTTCGAAGATTGGCACCCCGGGTCAGATTGCGAAGCGGCAACCGCGCCGATCTCCTGAGCGTCGTCGTTTGGGAAACACCCAATTGCATGGCCACGTATCATGCACCGGACCTCGGCCGTTCGAGGCCGGGGTTGTCTCCGAGACATAGTCATTCTGAAAAGTTTCCAAACGAAATAGGGGGCATTGCGGGAGAGGGCGGAAATCTAGGCTCTCATGAGCGATCTACGTTTTCCCAGCGTTTTTAAACAAACCCGGCCGGTCGGCGCGAAGCTGCGCGAACGGCCTCCTCTGGGCGCGCTCCGGCGTCAGTTCGAAGCCGATACTCACAGAAGCGCCGAAAGGAGGCGCGGTAATCTAGGTCTTCGGCGAGCTTGACGTCGGACAGGTCGTACCTGACCGGCAGTAGCATTGCCCTGAACAACACCGGCGGCGGCCAAGCCGATGCGCCCTGGCAACACAGGAAATCACGCCGAGCGGAGCATCGATCGGCATCCAATGGATCAGCCTGACGGGCGTTGTCACGTTGTTGGTCGCTTAACGTGTGATGGCTAATCGATCGCTATGAACACGCCAACCGTCAGCTACAAGAACCACCGCTTTCGAGTAGAAGCTATTGCTGAGCCCTGATCTGGGGGACGGTTGACAGCTTCCGGTCCAAATTGATGATCTGATGTGCCAAAGCGAGGATTACGGAATGTGAGTCGACATGGGCCGCTCATTGCTGGCGACCCGGCCGAATCCAAGCTCTCCTTTGACGACTTTCAGCATGGTCACGGTCCGTAAGAGTTGGTGCCCCAAAAGCGCTTGTTGGGCGTGCGGGGCGTCTTGCGGGACGTCACCTGCATCACGTCGAGGATCCTGTTGTCCCAGGTGCGGAGCGAGAACAGCACAAGGTAAGCAACCGGCGCGATGAGCAACGCCAGCAGGTCGTTCGTTGCAAGCCAGCCGATGATGGTGACGCCAACAATCAGCACCACCGCCATGTAGGGTACGCCCCAAAGCGTTGGTGATCGGGTTAACCCGATCACCAACGGCGTCAGAGCTGGTTTTTCGTCCTGAAACTCACTCATCGGTCACTGAACGACCGCCGAGATCATCTCGTCGACGATCGCGGGTGCGCCAAACACCAGACCGATTCCCATCACCACCGCGCCGGCAGTGAACCACGACAAGCGTCCGGCGAATGCCAGAAAGCCAAGCCCAATAACGGCGATGATCGCGAGCAGCCGGCCGAACGGGCCGGTGATGAAATCGACGATCATCTGCACCGCCGTCTGCAGCGGCCCGAACGCGCCCCCTGCACTCTGCGCCAGAGCCACGTCAGCTCCCGCGACTTGGAATGCCGCCACGATGCCGAGCGTGGCTGCGAGCTTCACCGCCTGAGACTTCTTCGTTTGCATTTCAAATTGCATGTTTCTCTCCTTCAAAAGTGCATCACACCGCCGACAAACTTGCCGGTCTTCTTCACGGCGATGGCACCGGCGTCGCCGCTGCCACTCGCATCCGAGACCGCCTGTGAAGCGGCAGCCGGCCTCGCCTTGCCTTTCGCCGACGGCATTGGCAGCCCGAGTTGATAGTTCACCACCTTGGCGACGTATCCGACTGTTTCCTGGAACGGCGGAATGCCGCCGTGTTGGTAGATCCGCTGTTCGCCGCTGTTGTAGGCAGCCGCGACGAGGAGCGGGTTCTGAAACTCATCAAGCAGAAACCGCTCACTGTGCTTCACCCATACCGGCCAGCCAAACGGGACAGAGCGTCTCGCCTCTTTGGAGACGGCTGAGCGCCGCGACGGCCCGCCAACCTCGCTCAGTGTCGGCGGCCGCCGGCGGTCCCGGATCCAGGTGGTGGCAGCTCGGCAAGACCGACATCAACGTCCTGGTGCTGCGATCGCCGGCAGGAAGGCGCGGGTGCCGCTGCTGTGGACGATGATCGACGCGCATCGCCCTCATCCGCCGCTTCTGTGATCTCTTCGGCAAGGACCAGATCGCCCTTTTGGTCGCTGATCGCGACTTCATTGGCGCACAATGGTTTGATTTCCCTGTGGAAACAGACATTCCCTTCGTCATTCGCGTCAAGCAGAACCTCTCCGTGGTGCTCGCTGACGGCCGCCCACACCGACGTCGAGACGCTGTTCTCGCACCGGCTCTGGCGCAACCGCGAGACCATGTCGGGCCTGCGCTTCGAAGGCATGAAGCCGCCTTCGGCACAACGCTTCGCGCTCGCGGCAAAGACGATCAAAACGGGCGAACGCCTTGTGCTTGCCACCAACCGAGACCCACGCCGGGCCGACGGACTTTACCGCCGACGCTGGCAGATTGAATGCCTCTTTGCCGAAACCAAGACGCGCGGCCTCAACATCGAAGATACCCGCCGGCGGCAGCCGAACAAGGTCTGCCTGCTCCTCGCCATCGTCGGATCACCATTGCCTGCGCCCAACGGGTGGCCCGCAAGGTCCAAGGCCGCACCGGCATCAAAAGGGCAACACATGGCTACCGCCGAAAACCCACCTTCCGCACCGGATTCGACCACCTGCGCCAATGCATCAACGATCGATCGCCGCTCCCTGACAGTCTACTTCTTGGGGCACGCCCTTGGGTGGACGCTCTATGGTGCGCGCCGGCATCTTCGCATTGAGGCATAGGCACAACGCCTCGCCAAAAATTGCGCCGCGCCGGACGCTTACTCTTCGACGGATCGCCTATGTCGTTGTGGCGCTGCAGTGAAGAACCTGTCCCATGATCTGCCCGATCGGGAGGCGCATTGTGGGATTCTGAGGAACGACCGATTTCATTCCTCGCTGTTTGCGTTCTCTGCCCTGTCCTGGATGCCGAGCAGATTCGGACGGCATGACAGGCGGCTAAGTGCCGGGCAACCCGCGCGGCTATTCCGAAGCCAGGGAGGATGTGTCGAACACTCCTCTCAATGACTTGTTTATGTCTATTAGAAATTTCGACGCTATGGCCTGAAAATCTCTCGCGTGGCCGAAGGCTAGTTCGAGTCGTTCCCGCGCGAACTTCGATTGGAGTTCGAAAAGCTGAGAGGGCGTTTTTGCTGCAGCTAACGCCTGAAGGTGACCTAGATCGGCCTCGACAGTCGCTTGCAGGGCTGCCGTTGATCGCAACGATAGTTCATTGCCAGCCCGAACTATGATTTCCGAGATCTGTTTCTGCATTTCTTGACCTGCGTGAGCGCTTGAGGTGAGGGTCTGAATGCCGTCCACCAGGCTTGCGGTTGCGCTCGTGGCAGCGGCGCGAGGGTATCTAGTCGCTTCAGGGGATCGGCTGTCGATTCTTTCAGTGGGGTTGTCTGAGGTCCTGACCATAGACTTATCTCCGATGAATGACCAAAAGGGAGGAAACGGTCGTGGCTGTTTCCCGTTTTTTTGCCTTTTTGTGATCGGCGCACCGCCGATCGGCTCACCATATACTTCAAGACTTGTGCCAATGCGTGAGACAGAGAGCAGGAATAGGATTTTTGCTTTCATATCAGGCCTTCGCCGAAGACACGTAAGTCCATCCTTGCGGCGGAGGGCCGACAAATGCGACGCATGTGTCGCATCTCAGCCAAGGTGTAAGCCTGACGTCTTTGACCAGAGACCCATATTCCCTCCAGCTTTCGGGAGAGTCTTGGGTTTTCATTGACGTGGGACCCGATTTTGGACCATCCGGCTGGGGGATTTCCCGTGGGGCAGCTCACGGCGGACCGGATGCGCGGGAGCCATTCATGAGCGATATCGGCGGTTTTTTGCCGATGGCGCTGTGAGGGCGAACCTCGTCGTACAACGAAACAACGGAACACCCACGGGACGGAAGTTCGCGAGCTGTTATATCCGTGGCATCCCTGGTTTGGGCGGCCCGTTCATATTCATGAGGTGCTCGCGAAGGGAACCGCTGTTTTCCGTTGCAGCCTTTCCGGCGCTTCCTCTGGCAGATCTCTGGAAGTACCAGCATGGATGTTCGATCGGTCTCTGAGTGCGAATTGGCGCACCATGCCGTTTGCGCATGTTGAACTTGCCTGCCTGCAATCTTTGGCCGGGTTGCTTGAAGAGGCAGGCGGCCCATCACAATCGGCCAAGATGAGCGCAGCATCGGTCTCTCACGAAGCGAGTCGGAGAGATGTCCATGCCACGCCAGTTCATGACATATCAGTTCGATCTGTTCTCGGGTCTACACAGCGGGAGGACAGCGGCGATGCCGCAATGGCAGGAGTTGCCGGAAGGGACGCGCCAGGCCCTGACGGCGCTCATGGTGCGCCTGCTCATCGACCACGCAAACGGCGGACGCGCCTCTCAACGGAAGGAGGCCGGTCATGATGCATGAGAAGATCGGGCCACACCATCTGGAGCGCAAGGCCATCCTGTACGTCCGACAGTCGTCTGTTTCTCAGGTTCTGCACAATCGCGAAAGCAGCGCTCTTCAATACGCCATGCGCGACCGGCTGACAGCACTTGGGTGGTCGCGCATTGAGACGGTGGATGACGATCTTGGTCGTTCGGCGGCCGGAGGCGTGACCCGTGCCGGTTTCGACCGAATGGTCGCCGAGGTCTGCCTCGGCAAGGTGGGCGCTGTGGCCGCACGAGAGGTGTCGCGATTTGCCCGCAACAGCCGCGATTGGCAGCAGCTCATCGAGATGTGCCGCGTCGTTGATACCGTTCTGATCGACCAGGAAGCGGTTTACGCCCCACGCCAGGGCAATGACCGGCTGCTCTTGGGCCTGAAGGGCAGCCTCAACGAGTATGAGCTCGATCTCTTGCGTCAGCGTTCCCTTTCCGCCCGCTACGAGAAGGCCCGCCGCGGAGAGCTTGTCGTCACGGTCCCGGTCGGCTTTTTGAAGGTTGGCGACAGGATCGAGAAAGATCCCGATCGGCGCATCCAGGAAGCCATTGCACTCGTCTTCAACAAGGTCGCCGAACTCGGCAGTGCACGACAGGCGCTGCTGTGGTTCCTCGAACATGGGTTGGATCTGCCGGTCAGGCGCGCCAATGGTGATGCCATCTGGCGCAGACCCAACTATGCGACCATCCACCGGATGATTGCGAACCCGATCTACGGCGGCGCTTATGCTTATGGTAAGAGTCGTTCCGTGCCGGGATACGGTGGCCGATCTGGAATTCGTCGCAAGGCGCGTGATGAATGGCTGGCCTTGATCCCGGATGCGCACGAAGGTTACGTCAGTTGGGAACGGGCGGAGGCGATCCGCAAGATGGTCAGCGACAATGTACCGGCCAGCCGCCATCATGGAGCGCCCAAGCATGGCGACGCTCTGCTTGCCGGTCTTTTCCGCTGCAAAAGATGCGGCCGGAAGCTGACGGTCCGATACACAGGGGCCAACCATAACATCCCGCGCTACTCCTGCTGGCGAGGGCTGCTCGACAATGGCGAGCCACGTTGCATCGCTTTCGGCGGCCTGCGGGTCGATGACGCGATCGAAGAGGCGCTGCTCGGGGTGGTCGAACCGGGAGCCATCGCGGCCGCCGTCGAAGCAGAGCGCAATAGGGCCAGCCAACGCGACCAGGTCCAGGACGCCCTCCTACGCGATCTTGAGGCAGCACGCTACGCCGCCGACCGGGCATTCCGGCAATACGACGCGGCTGATCCTGAGAACCGGCTGGTGACGTCGGAGCTTGAGGCGCGCTGGAACAAGGCGCTCACGCGCGTCAGCGAGATGGAGAGTAAGATCGCCAGCCACCAAGCCGCGACGCCACAATCAACGCCTATGTCGACATTGGAGATGGCAGCGCTTGCGGGGAGCCTTCGCACCGTCTGGGCAGCGCCAGCGACCGATGCAAGGCTCAAGAAACGCATCGTGCGCACGGTTATTCATGAAGTGATCGCCGATCTCGACGATATGACCTCGGAGATCGTCCTCGTCATCCATTGGGTTGGCGGGATCCACACGGAACTGCGCTTGCCGAAGCGGCATCGCGGGCAACGAAACGCCACGCCCGACGACATCATTGAGGCGGTGCGGCAACTCGTCCTCATCGCCAACGACGATGTGATTGCCGGGGTCCTCAACCGCAATGGATTGATGACCGGCAATGGCAATCGCTGGACCCGCGAGCGGGTCACCGCACTGCGGTCATACCGCAAGATTCCGGTCTTTCGCCCGCAGTCAGACGGGATCGAGCCCTGGCTTAATCTGGGCGATGCGGCGCGGTTGCTCGGGGTCGCGCCAAAGACGTTGAGGCTAGCCGCAGAGGCCGGCGAGATCGAAGGCGTTCATCCCTTGCCGGACGGTCCGTGGATCTTCAGCCGGTCAAAACTCGCCACTTCGCGAGCGCAACAAATCGTTCATCGCGCCCGACAGAACCCTAGATACCCCACGGGATCGCCTCCAGATCAGGAAAATCTATTCCCTTCAACAACATAGAAAGATGGGCGTTATGAAACAGGATTGTAATCGTCGACCCATTCGGCGATGGCGCTGCGGGCATGGCCGAGACCGAAGAACAGGCTTTCGTTCAGCAGTTCGTCGCGCATCCTTCCGTTGAGGACTCGACATAACCGTGTCTCACATCGGCTTTCCCGGTGCGATGTAGTGCCAGTCGACCTTGTGGTCCTTCGCCCAGGCGAGGATGGCATTCGACGTAAGTTCGGTGCCGTTGTCGGAGACGATCATTCCGGGCTTGCCGCGCCGTTCTATCAATGTCGTCAGTTCGCGAGCAACACGGCGGCCGGAGATCGACGTGTCCGGGATCGCTGCCAGGCATTCGCGCGTCACGTCATCGACGATGTTGAGCACGCGGAAGCGTCTGCCGCAGGCGAACTGGTCGTGGACGAAATCCAGCGACCAGCGAGCATTGGCCTTCGCTTCGACGAGGATCGGCGCGCGCGTGCCGACGGCACGGCGTCTGGCTTTGCGCTTGCGGACCGAAAGACCTTCCTCGCGATAAAGACGATAGATGCGATAGACCCCGGACGGCTCTCCCTCCCGCTTGAGCAGGACGAACAGCCGCCGGTACCGACATATTTTGAACTGATACTGCCTCGTTCGCAACAAAGAGATCGAACTGCTGCGTCATTCGGCTATTCCGGCTCATTCTGAAGTACGACTCTTCCTGACTGCATCGCCCCACCAAATTCGCTATAAGGCAACCGCCCAAACAAATCAGGATAAATCATGGAAACCGTGGAAATCAGCAGCCGAAGCGACTTCGCCCTGTGGGCGATCCAACGCGCGCAGGAAATCGTTACGGCAGAGGGCGCAGCTTTCGCGATGGCCGCTCGTGACAT
Organism: Sinorhizobium alkalisoli; assembly: GCF_008932245.1. NCBI lineage: Bacteria > Pseudomonadati > Pseudomonadota > Alphaproteobacteria > Hyphomicrobiales > Rhizobiaceae > Sinorhizobium > Sinorhizobium alkalisoli. The sequence goes on along the minus strand of NZ_CP034911.1, from coordinate 172,625 downwards.
GAACGAGGAAGCGTTGGCGGCGACCGCCGCCGCGCTCGGCAGGGCCATCAGTGACGCCATGCTCGAAGTTTTCAATGGGCTGATGGATGGATAAATCTGACTAGGGCAGGTACATTCAGAGGCGCTCCCCTCGGAATGAACGGTTCCATATTTTCTTTGGTCTACGGGCGAATCTCAGCGGGTTTCTTGGCTCCGACGCAAGTGATGCGAGCTCGCTATTCGGCATCAAATCGTTCGAGCATCTTCTTGAGCCAAAGGTTCTGTGCACGAAGGTGTTTAGCCAACAACCCCTTGAGGCGCTTGTTGTCCGCCTCCAGGGCAGCAAGCTCGTCGAGGGAGATCGGATTGTCGACGGTCCCAGTCTGCGCCTCTCGATCCTCGTGCCCAACGTTCGAGTTGTGCGCGATCGTCTGGGCGGGCGCGCGCTTGGCGCGCTTTCGAGGTGTGCCGGTTGATGTCGTTCGAGGCTTTGATGCAGGTTGGCTCGCCTGCACCTGCACAACCGCTTCGGCCGGATGATCGGCCTCATGGTGCTTTAGGGTTTCGATCTCTACGCCATCGGCTACTGGTATCGCTGCAGGTGCAACGTCGACATCGGTGGCGCGTTCGTTGACAGGCTCGGCAGTGATCGGATCAGCCGGCCCGATTTCACCTGAGTCAGGCGTTCCAGGTGCTTTACTTGAACTGAACAGATGCGCCGCGGTATTTTCCACTTCGCGGGCCAAAGCCTTGAGATCCGTGTCTCCCCAGATTGATTTCGTCTGAGCTTTCGGCTGTCGTTTCCCCGACTTGAATTCAACAACGAATCTTCGTTGTGGCGTCTTCATCTATTTTCGATCCCAGGCAACGTAAAAGAGGCAACGCCGATTGGCGCAGCTGCATTCCTGCTGCCGCAGCAATACAGCCCTTCCTCTCGCGCTTCAACCGCGCGCCAACCTCAAGCTAGCGCGCCTTTCACCGGTAAGAGCGGGAAGCAGCGCGGCTTCGTTTGCCACGACCAGGCCAGCGGAGAGCAAATATAAACTTCTGGCGCAACACCGAGAGCGGCGAACAAACTATCGCCCGGCATTCCCGGTCTTGTCAGCCCAGACCGAGCCTCTTGCGCAGTTCGGCATTTTCCGCTCGCAGCTTCTCCGCCAGCAGCTTGCGGAGCCTCTGGTTTTCCTCTTCGAGCTGGACAAGATCTGCCAACTCATCACCAGCCGGCAGGGGCTTGGTGCTCTTGGTGTCCTTTTGCACGACAGGCTTCGCAGCACCTTTCCAATGATAGTAGGTTTGCTCCGATATGCCGGCGCTCTTGATAGCGTCCTTGAGGGTGCTGCCTTCGCTGACTTGCGTCTCGATCAGCTTCAGCTTTTCGCTCTTCTCTTGTTCGCTATACCTCCTGGGTCTAGCGGCCGGCGTCTTTGATCGAGCCGGTTCGGAAGCCACCTTCTGAGGCCGTGGCGACCTCGGCTTCTTTGTCGTTGGTGCTTTCACTTCTGCGTCCGCTACAGCCGCAGCAACTGGTCCCGCATTACTCTCGTCAGCCATCAGCAATTCCCTCCTTTAGTCATCGCCTGTTTTCGGCTGAGTGCACCACAGAGTCAACACAACCATCAGAGTCCTGCTTTACGGATCGTTGATGTGTGGTTTGTGCCTGGAGCCTGGCGATCGACGGTGAAGGGCTCCTGGCTCAATCGAGTTTGGCGCAGATCCGGCGCAAGCGCGAACTGTATCCGTATGATGCCGCAGGGCACTCCTTCTAGAGAGGAGGCCGCCGGCGCTCAGCGGCGAATACTCACCGACTGCTGGCAGCAGGCTTTCGCACCATTTAATCGAGTGGCGGAGAGGGCTTCGCCGCCAGTCAAAGATGACCCAACTGCGCGATTATCGGGAGCGCAGCCAAAATCACGAAACGTCGAAGCGTTCGAGCATCTTCTTTAGCTGAACGTTCTGCAGATGAAGCTTTCGAGCGAGTTGGGTCCTCAGCATTTTAATTTCTTCTTCAAGTGTTCCCACTTCCTGGAAGAACAAGTCACGTGAAGACAAGGGCTGCAAGCTTTGATGATGCTTTGGGGCGACGGCGCGATGGGCAGCCACGTGGGGCTTGGCTCTCGTACTACGTTCTCGACGCTTGACCAGTGGTTTGCTCTGCGCCTTTGTGCTTGCCGCTCTTTTCGGAACTAACGAATTCGCTTCGGCACCCGAAGGGTCGGCTTCATGTTGCGCAGATTCAGTATGGATCGGCGGTCTTAACGCCTGTGCGACATCGTCATCGCTATTCGCCTTAACCGATGCCACCGACCCTTGATCCGCCGAGATGTTCTCATCGTGAGCAGGTGGACGGGCAGCTACCGTCAAACTGGTCGGATGTGCGGACGTATCCACTTCGCTCTCGTGAGCCTTAGGATCAGTATCATTCCCGATCGAACTCCCTTGCGCTTTCGCCGATGGTCGCCGCGACGTCAATCGGGCAAGGAATTTCCACGGTGTCTTCATAGTGTTCCCCACCTTGAGCATGCCGGACTGCGATCCTGCTGCAGCTGTTGCTTCTTCACAAGTTTCGAGACCGGCAATACTATCGCGGTAACGAGCCTGCACAACCGCTTGCTACGGCCTAAGAGAACGCCATAGGAACCGTCCGGGGCGTTGAAGCGTCCGAGTTCGGACCTATCGAAATAAATGGGATCGTAGGCCGCCGAGTAGAAGCGGTGGAGGGTCGTGCCCTTTGGGATTTCCACCAGGAGCGGATCACGCGAACTGAGGTCACGCGGCGGAAGTGGCGCGGTCACGCTCCCTGCTCGCCATGTCGTATTGCTGCCTCGATCACCGGTGCTACGTCACCGGTCCTTAACAGCTCGATCGGCTGACGGTCATTCAACCGGGCGTCGGGATTGACGAGGAAGTTAAGGACCGTCCAGGGATTTGTCGTCTGCAGAGCGTCGCGCACAGCCTTCAGGCCAGGCACCACTGTTCCATCGCGCTTGAATTGAACGGTTGGATAGGTACGACGGTTGCTCGGGCCGGGAACCGCGATCAGAGAGCCTTCATGTACGCGTTTGTCGACAGCCTGCCGAGAGATGCCACGCATCAGGGTGCGGACTTGCTCGAGATCATAGGCACCCCCAGCTTCACGCAAGTCCTCTTGGGCGATACGAACCCCTTCAAGAACTGCGCGGCTGCGCGCGTCCGGTTCATACGCACTCTTGTCTATGGAAGGCTTGGCCCTGCTGAGTTGTGATGCGGACTCACGCGCCACAACTGCGGCAACCTGTGCGTATCGACCGCTGAAGGTCTTCTCGATCTTTCTGACTGAGTCCGGCCTTTTGGAAACAATCGCAATCTCGGCGCCTGCGGGCAGCTCATATCCTGCAAGAGCCTTTGCCGCCCCACGCTTCATCGTGAACACGGTCATGACGTCTTTGGATTTCCCGCGCCGCGCTCTTGTCGAGCGCGTTGGAGCTTTGGACATCGCCTTTTCAGCCATTTTTCTCCACCTCCGACACCATTAGCATAGGCGCCGGTGCAATTTTGTCAACCAAAGCAACTTAGTAAACCACTGCCCGAAGTGATTCAAATGCCACAGACGAATCCGCGATCCATGCAGAGCCGCCCATAAACCCCGCCTGAAAAGCGAGCAACAAACGAGACTAGCAATTCGATTTGGTGTTTTGGTTCACAGCGACTAGGCCCCCCCTGCCCCCCGCGTGAAGCGGCAAGTTCGGAATGGGTCTGATAATCTACCGATGCCTCCTGGGACGACCTACGGGCCTTCGTAACCGGGCGGCGCAAGATCTTCAGTGGCACGGTAAAACGACATGTGACAGGTCTTCATGAGGCCGAGCTGGCGTCGCGGGCAATACCGCCGTTTAGGCCGATAGTCGCTATCTCGGTGATTGTATCGGTCCCGCAACTGGCGGATCTGAGCATACCCGCCCGACGGTCACCCTTTCCTCGAAAACGGCACGAGATTGCCGCCTTGAGCGGCGACTGTTTCCTTTCGCAAGAGCTGCGGCGAAACGTGCCATTGCCGGCCATTGTCGCCATGCACCGTCACCGTCTTGCGGTTTCGACGGGTGACGATTCCAACCTGCGTCTAGCCGCTATTGTCCTCGAACATCACCCGCTCGCCGATCGCGAGTTCAAGCAAGGCATGCGTCGTCTTCTGCCGATGCAGAAAGTGGAGCCGATCGACGATCGCATCGTGCAAGGCGATCAGCTCCACTTCGTTCAAGTCGTCAAGGTTGATGCCGTGCATTCTGGGCCTCCATCCAGAGGCAATCGTCGCTGCGAAAACCGACCGATGCAACGCGGGTCAACAGCTACCCACAACATCATTTCAGCCCGTTGATACAGCGCCGCCCCCCAATCGGCCCACCCACCTTCGAGCAGTCCTTGTTCGGGCCTCATTCACGAACCATTAACCATATGATGTTGCGGGTAAAATTCTGTAAACAGAAGCTAACTACACCTTACCTTCCGTCAGCCGGATGCCGATTATCATGCCTCACTATCGAGTGATGGTTTTGAAGTCGCAGAACGTAAGTATCAGTCGGCGTGGATCGCCAAAATGCGAGGTTTTCCGGGCTTCTCGAGCGATTTCGCCCGGGATGTCCGCACACCCCAACACAAAATTCGGTCGCCGCCGTCGCTGCACTGCGCTCTTCCTCTTTTTCGGAAACGAGCGCGGCGGCCTTTCAGCATCCCCCCGCTGTCTAAGCCGTCTCTGTGAGCACTGTTTTTCCGGTATTTCCGCCACAGAAGCCCGCTGACGCGCGTTTGCCTATGTGGAGGCTCCGTTACTCGTCTTGGGTGACGACTTGGGTCTGACGGGCCGCAATTCGATGTCTAAAACATGCTTGCAACTGACTAATTTCTCACGCATTCCTTATCTGTACAAATCACTGCGAAACGGGGCCGTTAAAAGCGCGATGGCGACGCGACAAAGAGTTAACGTCCAACAGCCTCTAAGGCGGCTGATAGGCTATGCCCGCGTGTCGACAGACGATCAGGTCCACGATGCCCAGATCGACGAGCTGCGCGCCGCCGGCTGCGATCGGATCTATCAGGAGCATGGCTCCGGGGCATCACGGGCCCGGCCAGTCTTGACCCGGCTACTCGGAGAGCTCACCGCAGGAGACGTCCTCGTCGTCGTCCGCCTCGATCGGCTGGCCCGATCGGTGAGCCATCTCCTGCAGGTGATCGAGGATCTTGAAGAGCGTGGCGTGCATTTTCGCTCGATCCGCGATCCGATCGACACCTCGACGCCACAGGGGATGTTCTCCCTCCAGGTTCTCGGCGCCGTCGCTCAGCTCGAGAGAGTGCTGATCGCCGAGCGCACGAAGGCCGGCATCAAGGCGGCGAGGGCGCGCGGCAAGCTTCCGGGAAACCCCGGCCTGCGAGAACGGCGACCGGAGGCGATCAAGGCAGTCTCCAAGGCACGCGAGAAACTCTATCTCGATGAGCTTATTGCATCCGCGCAGACGTGGCTGCCAATGGTGCGGCAACTGCGGCCTCATCACAGTTGGGACAATGTCGTGCGCGTGCTCAATCGCCGCGGTCACGACTGGACCGTCGAGCGCCTTCGTCGCGCCGTTCATCGCCTGGTCCGCGAAAAGCTCGCGGAAAAGGAACTTCTGGCCCGGTCCCCTCGCCGCGCTGCCGAGGACCATCTGATGAAGCTGGTGGCGGCGATCGCCCTTGCCGATCCCGATCTGTCGCTTCGCGACATTGCCGCTCAACTGGACCAGATGGGAGAACGCCCTGCGCGAGGCGGCAAAAAATGGCAGCCCTCCTCCGTCCGGGACCTGCTGGACAAAGCCCACCGGTTTGGCCTTATTCGCCGCTGAGGGCACGGTTTATCAGGCATCCGATCACGCCGTTCTTTTTCCTGCCGCTGTTCGCCGCCAGCGTCTTCCAGCCTTGGCTATTGAGGATCTGCAGCGCCAGGCGCCATTTCAATACTCCCCATTTCCGGAATACACGGATTTTCCGAAATGCCCACAAGCGCGTCGGAGGCTGAAGCGATGATCGACGACCATAGAGTAGCGGGTTCGAACAGCGAAGCAGTGCACCGCCGCACCGAACAGCTCGACGCGCTCGACGCCCTTCTGCCGTTCGACCGGCGCGATCAGCTGGCCGCGCTGTTAACAGACGACGATGTCGAAACCTTGAAACATCTCGCGGCGAAGGCATGGGCGAAAAACACGCTGCGGGCGCTTGCCTCCGATCTCGGCTACCTCGAGGCTTGGTGCCGACTGGCAAACGGCGACCCCCTCCCCTGGCCATCGCCGGAATCGCTGCTGCTGAAATTCCTTGCCCATCACCTCTGGGATCCTATGAAACGCCGCGAGGATCCGGCTCACGGCATGCGGGCCGACGTCGAGGCCGGATTGGGCGTCGAAAGCCTGCTCAAGGCGCGGGGCCCGCACGCGCCGTCGCTGACGAGTGCACTCAGGCTGGCGGTCAAAGCGAGCAGCCGGCCGCGCGGGCGCAAGAGCAAGAAGGCGGTGACCATCGATGTTCTCGTCCGGTTGCTTGCCACCTGTTCCGGCGAACGGCTCGTCGATCGGCGCGACCGGGCGCTGCTGCTGACCGCCTTTGCCTCCGGCGGCCGCCGCCGCTCGGAAGTGGCAGGCTTGCGCGTCGAGGATCTTCATGACGAGGAGCCGGTGCGCGCCGATCCCGCCGACAGAGACTCCCCTCCCTCCCATGTCTGTCGATCCGCCTCGGCCGCACCAAGACGACGACGAGCGACGATGATGAACACCTCTTGATCGGCCGGTATTCCGCCGCATTGACCAGTGGGGCAACCTCGATCGTCGGGCGCTCACCCCTCAGTCGGTCAATCTGGTCTTGAAGGCTCGCGCCAAGCAGGCCGGGCTCGATCCGGCGTTGTTTTCGGCGCATGGGTAAAGGTCGGGCTATCTCACCGAGGCTGCCAATCGCGGTATCCCGCTGCCCGAGGCGATGCAGCAGTCGCTGCACAAATCGGTGACCCAGGCGGCCAGCTATTATAACAACGCGGAACGAAAGAATGGACGAGCGGCCCGGCTGATCGTCTAAGCGGCACTACTCGCCGAAGAATACATCGGCTCGCCTCTCAAACGACTGCCATTCTTCCGCTTCCGCCTCCGCCTCCGATCTATCGTGCTGGTTAGCACCCGATGTTGCCCTGCCCCAAGCCTCAGCACGTTGCATCAGCGACGCCATCTCTGCCCTCAAGCGATGCGAGCGTTGCAGGTCGGCGGCATGCTCGGCGTTCTGGCAGGGATCGTAGAAGACGCCGATCGCCTCGCCGGCGACCTGTCGTGCCGCCTCCAACTGTTCTTTCAAGCTCTCCAGCTCGGATTTGGCCGCAAAATACTGTCTCATCACCGCGATAAACTCGCGGTCATTGGCGCTAAGTTCCACGATCCGGCCTCCTTGGAATTCCTCCTTGCCGGAATTGATCGATAAGAATGGCAAAATCCGGATAGACTTCCTGCGAAAACGACAAAAGCCCGGCGCGGAGGAGATGCGTCCGGCTTTGAAGCTAACGAAAGCTTGGGAGGGGAGCGCTCCGTAGGACCGAAGCGGCTCAGGCCTGCAGGTTGTCCGCCGACATCTTGCCGGACTCGCGATCCTTTACCAGTTCATAGGTGATCTTCTGGCCGTCCTTCAGCTCCCGCAGGTCAGCCCGCTCCACCGCGGAAATGTGTACGAAGACATCGGCGCTGCCGTCGTCCGGCTGGATGAACCCGAAGCCCTTTGTTGCGTTGAACCACTTTACCGTACCGGTCGCCATAACGTCTACCTTTGATCATTGTCTTGCCGAGCGTCGGACCTCGGCGCTTTTCTTTGCGCCAGCATTGATAGACGCTTCTGGCCCCAGGGGAAAGCCGAACGATCTGTCGCCGCACTCCCGTCCTCCCCAATCGCCGCGGCGGTGGCGCTATTTTTTGTTTCGTTGTTTCACCCGGATGCTGATGGGACCGCCCTCGGCCTGGCGAACTTCGAATTGCTTCGTCGTACGGATAAGATCGCTGAGATTTCGGAAGCCGAAGGTGCGGGGGTCGAAATCCGGTGCCAGGTTCAGGAGCTGCCTGCCGACCGTGCCTAAATTGACCCAGCCGTCCTCGGTGTCCTCCTGCGACAGCACCTTGTTGATTAGCGGAACGGCCGCGCTCGCCGGCTGCAGCGGCTTGTCGAGGGAGGCTGTGTTCTGCTCGCCGAAGCCGAACACATCGACTCCCTGCTCGCGTATGCGGGCGGCCGGTCTTGTGAAGTCGCTGTCGGAGGAAACAAGGCAGAAGCCGTCGAAGCGACCGCTGTGCAGCAAGTCCATTGCATCAATTACCAGAGGGTGATGTCGGAGGCATTCTTTCCCGTTGTATAGGCAAACTGCTGCTGCGGAATAATCGCGTGTTTCGCCAGTACATCCGCCCACCCTTTTGAGCGGCTGCCCGAGAAATCGCCATAGATACGCCGCACGCTCGCTTCACCTATCTTGGCGACCTCTTCGAACAATCCGTCGACGATCTTTGCCGACGTGTTATCGGCATCGATCAGGACCGCAAGGCGCGGCGAACGCGGCTCAGAGGGCATAGGCGTTCCTTCCTCGAACGTGGCAAATCTTAACACCCACTTTGCCATCGCACTATCCGGCTTTCCGGCCCGCACCTTGGTTCGGCCGCATATTGAAAACCCTGACAGCTGTCAGGGTTTCGCCATTGCGGTTCAAATCACCCGACTTGTTTATCACTTTGCCCATGAGCTCTTAGAAGCGCCATGAGAACCGGCCCAAGCGAAAACTCACCACGCGCCGCCTTGCGTGTCAGGTCTCTGAGATATCCGCCCGGCGAGTTGATGTGCCCTGCTCGCTCGAGAATGCAAGCGATCACTGAGGCGGCATTTTCTGGCCCCATGACCTCGCAGGCGTCCTGATAGGCCGACGGGCTGATCCCTAGCATTGACCGAACGACGACCCCGGCTGCCATCATGTCGCGCCAGTTGTCGATCGCTCCCCCCCGCCCATACATCACGATATCGGGGCAGGCGCGCAGCACCATGCCAAGCGGAAAATTACGGATCGTCTCCTGCTTCGGCTTATCATTATCCGCCGGCTTCGCCTCCTGCTCAGCTCGAGAGCAAGGTTCAAGTTCATTGATGGATTCGGTTTTAGAATTCTGTATGTGACGCTCAATGTGAGCATCATTGGTGCCAATAATTTTGGCTTTTTGTTGAATTTCCAAAGTGTTGATGACGTCTTCGCGGAGGAGTTCCATCTCATCCAGGATCGACCTAAGATCGTTGAGCGTTGGGGAGCGCGGAATCCTGCTCACAAGGCCAATGTAGATTCCTTCGATTGTTTCCCAGTCTCCCGGCACCCCTTCCTCGACCGCAGCGGTAATGATCTTTCGTACGTCGCGACGGCAAATCGTCAGACTTTCCTTGGCTCGACGGAACGCTGCTCGATCGGCAGCAACCTGTTGCGCCATGCCTGCGAGCTCTTCAGCCCGCAACAGGAGTGGCGAAATATCGAAACCAAACGCGCTTTCGATCTCTCCTGCCCTGTCTTTCCGTGCGTAACGTTTTCCATTGGCACTGTCCTTCCGCACGATCAGACCCGCCTCCACAAGAAGCGCTAGGTGCCTGCGAAGCGTAGCGCCGGCTATGCCATGCGCTCGGACTGTCAACTGAGCATTGGATGGAAAGACAATAAGCTGCGCCTCTTGGCGAAGCTCATTGTCCGGATAGAAGCTTAGCAACGCGTCGAGCACAGCCAGACTGCGGTCCTGTAATCCAAGCACTTCCCGCGCCTCTGATACATCCCGAAAAACTCTCCACTTGTCAGCCGACTTGCCGGCCCTGATCTCGGTCGTCGCGATCTGTCGCCGCACCAAGGCAAGCGTCATCGGCCGCCGCCCGAATGGCGTCGTCACATTCCCAATCTGCATCTTCCTTCACCTTCAACAAGGCAAAAGAAATTCGCTCGCCAAAAACGACGCCAAAGACTCTTGACTAAGATTCGTGGAAATGCGATTCTTGAGGTGCTAAATCAGAGAGAGGCTTCCACGACGGCAACGTTTGGGGGGCCTTTTTCTTTTGCTGTGCTTCCTTTCCTCTATAAGCTCCAGAACCCTGACAGCTGTCAGGATTGTTATTGCTCTCGCTGGCGGGCGAAGCGCTCAGCAAGGCTCGGCAGCTCCGCCTCAACAAATTTCAAAAATTCGGTCCCGAGCGGTCCCGCGGCCGAAATTCGGACTTCTTTCGGGGACATCACGAAGGCGGCGAGCTTTGTGCCGTTGCCATCCGAAATGGGAGTTGGGTCAACGCCGGTTTTTGCAGCTGGCTTGAGGGCATTAAGGACACGCTGAAACCTCTGGTCCGAGGTTTCAGCGCCATTGCCCTTCATGCTTAGCGCAGCACGAATGGAATCGAGTGTGCTCGGGTCGCCCGCAACCGCCTTCGCAAGATCGAGCCAACGCGGCCGACCGATTTTAGGAGCCCGCCCAATTGCCTCGATGATATCCGCTGGAACTGTGCGGTAGACACTCCGCATCCGCGCCAGTTCGGCGTCTTCGATCGAAAGCGCTGCGTAGATATAGCGTGGCTTTATCCCCGCATCGTCCATTCGCGATGCAAACAGCGCACGTTCGATCCACGTCAGGTCTTGGCGGCTAGCGTTCTCGATGCCCTGCGCCAGGACAAGATCAAGGTCGGAAATTTCGACCTCGAGGGCGCGAACGGGCATCCCAAGCTGTTTAGCGGCGAGCCAGCGTCGGTGACCGTAGACGATTTGATAGCGACCAGGTGAGGTGGGGTGTTGCCGAACTTGGACCGGGACCTTTTGGCCCTCGGTTTCGATCGATCGCTTGAACGCCTCGAAATCTGTCCCGTCATCGTCCGGCAGTCTGTCCGGGAAAGGGGAGGGGTCGATGAGCGAAGGATCCAGCTCGCGAACTGCACCACCACCCGACTCGACGAGAGCCTTCAATCGATCACGCTCTGATCGTATGTCGTCGATTGCCCTGTGAGCTGCACCAATAACTCCGGCGCCGACACGACTGGCGGAAGACGAGACGGTGGGTGCCGACTGACGGTCGTCTGCCAGCTTATTCTCCAGTTCCGCGGAAAGCAGCCCGAAGCTGGCGACGATCGACTTGCGAGGGGATTTGCTCATGTCCGCCCCCAGCTATCGCTGATAAGGCGAACAATCGCCTCGTTTACCGCATCAACCGCCTCGCGGGCACGCTTATGGGTGTCGCGTCCGATTTGCCCAATTTCGAGCTCGTATATCGAACGTTTCGCCAAGCCAGCTGCCTCGACAGCCGTGCTTTCGATCGCGGTCGGTAACAAGACATCGGAACCAAACAAATGACGAAGCATCGCAACGACTTGCGACTGCGGCGCATCATTCGGGTCGTGCCGTGTGACCAGATAGCGGATGAAGTCCTGGTCCAACTGAGCACCGCTCTCATTCAGAACGCTGATCAAGTCGCCCATCATGAGAAGGAACTGGCTCATCGACGCAACGTCGAGCATGGCCGGGTGGACCGTGATGATCATGCTGGTCGCGGCGTATATCGCGCTCAACGTCAGGAAACCGAGCGACGGCGGAGTGTCTAGGATGACGATGTCGTAGTCGGTTTCGACCTCCATAAGGGCGAGCTTAAGTCGTTCGAAGAAGATAGCTCCGGAGCTAGACCTGTTCGCCAGAATACGCGGCGTTTCATGCTCATATTCCATGACTTCCAGATTGCCAGGAATGAGGTCGATGCCATCAAAATATGTCTTGCGAATAATATCTCGGATTGGACGACGTTCGGCCTCGTCGTAGCGCAGAGCGGCATAGATCGTTTCATTCGACCCAACGTCGACCTCTGGCTGGGCACCGAACAGAGCGGACAAGGATGCTTGTGGATCCAAGTCCAATGTGAGAACGCGATAGCCATGAAGGGCCAGATAGTGGGCAAGGTGAACGCAGGTTGTCGTTTTCGCGCTGCCGCCCTTGAAGTTGGCTATAGCAAGAACTTGGAGATGCTCGCCAGCCCGACGGCGGGGGAGGAATCGCAGAGCTTCTACAGGCTTTTGCTTGGCGAATAACTCGCGCAACTCATTGATCTGGGCCAGGGTGTAGACGCGATGATTATTCTCCAGCCTGCTGGGAACCGGCCCGCGTCCTTCGGTTGACATGAGTTTTAGAGTTGAATCCGGTATAGATGTCAGCTTCGACACTTCATTGGTCAAAAACGGACGCAACGTCTTTTCCGACCTTGGTGGATACATGCGAGTTCTGAGCTGCTGCAACTGCCCGGACAGAAGCCCTGCATGGCGCATTATTTTGCTGCCAGCATCTTCCTGTGAGCCGACAACTGATTTCACTCGGTTCGCTATCGCCATCTGTTCCTCTTGGCGGCTTTCTGCCGGTTTACCGGCCATTACCCGCCAAAGGTAGAACACGATTCTCCTTACCCGTCCAGAAGTTTAGGGTTAACAAAAGGTTAACGGATTGGGATGATCCGCGGCGAGCTTTCCCGATTTTTGCTTTGGACCCCGAGGGTTAGCCCCATATGTCCGACTTCTCGTCGCCGGATTGTTTTCCTGTGAATGCTACAATCGGTTGGTGCCAGGCTCGTATGTTGTACGTTCAACGAGGACCGACTCACCTCGAGTGGTCTTGTGGGACACTGCCCAGCGATGCCGCTCCATGCGCGTTCCCGCACCCGAATCTTCCTACCCGAACAGCACCAGAGTGCCGGGTGCGAGTCTCCGAGAGGATGGGTGAGAGGTCAGCGTTCTCGACGATCGGGAAATGGACACCTGTTGACGTCTTCCGAACAGCCGAGAGGCGCCGATCACGGCGCCGTCCTGTTGCCGATCCGCTTGACCGGGATGCCAAGCTTGCGGGCCTTGTCGACCAGGTTGTCGGTGATTCCAGTGCCCGGGGCGGCGATGACGCCGATCGGCATGGTTTCCAGAAGGGCATCGTTGCGCTTGAAGGGAGCGGCCTTGCGGTGCGCTTTCCAATCAGGCTTGAAAGCCACCTGGGTGACGCCGCGAGCCTCTGCCCATTTTGCAGCGATCAGTTCCGCGCCGTTCGGTGTTCCGCCGTGGAGTAGGATCATGTCCGGATGCTTTGCACGCGTCTGGTCGAGAACCTTCCAGATGACGTCGTAGTCCTGGTAGTCGCCGCCAGTGAAGGCGATGCGTGTACCGGCGGGGCAATGGACTTCGATTTCGGCCCGGCGCTTGGCTGAGATGAAGTTGCGGCTGTCGATGACGGCCGCCGTCAGGGCCCGGTGTGAGACCTTCGAGCCTGTGCGGGGAAGCCAGGCCGATCCGGTTTCAACGCAGTAGTGTTCGGAGGCGATATCGCGCATCGCCTCGAAGGCATTCCGGCTTTCGGTGAGCGAAAAGCCCTCGGCCACCAGCTTTTCCAGTTCGACGCTCCTGACCTCGGAGCCGTCTTGTTCGGCCAGAGACGTACGTTGACGACCCTCATTGTCGTCAAGCCGCTTTTGAGCGTGGGTCAGGCGCCGGTGGAAGATGTTGACGACGGACCAGAGCACTTCCTCGACCTCGTCCTCGAGGCGCGTTCCGACGAAGATCGACTGGATCGCTTCGACCATCGACGCGATGCCCCTTCGACTGCGCCGAGATCGGGGAGGGGGCGGAAATCCGGTTCGTCGGAGTTGGGCCGCACGCCGTAGAGTGCGAGCTCGTCGAGGAGGGCTGCGGTCGGGCTGGAGGTGGGAACAAGGTGCGGCATCATGGTTTCGGTCCTTTTGCTGTGGCCTGCATGGCCTGGAATGAGGCGATAAGAACCCGGAGGAGAGCGCACACACCCGAAGGGCCGAAGCGAAGCGGAGGACGCCGGAGCGCAAAAAATTGCTGGGCGAGGAGCCGGGTTTCCCGGCGGGGAATTTTTTGTGGGCGGCGGCGGCGTTGTGCGGGATCGAGGGCGCCGCTGCGCCCGACCCGAAGGGTTATGTCGCGAACTCATCCAGGTCGTGCGGGCCACGGCTTTGACCGAGCGGCAAGCCGGACCTCTCTCCTTTCAGGCCCTTGCCCGTGTCCCACATCGAAAGTTCTCGAACGCGGTTTGCAGACGCCCGCGCATAGCTGTGAGGGAGCGCCTCGAGGATTGTAATCGCTTGGACGCGATAGGGCTCATAGAGCCCGGAGGGCTGAGCAGGCGCATCGGCTGCGTCGATGCGAGGCGCATACCGCATTCGCGCTGTCGAGGATGATCTGGTTCAAAGCCGAAATATCAGCTCCGAATGCCTCACGCACCTCCTGCCGGCGAAGAATCGGAGAGCGAATGACCTGCGTGTCCGGAGCATCCTCGCGTGCAATCATTCTTTCGCGCACAGGATCCTGGCGCTTGAGGATGCCGGCGTACCTGTTGCGGTCCAGTTTCTCCAGATCGACCTCGAGATCATCATCAACCGGCGCGGTGGCATCCGGCATTGTAACCTGCGGCAATCAGGTCATACCTGTTGCCGAACATGCCTTGCAGCTTCTTGATATATTTCACGCCACCACGAATATTGTCCCGCGTGTCATACGGGTTGACGCCGAGTTCCCTGGCCGTTCCCGGCATCAACTGCATCACCCCGGTCGCGCCGACGGGCGAACGGGCCGACTGCCTGAATCGAGACTCCTGCTCGGCGATCGCCATTGCGAAATTCGGATCGACCCCCTGTCGAATAGCCTCCTCCTCCACCATGCGAGCGACCTCTTGCTGGCTATGGGTCCGCTTCGTCGGCGGAGCTTGTGTCGTGTCGCCCCCCATCACTTCTGCGCTGCAGTCCAGCGGCGAGCCGGATCCCTGCCCGGGAGCAAAGCTGTCCGTTGTGCCGCCAGAAGCGCCCTTAACCTTCGTTATGTCGCCCTGGTAGGTGGTGTACCAGCTCTGCGTTTGCTGCTCGATGTTCACCCGAGCGTTGTCGATAACGGGGACCTGCGCCAAAACGGATCGGACGTGCTGCATGGTGGCAGCCCTGAAGCGACCGTCGACGTTCGGCGCGGTCGAAAAGGGCGGGTTCATCAGAACGACAGAGGGAGAGAGGGACGGCTCCAGACGGTCATGGATGCTGGCAGCGTCATGGCGCGTAACCGGCTGGCCGGAGATTTCAGCCAGGAGGTGAGCGCGATCTTCCGCGATTTCATTGAGGATGAGGCCTGCGCCGGCGATTTTTGCGAAGCAGGCGAGAAGGCCAGTGCCCGCCGATGGCTCGAGGACCAGATCGTCGGACGACAGGCCCGCTGCATGAGCGGCGACAAAAGCCAGCGGAAGAGGAGTTGAGAACTGCTGTAGGCGCTGCGACTCCTCGGAGCGGCGGGTCTGGGACGGAACGAGAGCAGCTATTTTTTCCAGCATCCCGAGTTCGGTCACTGGATCGGCGGCTTGGCGGCGGATGTGAGCGCCATATTTGAGGATGAACAGGATCTGCGCGCATTCGAGCGCCTCATAGGCGTCTTTCCAGACCCATGCTCCGTTCGCATCGCTGTCTCCATAGGCGGTTTCGATGGCGGAGCGCAGCGTGTCAGTCGAAATCGATTTGCCAGTCTCGATAAGGAGGAGAAGGGCGCGCGCCGCTTCAAGCACTGGTGCGGCGCGCGGGACGAGGATTGCCGAAGAGGGGCTGAAGGAAACGTTCATGGATGGCCTCCGGGTTACAAGGGAATCTCCCGGCGGCTCTCTTTGGCCGCAGGAAGGCTTGCCCTTCCCGGCCTGGGTCAGCCGAAACGTCGGCCGCTTTCGGTAGAGGTTAACCCGTTCACCAACAGCGCCTCGTCGACCGCCTCATCCGAGGTGAGGTATTCGTATTGCTGCTCGAGCTGGCGATAGAGCCAATTGGCGAGATCGCGCAGCGCATCGATGACAATAGTTTCGTCGCTTCTGGAAAGCCGCTGATAGGTGGGGCTGTCGCGATCGACGCAAACATCCACCGAATATGCGTGGTAGTAGCGGCCGCGGTGGCTGGTTTCGGCCGTGATCTGGTAGAAATTGCGCTTCTGCACTTTCAGGAGTGTGTCCGCGATCCGATGGAGCTCCTGATCGAGAGGAGCGTGTGAGCGATTGTCTCATGCAGCGTCGAATTTGGAGCTTAGCGAAATATAAATTTCTAAAATCCGTTAAACGTTTCCTAAGTATCGCGTTGGCGAGATGTAATCACTGCGGGAATGTCTGGAGTTTCGTTTGAGTTCCAATAAGGGTTACTTATCGGGGTAAGCCACCGCCGGCTCATTCGTCGGATGTAACGAATAGTAACTATCTAATGGCGATTCGTTTAGGAAATCGTTTACGATAATATCAATGGCTTACGATCTATCGAAAATCAGCATGACAACCCTGATGCAACCAGCTTTTCGAGCCGGCTGTGGCTTTTACTTAACGATTTCAATTGCAGCGCTAAGCTGAAATTTCGTCCTTCGATTTTTACCTTACGGTTTCAGCGGGGTACCAGGGGAGGGACCCTCAAAGCCCGGATGCCTTGGTCAGATTGACCCGGAAACGGTCGCGCCGACGCTGATATTTGCGGGTCATTTCCGCACTCGCATGGCCGAGCTGCTTTTGCACATGACGCTCATCGACCTCAGCCGAGGAGGCCAGGCCCGCGCGCAGCGAGTGACCGGAGAATTTGGCCGCACGCTCGTCCTCGCCAAGGTCGCCATGCAGGCCGGCGGCAAGGGCTGCGGACTTGACCAGGCGAGCGACAGCCTTGTCATTGAGGCGGTCGGGGCCAACGTCTTTGCCGCTTCCGGTGACGCGGCGGAAGAGGGGGCCGTTGGCGAGCTTGGCGAACCGGATCCAGGTCTCGACGGCGACGAGCGGGCAGGTGGTGTCGGCGGAGCCGCGGCCGATCTCGACCTCGCGCCAGCCGGTCTTGCCACGCAATGTCAACAACAGCCCCTTGTCGAGGATCTCGATCCAGCCGCGCCCGTCCTCGGTCTGATCGCGTCCGAGATCGAGACCGGTGATTTCGGAGCGGCGCAGGCCGCCGGCAAAGCCAATGAGCAGGATTGCCCGGTCGCGCATGCCCCGCAGCGTACCGCGTTCCAGGGTCTCGAGCATGGCGATGAGATCTTCCGGCAGGATCGCCTCCTTCTGCCGCGGCGGGGCGGCATGGCGATTGCGGATCCCCGCCATGACTGTAGCGATGGCGCGGTCCTTGCGGTCGAGCGATTGGCCCCATTGGGTATAGTTCCAGGCGATCGCCGACAGGCGGCGCTCGATCGTGGAAACGGAATTGGCCATGACGCCCCGTTCGGCGTTCCCGGAGGCGCAGGCGGTGACGTAGAGGCCGACGACGTGCGGATCCGGGGGGAGGGGAGCGAGGTTTTGACGCCGGCACCAGGCGGAGAAATGCTTCCAGTCCGAGGCATAGGCCTTGCGGGTGTTGGCGGAACTCGCTGCCTCGACATAGCCGCGGGCGCGATCGGCAAGGTCTTCGAGATGGCCGGGAAGAGGGGAGGGGCCATCCGTCGACACCAACGGCGGATCCTCATCAGAATGGGCCGTGCTGTCAGACGGAGCAGAGGTCTCTTTTGCGTGATTTTTACCGTTTTGCGCGACGATTTGGGCCATTCCTTCTATAAAGCGCAAAATGTCCGATAAGGCAATCTTATCGGTCATTTTACGCTGAAGACAAGCCGTGCGGTTTCAAGGAAATCTATGGCAAAAACTGCACGCTTCGATTATGCTCCGTGGTATGGATTCGCTCGCCACCGCCCCTGCTCGGACCAAACTGCCGCTGGCCAATTTGCCGGCTTGGGCACTTCCGCGCGGCCGCGAGCTGACGGAAGCGGACGCCGCCTTCGCCGCCGGTATCGCACTGAAATCACTTGATGATCTTGTTCGCCTCAACCCTGTCTGGGCCGGTTGCTGGCGTGCCCGCCAGGCTTTGAAATGCGCCGCGGCGGCGGTGCGGTTGATGGGGCGCACCGAGGACGAACACGCGTTGCGCGACGCCGCGTTGCTCACTGCCGCCGGCGACGATCCCGGTCCCGCCGGAAGGGTGTTTGTTGCCCACAGAAGGCTCGTCAGCCGCAAACCCGGTTTTTCGACGAAAGCCATTGCGGAATTGGCCGACCTTCTGGGCCTCGCCTGGGAAGATCGGCTGGCTGCGGCCGTCGACCATGCCGACGGCGCATTGCAGTCGGGTCGGCCGGTGCCCTTTGCCGCGGCGGACCTTGTTTCGGCGATTTGTCGCGACCGGCCGGATGCCGAGCCGCTCGCCTGGGCGCTCGCCGACATGCTGATGGCGGCCCTGCTGAAGTGGAACCGACCCTTGCCGCTGCTGATGGCCGAGCGATATGGTTCCGCGTTCCGCACGCTTGGTGGCCGGGGGCGCGTGTGTCCCGGCGAACCCGGCTTTCCGCGCGCGGTCTGCCTGGCGCTGGTGGAAGGCGCGGGAGCGGCCTTGCGCTCGGCGAACGAGATTGCCCGGCGCGCCGATGCGCTTCTGGCCGTGGCGCCGAAGGTACGGACCAAGGGCGCCGGCGTCGTCATCGCGCGCCTTCTCGAGGAGGACGCCGTGCTGGCGACCGTGCCCGGTAGCAATCTCTCCCGCTGGGCCGCGACGAGACTGTTCGAACGGTTGGAAGGCTTTGGCGCCGTCCGCGAACTGTCGGGCCGCTCTTCCTTCCGGATTTACGGGTTGTGACGATGGCCGGATCAAGCACAGCCAGAACGGATCGAGGACGGAGGTCGGAGCATGAAATTCTCTTCGACCGGGAGCTGGAAGATCTGCCGCCGGAGCTGCGCTGGCGGGAATGGATGTTGCGCGTCGAGGCGGTGATCTTTGCGTCGAGCGAGCCGGTGACGCGAGAGACGCTTGCCCGGGTCGTCGGAACGGACTGCAGCATCGATTTGTTGATTGATGATCTGCGCGAGGAACTCAGTTCCCGCCCCTACGAACTCGTGTCCGTCGCGGGCGGCTGGCAGCACCGGACACAGGTCCGTTTTGCCGACACCATCCGCGCTTCTGCCGCGCCGACGCGGGGAGGAGCGGCGGCGCTGTCGGAGTTCGAGGCGATGGTGTTGATGGCGGTGGGATATTTCCAGCCGGTCACTCGCGGGGAACTGTCAAAGATCTTCGGCAAGGAGGTCAGCCGAGACACCATCGGTTCGCTCCGCGGAGCTGGCTTTCTCGCCTCTGGGCCGCGCAGCCCGACGCCCGGCGCGCCGTATACCTACGTTACGACAAAACACTTCCTCTCGGCATTCGGTATGGAAACGTTGCGTGACCTCCCCGACATCGAGGCGCTCGAAGACGCCGGCTTGCTGAGCAGAGCTGCCGTGCAAGAGGAGCGGCTTTCAGCCGAGGCGGAAAGTAAGGAGGAATAAGGCTACTGCCCTCGGCGCGAGGGCATTCGGTTATCGATCTCTGCATGGATGACGCCGGCTCACTTCAGTGCGGCGATGTTCCGGCGAAGAACGCCCGAGAACTTCTTCAACCCGCCTTGCTGCAGCGCGTCGACGAACGCCTCAACCGATGGCGTTGTCTTGCGCAGATTATGTCGCGCACATCTGACGCTGGATATGAGCGCATCGGGAGACGCCGCATGGAGATCGGTCAGGAAATCATCCGGCGACTGGCTGGCCACGCCGTGGGGGAGGAGGTGTCTTGCTGGAAAGTCCTTGAGGTTCCAGGTGACGATAACGGAGGCTTTCTCTGCAATGGCGGCTGCGAGAACATGCCGATCGTCAGGATCAGGTAGTTCGAGCTTTGCGATTAACGGGCGATAGTCCGCCACATCCGCCTCCTGCAGGACGGCTTTCATCCGGTCACGCGTAGCCGTTGATATACGGATATACGGGAGCCCATGGGTTATTGGCGGCCGCCGAGATCGGCATGAAAGAACATGACCGGCTGACGTTGGCTCGGCAGATGATGGAACGCAAATTGGCGGGGAGACGAACGTCTTCGAAGCTGCCGGAGTTGGTCGAGCTCGTCATGGCGAAGCCACTGGTGTCGGCCGGAATGGTAGCCAAGACGCTCGACGTCACGCCGCAGGCGGCGCGGCGGATCGTTTTGGAACTCGGCCTGCGCGAGATGACCGGGATGGGGAGGTTTCGGGCATGGGGAGTGACGTAGATCACCAATCCGGCTACTCGGTTTCGAGATGTGGTTTTGGATAGGGGCCGCCAGCGCCCCGGACAAATCGCATAACTGCGAAATTGCAGATCGCAACAATGTCGCTACTTCAAGCAGCACACCACTCAGTGAACCGGGGTTGTATCCGGAACGTCGTAGACGTTTTCAGAGAATGGCGATGTTAGGCGGTGGTCCAGAAACGCGCGGATGATGTCTACACATGACTCTTCGGTGGGGTCAATTCGACCTTGCGCATCGAAAATTAGTAATAATCCGAATTGCTGGTGTGTCTGTCTCAATCTATTCATGAATGCCGCGTTCCGGTAGTGGCCTTTCTGTCTAATAGCGCATACCCGCCGCAGATGAAGCTTATTCGTTCCCACAAAAGTGACTAGAGGGGCGATGCTGGAAAACAAGGAAGAAAAATCTTGCTCCGCCTGCAAGGCGATAAAGTCGTCGGCGTGAGCCTGCTTATAACTCAGGACCGATTCGAAAGCCGCTTTATTCGTCATCAGCACGTCGTCCTCGAAAATAAAAAAGTCGACATGCCGAGACACTGAAAAGCTCGGTGACTCTTGTAGCGTTAGCTCATCGTCGTCAAAGAGAACTGTCAGATAATTGACTGCTTTTTTCGACTTCCATGACGCGTCCGTTTTTCGAACCGCGTAGAGGATAGAATCACCGCTAACGAGTTTGATGGCGTAAAAATCACTGTTTTGAACATCTTTCAAATTGCGCACTTTCTTTGTGGCAATCTCCGCAGCCATCTGTGCCGTCAGCAGCCCGGCGTGTGTGAGCAGGCCATCGATCCGAAGCGCGCTATCCTCGTTATTTTGAGCCAGCAGGCCGTATTCATTGACTTCAAGAATTCGAGCCCGCTCTTGAATGACCGCTTCCTTTAGGGCGCCATCGAGTGCCTCGTCTGTTTGCACCCAGCGCCCTGTGAAAACAGGTGCCGCTCCCGGCCGAAATGATTTCTTGAAGACCCAGAGAGCGACGGTCGCTGCATTGATATCGAAATCCGTAAATGCTTGCGGTACAGCCATTTTCAATCATCCATGTTGCGAGTGGGCTTAACGATGAGAATATCTTGGATGGCAACCTGCCGATGACGCTCGCCGGTCGCGACCGCACCGTAGACGAGCGCATTGCTGGTATGATCCGTCGCATCCCCGACGAATCGGTACGAGAGATCATAAAGCCGCCACCCAAACGCGATCAGGATCGGGTTCAGAATGATTTGCCCCGAACGATATGTGATCCAAAACATCCAGCCCAGGAAGATCAGAAAGCCTACGAACTTCCCTGTCTCTTGATAGTCGATGCTCATGAAAGACACGACGTACGGCAATGTGTAGTTCATGAGATCGGCCGGCACGTGCTTCACTTCTGTCAGTTGAATTTCGTGCTTCGGCTGGACGAGCGTCAGGGCAACCAGCGTGACGATGAAACACAGAATGCAGGCCCCAAAAATTCCAAGTGCAAAGCCCGGGTTATTCAGCGGCAGCGAGCATCCCTGCTCCCAGAACTTCCAACATATTGCTTGATTCAGGCGCGTGTAATCGACGTTCTGCGCAAGCAGAATAAGGCTGAGGGGCAGGTACGAACCGACGAAGATGAATATCGCGCTAATCAGGCGAAGTTGCATACGGCACCCTCCTCATTTCTTCCGCAATAAAATCGGGTGTTTTGGCCCTTTCCTGTAGCGCATGCGGCATTTTCGCGCCAATATTGTATTAACGTCGACTGATTCATCCTATCCGATAGCCGGTCAAGGGCACGTCCGGTGTCGCCAGTGGTGGCATGGGGGTCGGGATTGTGTTGCGTTGCGGAAAAGAGCATTGGGGGATTTGCAAGGACGGCATGCAGGCGGCACGTGACATTGAGGGCAGCTTTGAGAATGCTGATGATCTGCTTTGGCAGGCTGTCTCTGGCCGACTTCCACAAGCCGGGGACATCCGCATCCGAAAATCGGGAAGAATTGGTCCTCTGATTGAACTGGCCATGGCTCGCCGCCTCTTGCCAGACGCATATCGAGCCGTGGCGTTCGAAGCGCGTTTCGTCGGGATGGTGGATCAAGCACTGGATCACGGCACCATTACCGGTAACGGGATTAATGACGTCGCGGGCGTTTTCCCCCTGTTCCGTCACGACCCTCAATCCGACGATCAGTCGCTCTGGGATCAATGGGCCAAACGCGCGGAGAATGCCGCAGCCGCGCGCGATATTCCGCGAAGACTTGTTGAAGGTCTTCTTGGTGCGCTGGGGGAGCTCCAGGACAACGTCTATACCCATAGCGGCCGGATTGACACCGGGCTTGCCGCCTATGCAGTAAGTGGCGATGCGTTTGAGTTTGTTGTTGCCGATGCTGGAATGGGTGTTCTGGCAAGCCTCAGACAAAACGCCGAGTTCACACAACTTGAGCATTCTGGCCAAGCGCTGCGTGAAGCCATATCCGACGGCGCCTCGAGGTTCGGGCGCCAATCGGGACATGGCTATGGGATCGGTCAGCTTTTTCGTGCGCTGGCGCATGAGAACGGTGACCTACGCTTTCGCAGCGGGGATCATGTCCTCACGCTTAGTGGTGACAACTTGAGCCCGAATGGCAAGCTGAGCATTGTCAAAAAAGCTGATCTGCCCGGCTTCATCATTTCGGTTCGGTGCGACACCTTTCGTGCGCTGAACAAACCGCATCGGCTTTGACGGCTCTTGCATCGCCATTTCCATCGCCATGCGCATGACCTTGACGTTATGAGCCAGAAGCTCGTCGAGGGGTGCCCCCACTTCCGTCGGTGACGGCGCCCAGTGCAAGCGCCCTGCCTCGTTGAGGTACGCGCGGCGCCGGCGCTGCGTTCGTGAAAACGATTGGGTTTCAAGGAGCGTTACTCGGCGGAATGCTTGCGTCAGCTGCGGCAGGATGTGGAGCCCACCGCGGACGACCATATCGAGCGGCCGGCCAACCCGGCGGGCAAGCAACATCAGCTGCGAAGTATGGAAGGTGATGCGTTCGCCGCGGCCACAGCCGGTCGCGAATTCAAAGGCAACCACGCCGATCTCAGGGCGTTCCCGGATAAGCTCGGCCCAGCGCTTATAATCGTGCTCGGTACGCGCATTCACATGGAGCGCCGCGGGCAAACCTGCCGCGGCAAATTCGCTCCAAACCATAAAAATGCGCTTCATGGCGTGGAGATTGTCTGTTCTTGGTACGTCAGTGAGAACGCTGTAGTTCGGCGCCGTCACCATCGTGATTCCAAGTTTGCGAAGTTGCGCGATTAGCACAGGGCGGTTGTCTAATTCCCACCAGCGCTCGATGATGTGGTCCTTGTCTACCCCGCTCACGATTATCGCAGCCTCGGCTGGCACCAGAAATCGCGCCGATAGTTCGTCCCGTGTGCGAACGTGCAACTGTCCGCTTCCCAAATCGACAAGTTCGCAGAGGGGGATGGCGACGACCGCCTCGTTTAGCGGTATGGATCGGCTGTATTTGTGATGAATGAGCGGCACGATGGGCGGCAGGCTAGGTAGCGGCAGTTCTTCAAGACGTGGCAATGTGCCCAGGTCAAGACCGTCGATTTCGCGCATCCGCGCAACGAAATGGGTCGGATTGAAGCGGCAAACCATGTCGCACTTCGACTTGTCAGAGCAGGTGCACAAGTCATGGCAATCGAGAAAAATCCCGGCGTCCGTGTGAAGCCCTCCGCAGATGCCGAAGTCTTTGCATCCGCGGCAGCCCAATGCTGGGGTATGAACGGCGGGATCATCCCAAAGTCGCTGTGGCTGCCGAAATGTGCGTGACGGTTCATGGGCAGGACGTACGCTCATGCAAAATTTACCTCCGCCGTATCGCCAAAAAGCCCAACGTGCGTCACGCGAGCCTCGATGAAGCCCTTGCCCGCTATGACGGCCGCTGAAATTTCACTGCTGGGGTTGCGAATACGGCCGACCGGGTGGAGCCCCTTTGTTACCGCAAAGTCATCGCTGCCGCGCTCAACGATGCAGGTATCGCCAAGGTTGAGACGCGTGCCCGGAGCCAGTTCGACCGTTACGCTGTGGCTTGTCTCCGTGATCGAAAGGTCGAATAGCGTTGGTCTCTTCAGACGATCAAGGCCGCCATTCCAGCGCTTTTTCCACGGCTTACCGGTATTGCTGCGTATGTAATCAAGACCCATCAGCCAACCTCCAACAGCGGCACAAAGTTCTTCGTCTTGCCAACACGGCGTTCAACAACAAGGCCCTTTGCCGCTAGCGACGCGAGGCGGTTGTTCCAAGCAGTAGGTTTAATTCCCTGATCTTCACCGAGCGCCGCGAGCTGAGGCGCAGTTGCTTCCCCAAGGCGATAGATGCGTTCAAAGGTCGTGCGAAGGGCGGGCTCAAGCTCGCCCACCAGCTTGATATCAGCCAGAGCACCATCGTGATCCCGGGTGCATGACCAAAAAACGTCGCCTCGTTGCCGCGCAAAGAAATCCAGTTCCTCAACGACCAAGGCGCCTGCGTTCACGAGGACGGGATAAAGGTTCGCCTGGCCTCGGGCGAAGTCGCGAAAACCAACGACGCATTCGCGCAGAAATGAGGACGTCGCCACTTCGATGCCCGCGAAGTCAAGAAAGACGATCTCGCCGCTCGCTTCGGGCTGAACTGCTGCGATGAGATCTGCCAGCACCTTCCTACCGGGCAAACTGCCCGTCAGTATGCTCTTGCCGCCAGCCAGGTCGAATATCGAAATATGCACTTTCACTTCCTTCATTTGGTAAAATGAAGATAGTGAGGTGATTGGCCTCCGTCAAGACCGTTGATTAAGGAAGTCTTAAAGACAAGCTCCACACCTGGTCGCGGCCGCTGGTTGTCTAGCGTCGCATATCCGACCGAGGATCAACAGCAAGAACCATCTCTTCAGGGACGGGGTGACAAGCTCACCGTCTGCGTAAAGCAAATGCATGATTGCTCCTCGCTTCGAGGGGCCAGTTTCGCAGAGCTAATTCTGTGGTTCATTTTACACATCTCGTCCTCAGCGACATTGCCACCCAGGATACTCTTTGAGAGAGTAAAATAGGACACAGCCCAAGTGCGGTGAGATCGGGTCTCTAATTCTCAATGAGTGGATTGTAGCAATATGAATGAACCGCTCGCGACAGACAAATGGCCGGAAGGGGGCCGGCCAAGGCCAATGACCTCCGAAGAGGCGGAGCGACGCGCTGAGTGGTCTGAGGATTTTCAACGATTGATCCTAAGAGTTGGTGCGTTGGCTTGCGCTGCCGTGGTGGTCAAATTGCCCTCAGGTGACGAGGGAATTGGGACGGCCTTTCACGTCGGAGAGGGCGTGTACCTTACGGCTCGGCACGTATTGGAGGATAATGAAGTCCTTTCGGTCGTTCCTTATAGCAGGGGCTGGATCTTCAGAGATGAATTGATCGAAGAAGCCCGAACCGGAGGAATGCTTAATGGCGAAATCCCCATCTGGTCCATGCGGCACGAGAATCCGCACATCCTTCGGGGTCCGTTTTTTCACGAGGATGACGCGATTGACGTCGCTGTCTTCGTAATGGGCGGAATTGACAGAAATACTCCATCGATGGCGTTGGGATTTCACTACGACGATTGGATTGTCGATGCCGATTGGCTGCTCACGAAGGGTATCGTCTTTGGATATCCGCCAGTGCCGACCGCCAAGGATCCAATCCAACTTGCTGCCACTGTGGAAGTCAATGGCGTCGTGGACACGTATCGCGACCGTTACGTCCGCTTCGTAGTGTCGGGACCCCCACGCGGTGGCTTCAGCGGTGGCCCCGT
Organism: Sinorhizobium alkalisoli; assembly: GCF_008932245.1. NCBI lineage: Bacteria > Pseudomonadati > Pseudomonadota > Alphaproteobacteria > Hyphomicrobiales > Rhizobiaceae > Sinorhizobium > Sinorhizobium alkalisoli. The sequence continues at coordinate 146,766 of NZ_CP034911.1, read as the reverse complement.
CTTTCACGAACGCGGCTTCGTTCTAGGCATGGTGATTGAGAGCTTGGAGCAGCTCGGAAAATCTGAGCCGGGTTTTTTCACTATATTGAGCATTGAGGCGCTGCATGAAGTTTTGGAGCAGCATAAACTGACACCGCAATGTCAGCTGCCGCCGACTGTCGCGGAAACGATTGCTATGGCGCGCGAAGATCTGGAAGCGCGGCAAGCTGCGCAGGCGGCCATGCCCTCCGGCATCACAGAATGAGGCTAATAGGGTGCAAGTGGACAATCAACCGGATTTGACCAGCGAGAAAATAGCGTTCCTCTCTTTGGCGATGATGAAGGGTGTAGGCTTCCATACGCTCTGGCAGATCGCAGAGTCGAAACTATCATTTCAATCGGTTTTTTATTCTCAGGGAGAGGAGCTGTCCGAGCTACTCAAATCGAAAGGCGCGCGCCTTCCCAGTACCTCGAATGCCGATTGGGATGGGATAAGGAAGGCCCTTGCTGAATCCGTCGACCAGCTGAGAGCTGTTTTCGAGGCAAGCAAAATCCGGATCGCTTTCCGATCCGATAAATGCTACCCGCGCACCCTGCTTCATCTCGACGATCCGCCGCACTGGCTTTTCGTACAAGGCAATGCAGAGATCCTCAGCGCGCCATCGATTGCGATCGTCGGAACGCGCGATCCATCTCCTGACGGGCTGTGGCTCGCGGAATATGTCGGGTTGACTTTGAAACACTGGGGTCACCCTACAGTCAGTGGGCTCGCATTGGGGATTGATCAAGCCATCCACAACGCCAGCTTGACCGCAAAAGTGCCCACAATTGCGGTTCTGGGAACAGGAATAACCGCTGACTATCCAAAGAACATTGGGCCGCTTCGAAAGAAGATAGTTGAGAGCGGTGGCGCCGTTATCACTGAATATCTGCCGGGTGAAAGCTACAGCGCGATGAACTTTGTCCGACGCAACAGGTTGCAAGCTGCGCTAGCGAGAGCGCTCATCCCTGTCGAGTGGAAGGAACGCAGTGGGACGGCGCATACAGTCCGCTACGCGGCAGGACTCGGCAGGGCGATCGCTGGTCTGCGGCTGCCCACATGGGATCATCGACAGATAAGTCTTCCGGGGGGGCAAGGCCCCCGACAAGTGTTCACAGTGCCGGGTCAGGATGAAGCATTCCGTGCCTTCGTCGAGCGATCCTTGCGCGATGATCATCTATATCGCCAGGCCAGTTTTCTTTAGCGAGACACCTAAATGTACACCTTGAAAGGCGCGATTTTTTCTCTGCGCGATACCCTCGTTGTCGAGGGAAGCATCGATCCGCTGTTAATGGACGAGACCATCAAATTGCTGAGGTTTTTGACGGCCAGGAATGTCTCGCCTGTGATTGTCAGCAACAGCAGTTGGATTGAGACTGGGTCCAAGCGTCAAATCCCAGATATCCTGAGCGAGGCCATTGGGCATACGATTCCTTACTATCGCGGTGGTCACGATATGCCGATGAAACAGTTTGCCGGTGCGATGGATCATGTGTTGCAAACACAAAACTGGCAGCCGGAGGAGGCGATCTATATTGGCTCGACGAAGGAGGACATGATCGCAGCCAGAAACGGTAAACTCATGTTTCTCAACGCCCGCTGGCACGCGCAAAATAGCGCTTACGGGTTTGAATTTGAATCACCAAAGGACATCGCTCGCTTTATCGATTGTTGTTGCCTGTCAATTGGCGACTGGTTTTGGGCGATCGAGAAAGACGACCTGAAGGTCTATTCCATCGCCCCGCTCGCTGAGTATTCCAAGTCCTATCCAACGGCTGGTGCCTATTCGACGGATGCGAAGCAGGCTGTGAAATTCAACAAGGGCGATTTGCGGTTCTGGGGCCGCTTGATGGGCGCACGCCTCTATTTCTCTGGATTGGGAAGGGTCATCAACTACGTCGCGCCGTATCCAGGCCACCATCCCAGTTCCACGCAGAAGGTGCTATCGAACGCTCTCAAGATTGTGGCCGATACACTGCGTGCAAGCTATTTAGTCGATCTCGTGGAACGCCATGCTCCCGCGCAAAAGTCTCAGGCTGCGCGTCAGCAGGGCATTACGCTAGACCACGGAAATCAGCTGTCGACGATCAGGCTTCGCCGCGATCCCTTGAAGACAGGACAACTCGGCGGCCGATATAAAGCCAGCCCACTTAAGCCAGGCAAGACGGTCTTGGTCGTGGACGACATCCTAACGGAGGGTTTTTCCCTCGAGGCGGCCCGAGCGTTCGTTAGGGCGACGGGGGCCAACGTCATCTGTGCGTCTTGGCTGAAAACGCCTGGAGGAAACCATTACCGTGCCCTGACCGGCATGACTCCTGAACTCAAGGACCCCTACAAGCCCTACGTCAGCGCAACGACGCAAGTAAGCGTCTTTTCCAACGGTGCGCAAATACGAAATCCCAAGGCGCCGGAGCAGGTCGCTGACGCTTTCAAACGATACTCTGCGTGGGACTGGCCATAGAGATGGATGGAAGAAAAGCTGACCCGCCTCCGACTATTCCAAATCGAGTGCAGAAAAAGGATTTGTCGGTACTCGACGAGCCACGAATACGCCGATGACCGAAGACGCGGGCCAGATCTCGACAATCATCTCCTTGCAAACTTTGAAGCTACATCCCGTAGTCAACACGTCATCGAGCAGAACGACCTGCTGACGGGGATTGGAGGTGAAACGAGGATCGATTGCCAGCGAGGCTCGGAGCGCATCGCGGTCACGCCGATCGGTCTTTGTATGCCTAGCTTCTCGTTCCACTGCGGTATAGAGCAACTCGCGTACATCAGCATTGTGCCCCATCGCTTGAGCGACACGTATCATCCGGTCGTCATAGTCTGGTGAATCCCGTCGTTTCGATGGAGGAATCGGAACAAAGACTGTGTTCTGCCAACTCGCAGCGTTGACGTTCTGAGCAATGGCGGCTCCGACAGTCGCAATAGCGCGCTGCTTATACTGCCATTGTCCGGTGTTTCGAACGGATGGGCTCTTCTTGAGGTTGCTGATGATCTGATTTGTGTAACTGTGCGCGAAACCTGCCCGTGGCGTGTAGGTGCCGAAATAAGCACATGTATCGGTATCATCGAGATAGAAATGATCGGGGCGCTCAAGCTCGCCGACGACCCTAAGACGAGCTGACCAACTCGCGTCTAATGTCGTCATATTCCCGCACTCTTATGGCTCCTTCGGCTTCAAAACGCTTCGGCCACGTGAGGTCCGATCGCTCGAAGCAGCTGTTTAGAATGAATAGCTTCCGTTTCTGCTTGAGAGCCTCTCGCGCCTGCACAAGCGTCCCAGACGTTTCCCCGGCTTCTACTATGATGGTTGCCTCGGTAAGGGCCGACATTGTTTTGTTTCGCTCAGGGAAAAAGAACCGGTTCACCCGGAAGTTCTGGGCCTCGTAACGCTCAAGCGGAACTTGGCTGATCAGGAGGTGCTCTCGCGCGATAGTCTCTTGAAGGAGCGCGTTCGATTTCGGGTAAACATGGTTCAAAGGAGTTCCGATAACGGCGATCGTCTCACCCCCAGCTGCGATCGCAGCGTTGTGAGCTTCGGTATCGACGCCTTCGGCAAGGCCAGAAACAATTGTGAAATGATCCTCCACAAGTTTTTTGACGAGTTGCCGGGTTCGGATTTTACCCTCTGCAGTTGGCTTTCTCGTTCCCACGACGGCAACCGATCGGTTGGCGATTAACTCCCATCGGCCTTGGAAATAAAGAAGCTCCACAGGGTGAGTGGCTTCCCGCAATCGCTGCGGATATTCGAGCTCACCTCTGACACGCACGTCAAAACGCGCACCGCCGGGACCGCGGAGTTTGTCGATCACCCGACTTGCAACCAACCTCGCTTGTTCCGGGGGGATAAAATCAGATGGTCGCGCGTCAGGAGATTCTGCGAACTTCTCAGCCAGCGATTTGAAGCTCGCATTGTGTTCAGTCCATAAAGCCTCATACGCGCCGAGTTCGAGCGCGGCATCGATAGGATCAAATAAAGGTCCCACGTCGTTTTTGACGTTCCAAAGTGTCGCCTGCTTCATTCTACCCATCCGTATCCATTTTCATTCACATGCCATTGCAAGGATGCGTCAAGCTTAATCCCAGCACCCCGGCGTCTTCTCAACATCTTATATGGGAACATATAGTGAACATCAATAATGATCTCGCAGAAGTGAGAGCCAATCGCGCACGGCACGCGCCCTTGCTGCGGATCCTCGATCAGATCAACGCTTCCTACAGCGAAGCTGGAAAATTCGTTTATGCAAGGATGGGATGCACCTTCACGAGTTCGAAAAAAGGTTCAAGCCGCCTCCGTTGTCTCGCGTAATCCTTTCCAACGCGGCCAACGCTAAAGGAAATTTTCCGGCATGGGATCACGGGGTCGACGGTTCGTTTCCGTTCAAGACCGCCGACGGCAGAGGCTGCTCCAACGATACGGAGCGAACTCGCGCTCCTTGGACGCTGGCCACGGGAGTCAACGTCGCCAACCCGTCATGCTCAACGGTTGTTGCGGGCCACGGGCGACATAAATCGATCGGCGTCCGCTGGATTGGGGAGGGAACAGGAGGGCGATGTCCTTGCAATTCTATAGCGATTACGCGCGATATGATCATAGAGCGCGTCTGCCCATAGCCGTGGAATAAGACCGAGAGCGTGGCATGCCGTCCAGGGGAAGCCAAGACCGGCTAGCAGCCGAATGATGCCGTTCACGCGCAGATACGGTCGGCCGTTTTCCAGGAAAAGGCTGGTCTCGTGCAAACGCTCGTCAAGGCCGTAGTGGCGATAGAGTGCTGCACCGATCTCCGATTGTGCGGCCAGGAAGCGATATCTTCGGCGCCTGTCGCGCTTCAACGCAAATTGGACCCAAGCCGAGCAAAACCCGCATTGGCCGTCGAAGACGAAGACGGGCTTGTCATCAGGGAAAGGAGGCACGGCGGGATCGTTTCTGTAACTGTAGTCGGTCATCGAGGCCGCTGTCTTCGCCTGTCATCCCTCGAGTCGTTCGTCGCCACAACAATCGCCGGCACTTATGTTGCAGTCTTCTGCTTCAACGAGGTGATAAACTCGTGGAGCCCGGCGCGCAGGGGATCAAACAAGGGGTTCTTCTTATCCCTTATCATGACTTCGCCGAGCAATTTTGTTCCGACAGCCACGGCGGCAGACGCACTCGAATCGAGGCCGGAACCGTTGCGCATGCGTTCGACAATGCCGAGAATGTCATCATGGCTGACGTGTTCGAAGGTAAGCGACGCTGGGTCGGTCGGAACGCTGCCGTCGCGTGCACGAACAAGCTTCAGCGATATCTCATAGGTGTAGCCGGAAGAAGCCATGATCATTCCCGTGGTTGGCTGCTGTGCTTGGATGGTTGGCGGCGATTGATTGTCGTCCAGCGTCCGACCGACCAAACCGTCTGCCTTTAGGCGAGCAGGGCCGATGGTCTGCTCAGTTATGCTGCGCCGCCTTGGATCTGGCCGCCGTCCTGGACGCCCTGGTCGGTAAGGGGGTGAAGCGAGCTAGGATATGTCATGGCTTCCTCGTTGTTGCAGCGCTGCCGCCGGCGCGTTTCGATGAACGCTTTGCGGCTTTCTTCTTCAGAAGAGAACGACGGATCGGATCGACTTGCCTTCGTGCATCAGATCGAAGGCGGTATTGATTTCGTCGAGAGGCATGGTGTGGGTAATGAGGTCGTCGATGTTGATCTTGCCGTCCATGTACCAGTCGACGATCTGCGGAACGTCGGTCCGGCCACGGGCACCACCGAAGGCCGTTCCCTTCCATACGCGCCCGGTAACCAGCTGAAACGGCCGCGTCGAGATCTCCTTGCCGGCTTCGGCAACGCCGATGATGATCGACTCGCCCCAGCCGCGATGGCAACATTCGAGCGCCTGGCGCATGACATTCGTGTTGCCCGTGGCATCGAAGGAAAAATCCACGCCGCCGCCGGTCAGATCCTGAATCGCCTCTACGACCTTGTCGGCACCGACCTCGTTCGGATTGACGAAGTCGGTCATGCCGAAGCGGCGCGCCATTTCCACCTTGGCCGGGTTGAGGTCGACGCCGATGATCCGGTCGGCGCCGACCATGCGCGCGCCCTGGATGACGTTGAGGCCGATGCCGCCCAGGCCGAAAACCGCGACATTCGCACCCGGCCAGACCTTCGCCGTGTAAATCACCGCCCCGATCCCGGTCGTCACCCCGCAGCCGATGTAGCAGATCTTGTCGAAGGGGGCGTCCTCGCGCACCTTGGCGACCGCGATCTCGGGCAGGACCGTGTAATTCGAAAAGGTCGAGCAGCCCATGTAGTGGAAGACTTCGCCGCCGTCGCAGGAGAAGCGGGTGGTCCTGTCCGGCATGAGCCCTTGGCCCTGCGTCGCGCGAATTGACGTGCAGAGGTTGGACCGTCGCGACAGGCAGGTTTTGCATTCGCGGCACTCAGGCGTGTAGAGCGGAATGACATGGTCGCCGGGCTTGAGTGAGGTGACGCCAGGCCCCACCTCCCTGACGATGCCGGCTCCTTCGTGGCCGAGGATCGCCGGGAACTTGCCCTCCGAATCGAGGCCAGACAGCGTGTAGGCATCCGTGTGGCAGACGCCTGTCGCCATGATCTCGATGAGAACCTCCCCTGCCTTGGGGCCGCCGATATCGATCGTCTCGATCGACAGAAGTTTGTTGGCCGCCCAGGCGACCGCCGCGCGCGATTTCATATGGAACCCTCCCTCGGTGCAAGCCGTCTGGCGGCATTGACGTTCGCATTGGTTTGTAGATACTAAGTGGTATCCGAAATTGCAAGACACAGTTTCGAGGTGTTGTTCACAAGATCGGCTCGCGAGAGGCGCACGCCGCCGGGCGAGCGAGATCAGGCTTTAAACGAGAAGATATCGGGAGGTTTGAATGTTTGACGTCGCTGGAGCTCAGCCGCAGCGAGATTCGCGGGCTGAAGTGAAGATACCGGTCCCCTCAGTTGGAGTCCTCGCCCCGCCAGAGTCTCGTCAGATGCGCGATACGACAGCAGCGAGTGGCGGCAAGCGCCTGATCGAAGCGCCCGAAGCTGCATAGGAGGGCCTGGCAATGGATCTCCTCCTCGTCGAGCCGAGCTCAATCCTCCGGGTGCTGTGCGGCCTGTGGTTCCTTCCCCATTGCATCGGCAAGATGCGCAATGTCGGGCCTGCCTCGGCAACATTTGCCAAGGCCGGGTTCCATCCGCCTGGTGCATTCGTGATCATTACGATCATCGTGGAGCTGATTGCTGGCACCGGACTGGTTTTCAACATCTTACCGCAGCTTGCCGCGGGCCTGGCCGCCGCCGTTCTTCTTGGCGCCAGCTATGCCGTCGTTCGGATAAATGGATGGAACTGGCGGTGGCAGAAGCAGGGACCGGAATTCATGGTGTTCTGGTCGGCAACCTGCGTCCTGACCGTGCTTTGATTTGACGCTCGGGCGTTTTCAAGATACTGGAGGGTATCCGAGTGCCATAGCAATCAGGGAGAGTAATCTTGGCGCGATTGACACGCGAACAGAGCCAGGCGCGGACGAAAGCAAAGTTGCTGGCGTCCGCGCGCGAGGTTGTCGCCCGCGAAGGATACGAGGGCGCAACGGTCGAACGCATCGCCGAGGAGGCGGGGTTCAGCAAGGGTGCCTTCTACTCCAATTTCAATGGCAAGGAAGACCTGTTCCTCTACCTGCTCGAGACGCATGCCGGTGAAGACGTGACCGAGCTTGAAGAGCTCCTCGGCCCCATAACCGACGGCCGCCTGTTGATTGACACTCTCAGCAACTGGTCGCAGGAGCGTTCTACGGATCCGAGCTGGGGGATGCTGGCATTGGAGCTTTTTCGCCACGCCAGGCGAAACGCAACGTTTGGCGAGCGCCATTCGAACCTGTTTCGCGCCCAATGGGAGGGTCTCGGCAAGATCCTGCTGCGGCTTTTTCCGGAAGGCAAGGCGCCCGCCGGCCCGACGGCACTCGGCGGGATTGTCTTCGAACTCACCTACGGCGCAGCTTCGAGTTTCACCAAGGGGCCGACGGTCGGCGAACTCGTGAAAGTCGCCTTGACTTCGATGTACGATGCCTATGGTGCTAAGGAAAACGTGTCCTGAGCGGCCTTGCTTCTTCATTTGTGGGGCCAATCTCTCCGACCTGCCGCGAACATCGAGTGGGCGCAAGTCGACGCTGATCCCGCCGGGCACTTTTCCCGATCGATACACACTGATGGTGGGGTGAATGCGAGCGCGAATGGACCCGCGCCACCGGGTGACGCGGGTCCAACGATCGATCAGCCGCGTGCATTGCTGCTGAACGTGGGGCGTATTGCAAGCGCGCCATCGCCCGCGAGAACGACCGCGGCCAGACCGACGATCCAAAGTGCCGGAAACTCCCAGCCGCCATTCGGGTTGGTGAAGAAGAAGCCAGCCGCGGCATGGACCGTCATGATCGCGCCGAGCAACACCGGGATAAGTGCCAGCGCAGCAAGACGCGCGAAGAAGCCAGCGACGAGGGCGAGGCCCCCCACGATCTCGAGGGCAATTGTCAAATAGGCGAGGGCAGCCGGCAGGCCCAGGCTGGCGAAGAATTGTGCGGTACCCGCCGGCGTGAAGACGAACGCTTTCAGGCCGGCATGGGCGAGGAAAAGTAGCCCGAGTGCCACGCGCAGTATGAGTATGGCGTAGGGGGCGGTACGTGGGTCGATCATCAATGTAGCTCCTGTTCGGGTGGGTCGCCAACTACCGTCCGGACCATCCGGCGGACCATTGGCGTAGTGGGGTTGCGCGAAGGTGGCGGTGAGCGGACGAGCTGCATGGACCTGATCATTTTCCAACTCCCCTCCGAACGGTTCACCGGCGTCGCAGGTGCCATGCGAGCATCCGCCAATGGCCGCCTCCCATCACTGCATCCGCTGGATGTCCCTACACTTCAAAGTGGGCATTGACATACCAATAGGATTTCAGATACTTTGTGGTATCTTGAGGATTGTCAAGCAGCCGCGAGGAGAAACGGCGCCGATAGTTCCAGGAGCGAAGGAACAGCCCCAGGGAGGATAGGATGGCTGTGGATCTGCAGGCTGCCGGTGGCAATGGCCCGGTGCTTTCCGTCGAAAATGTCGACGTCCGCTTTGGCGGCATTCATGCGCTCAAAGGCGTCTCGCTTAGCGTCAATACCGGCGAGATATGTGGCCTGATCGGACCGAACGGCGCCGGCAAGACCACGTTGTTCAACTCCATTACCCGGCTGAGCGCGGTGACCGCGGGTTCCATCCGGCTTTGCGGTCGAGGGATCGAAACCGTTCCCGCCCGGCAGATCATTCGCCTGGGCATTGCGCGCACCTTTCAGAACCTCGGCATCTATGGCGGTATGACGGTACTCGAAAACGTCATGCTCGGCGCTCACCATGTGACCGGCGGCAGCTTCTTAGGGGCCATTCTTCGACCCGGTCTGACCCGTCGCCGGGAAAGCGAGATCGAGCAGAATTGCCGGGCAATCCTCGACGAGCTCGATCTCTCCGGCGTTGCCGAAGAAGCAGCGGGCTCGCTGCCCTATGCGACGCAAAAGCGTATGGAAATCGCTCGCGCGCTTGCCTCGCGCCCCACGATATTGCTGCTCGACGAGCCGGCCGGCGGCCTCACGCACAGCGAAGTCGCCGAATTCGGCGAGCTCGTGTCCCGCGTCCGCGATCACCATGGGGTGACGATCGTGCTGATCGAGCATCACATGGGGCTCGTCATGCGCCTTTGCGATCGCATCGAGGTCTTCCACCTCGGTCGCAATCTGGCGAGCGGGACGCCGGCAGAAGTGAGGGCCAATCCGGCAGTCATCGATGCCTATCTCGGGAGGACACGGGACAATGCTTAAGGTGCAGGGCCTTTCGGCGGGTTACGGCGCCGCCGATGTTCTTCATGGCGTCGACTTTTCCGTCGAGCAAGGCACCATCGTGGCGCTGCTCGGTTCAAACGGCGCCGGCAAGACGACCATTCTCAGAGCCCTGTCCGGGCTGATGCCGGCTCGCGGAACCATCGATTTCCGCGGTCAGGACCTCGGGAAATGCAATGCAGGACAAAGGGTGGCAATTGGCCTTGCGCACATACCGCAGGGCCGCGGAACCTTCGGAGAGTTCACGGTCGAGGACAACCTTGCGGCTGGCGCCTATACGATCGGTGACAGGCGACAGATCGCTCAAGACATGGAGCGGTGGTACACGGCTTTTCCGCGCCTCGCCGAGCGTCGGCGGCAGCAGGCCGGCAGCCTCAGCGGCGGCGAGCAACAGATGCTGGCGCTCGCCCGGGCGCTGATGTCGCGGCCGAAGCTGTTGATGTGCGACGAACCTTCGCTCGGGCTGGCGCCGGCAATCACCCAAGAGATCTTCGAAATCTTCAAGACGCTCAATCGGGAGCACGGCATGACGCTGCTGGTCGTCGAGCAGAACGCCGACTTGACGCTGCAATTCGCGCATCGCGCCTACGTGCTCGAGTCCGGAGCCATCACTGTCAGCGGCACGGCGCGGGATCTGCTTGGCAATGAGGCCGTACAGCAATCCTATCTGGGGGTGTGAGATGGCATTGTTCTTCCAACTGACCGTCGACGGACTCGCTTCGGGCGCAATTTATGCCTCATTGGCATTGGCACTCGTTCTGATCTTTCGCGCGACCCGCATCGTGAATTTCGGGCAGGGCGAGATGGCGACATTCTCGGCCTATTGCGCGTGGCAGCTCTGCGAATGGGGCGTGCCGATGATGATTTCGTTCCTCGTCGTCACCCCCCTGGCCTTCCTGCTCGGGATAATCGTCTTCCGTTTCGTCATCAGGCCGGTATCGCGCGCGCCGGTCGAGGCCGTCGTGGTGGTCACGCTCGGATTGTTCGTGGTCTTCCAGGCGCTCTGCTTGTGGCTCTGGGGCTCGGACCAGCGCGCGTTTCCCTCGCTGTTCCCGAATCTCGGCTGGGACGTTCTCGGCATACGCGTGACGGCGAGCGCCGTCGGCACGCTTGCCGTCCTTCTCGGTCTGGCGCTTGCCATCGGGGCTGTCTTCCGCTTCACGCGGCTGGGCCTCGCGATGCGCGCCTCCGCCTATGACGGCGAGAAGAGCCTTCTTGTCGGTATCCCGGTCGAACGGATGCTGATGCTCGGCTGGGGCTTCGCCGCGATGATCGGCTTCATTGCAGCCCTGCTTGTCGGGCCGCGACTGTTCCTGAGCCCGACGATGATGATGCCGATCCTTCTCTACGCCCTCGCGTCGGCCACCCTTGGCGGCTGGGATAGTCCGCTTGGCGCCATGATCGGCGGCCTGATCGTTGGCGTGGTCGAAAGTGTCGGCGCGGCTTTCCTGCCGTTCATCGGTGCCGATCTGCGCGTCGTGATCCCGATCATCGTCGCTCTCGTCGTCCTGCTCGTTCGGCCGATCGGCCTTTTTGGTACTCGCACGGTGGTCAAGCTATGAGAACGCATCTTCTACGATTTGTCTCCGCGGGTCTTGTCGGGGTTGCTGCCCTCGCTTTGCCTCTCTTCGTTCCCGACTTCCTGCTGTTCGAGATCAGCATTGCCATCGCCTACGGCATCGCGATCCTCGGCCTGAACCTGCTCCTCGGCTTCACGGGGCAGATCTGTCTGGCGCAGGGTGCGCTTTTCGGGGTCGGCGCCTATACGACGGCCATTCTCAACGTCAACTTCGGCTGGGATCCGGTGGTGACGCTGCCCGTGTCGGCCATTACCGCCGGTTCGGTCGGTGTGCTTATCGGCCTGCCCGCCCTGAGGCTGCAGGGGCTGCAGCTGGCGATCATCACCTTCGGCGTGGCGGCGGCATTTCCGCAGCTGCTATTGAAGATGGACAGTTTGACCGGTGGCGTCACCGGCCTTGCGACTGACCAGCCGTTCGCCCCCGAATGGTTTCCCGGCAGCCAGGAGGCATGGCTCTACGGCCTGTCGCTGATCTGCGCCGCTGCTTCGATCCTGGTGATTAGCCGGCTGATGCAGGGCGATACGGGACGCCTGATGCGGGCGCTACGCGACAATCCGGTGATCGCCGAGGCTCTTGGTGTCAACCTGACCAAAGGCCGGCTTGCGGCCTTTGCCGTAAGCTCGGCGCTCGCCGGGCTGGGCGGCGGACTCTTCTGTATCCTGAACGGCTTCATCAGCCCGCAGTCCTTCCTGCCGATGAAATCGATCGACATCCTGATCGGTGGCATCGTCGGCGGCATCACCAGCATTGCCGGTTCGTTCGTCGGGGCCGTCTTCATCGTCTTCGTGCCGGGCTTCACCACAGACGTCAGTCCCGCCCTGGGCGGACTGATCTACGGCCTTTGCCTGATCGCCATGATGATGGTTGCCCGCCAGGGCATCGCCGGCTTGCGGCTCGACAGGCTCACTGCGGCCATTCCTGGCATTTTCAGGTTCAAGGTTTTTTCACGGATGCCGGGCGCGTTGCCCGGTCAATTGGGAGGAGAATGACATGCCGAGAGGCGTTTTGAGAGGTGCTTACAGCATGCTACAGGTGATCGCCCTGACAGGGCTCATTGCCGGCGCTGCGCAGGCGCAGGAGAGCGAGGCCCCGGGTATCACGGACGATGCCGTCCGGATCGGAATATCGGGACCTTTGACCGGTCCGGTTGCCGCGCTCGGCGCGATCTCGGGGGGCGTCAGGACGAAGGTCGACGCGATCAATGCCGCAGGCGGCGTGAAGATGGGTGACGGCAAGACGCGCAAAATCGACCTTGTCGTGGAGGATGACGGGCTTGATCCGCAGCGCACGCTCACGAATGTCCGCAAGCTTGTCGAGCGCGAGGAGGTGTTTGCCGTGCTTGCTACGGCGGGGACGCCCAACAACCAGGCGATCGGCCGGTACATGACGCAACGCGGAGTCCCGAACCTCTTCATGTACTCGGGCGTCCACGAGCTTGCCGGGCCCGAATGGGAGATCGGGCTCGTTCCGTCCTTCACGACGGAGGCCGCTGCTTTCGCGCGTTATCTGCTCGAGACCAAGCCCGAGGCAAAGATCGCGCTGCTTTATCTGAACACCGAGACAGGGCAGACCTTCCAGAAGGCCCTCGAGGACGCGATCAGCATGTCCAGTATCACGATCGTCGCGGCCCAGCCCGTGACATCGGCCGACCCGACCGTCGAAACGCAGCTCTCGACGCTGAAGGCATCCGGCGCCGATACACTGGTGGTGATCACCGGGCCGAAGCAGGGTGCGGAGGCCGTGCGCTTCGCCGCGGAGAGTGGCTGGAAGCCAACCACTCTCGTCTCGAACATCGCAGCTTCCGTCGCTTCGCTGAAGCCGGCAGGTCTCGAAAATGCGAAGGGCGTGATAACGAGTCAGTATCTGAAGCAAGTCAGTGCAGCCGCACCGGGGGACGACAAGGGAATCACGCGCTACATCGCCGATCACGAGGCGGCGAAGGCAAGTTTCGCCATCGACGACGCGCTCGGCCAGGTCGGGTATGTGACCGGAGATGCACTGGTCAAGGTGCTCGAATCGATGAAGCAGCCGAGCCGCGAGGCGATGATGGAGGCCGCCCGAAACCTTCAGGGCGTCGAGTTGGATCTTCTACTGCCCGGCATCACCTTGAACACCAGGAGTGGCGAGGACGTCTATCCGATCGAATCGCTACAACTCTTTCAGTTCGACGGAACCGTGTACCAGCCGATCGGCTCGATGCTCTCGTTCGAAGGGAAAACGCCGACACATTGATCCGGGAACGGCTGTCACTTTGAAGGGGCGCAGCAGCGCCCCTTTTTGCGTCTGATGCTGGTGTCTGTAAGGGGGCTGTCATACGATTTGGTATTGACATTCTTTCTGGAATTGGAATACTACATAGTATCTTGAAATGGTGATGGCGACCGATTGAAGCTCTTTCGGGTGGGGTCGCCGGAGATGGCTTGCCGCGGGAGGGGCGTCATGGCGAAGGTGATGAGGAATATAGTGCGAACCGATGACGCCATCGTGCGCGGTCTCGGCGAGCTCGGTGTTGCAACCGTTCATGAGGCGCAAGGCAGAAGGGGCCTGCTTGCTCCATATATGCGCCCCATCTACCGACCTGCGAAAATATCCGGCAACGCGCTGACCTGCGAGGTCGCCCCCGGCGACAATTGGATGATCCATGTGGCGCTCGGTGAGGCTCGCCCCGGCGACATACTCGTGGTTTCGCCGACCTCGCCCTGCGACGACGGCTATTTCGGTGATCTCCTCGCCACCTCTGCCAAGGCGCTCGGCATCCGCGGGCTTGTCATCGACGCCGGCGCTCGCGACGTCGCGACGCTTACTGAAATGCAATTCCCGGTCTGGTCGAAATCGATTTTCGCCCAGGGCACCGTAAAGGAGACCTTGGCCAATGTTCAGATTCCGATCGTCTGTGCCGGCTGCCTCGTCAATCCCGGCGATGTCATCATTGCCGATGACGATGGCGTATGTGTCGTCCCGGCCGGGAATGCGGCAAGGGTCCTCGAAAAGGGGCGGCAGCGCGAGCGGATGGAGGAGGAGAAGCGCCAGCGCTATGCAGCGGGCGAGCTCAGCCTCGATGTCAACGGCATGCGGGCGAAGCTGCTTGAAGAGGGTCTCGTTTATGTCGATTGACGAAAAAGCAGACCTGCCGCGGCGGGTCGTTACCGGCATCAGGGACGGCCGCTCCATTTTCGTCAGCGACGGTCCGGTGCCCAACGCGCATCTGCATGAATCGATTCCGGGTTTCATGACCTCCGTTTGCTGGGCGACGCAGCCCCATGCGGAGCTGCCGGTGGACGGTTCCGACCCCGCTTTGCCCGGAATCGTGATCACGCCCGCGATCGGCGAGACGCGTCTGATGGTCGTTCGTTTCCCGCCGGATTCGGTGATGGCCGACCCGTCCTTCGATCCGGCCGCGGCCGATGCGGAGCAGCGCATGCACCTGCCCGGGCTTGCAGAGCTCTTCGAGCGCGAAAATCCCGGCATGCACACGACGGACTCCATCGACTACGACATCGTGCTCGACGGCGAGATCTGGCTTGAGCTCGATGATGGAGCTGAGGTGCATCTCACGCAGGGCGATGTCGCGATCCAGTGCGGCACGCGCCATGCCTGGCGGAACAAGGGAACGTCGCCGGCCACGATGGCCTTCGTCCTGATCGGAGCGGCCCGCTCCTGAGCTTCGCCTGCTCGAGCGGAAGACCAACCGGAAACCATGAACCTGTGCAATACACGCGGCCGGAGGAGGGCGCGATGCATTACGATTGCCTTATCGTCGGAACTGGACACGGCGGCGCCCAGGCCGCGACATCGCTTCGTCAGCACGGCTTCCAAGGGTCGATCGGCCTCCTCAGCGAGGACCGGGATCCGCCCTATGAACGCCCGCCCCTGTCCAAGGATTATCTCCTCGGGGACAAAGGTTTCGAACGTATTCTGATCCGACCGGCGGAGTTCTGGGCGGCGCGCAACATCGACCTGCTGCTCGGCCACGAAGTCCTCAGCGTCGACGCCCACGGGAAGCAAGTCCGTTGTGCCGACGGTCAGACCTTCAGCTACGGCCATCTCGTCTGGTCGGCCGGTGGGCGTCCCCGCCGCTTGGCCTGCCCGGGGCACGATCTCCAGGGCATCCACACGATCAGGACCCGCTCGGATGTGGACCGGCTAGTCGAAGACCTTGGCAGGGCAGAACGGGTGGTCGTCGTCGGCGGCGGATACATCGGGCTCGAGGCCGCAGCTGCGCTGATCAAGCTTGGAAAGGCGGTGACGGTGGTCGAAGCGATGGACCGCGTGCTTGCTCGCGTCGCCGCAGAGCCGCTGTCGCGATTCTATGAGCGGGAACATCGCGACCACGGCGTCGAGATCCGCCTCAAGGCCGGCATCGAGAGCTTCGTCGGCAGCGAGGGGCGGCTGACCGGCGTGTCGCTGACGGATGGTGAAACGATCGATGCGGATATCGCCATCGTCGGCATCGGCATCCTGCCCTGCGTCGAGCCTCTGATCGAGGCCGGGGCGGCAGGAGGAAACGGCGTCGATATCGACGACCATTGCCGGACGAGCCTGCCGGACGTCTTCGCGATCGGCGACTGCGCCAGGGTGAAGAGCGCCCACGGCCTCAGGATAGAGTCCGTCCAGAACGCCCACGATCAGGCGACGGCCGTGGCAAAGACGCTTTGCGGTGAACCGACGCCCTACAGGGCGACACCCTGGTTCTGGTCGAACCAATATGACCTCCGGCTTCAAACCGTCGGCCTTTCGGCCGGTTTCGATGGGACGGTTGTCAGAGGCGATCCCAGCACCCGCAGCTTCAGCATCGTCTATCTCCGCGAGGGAGCGGTAGTCGCCCTGGACTGCATCAATTGCGTCAGGGATTACGTCGAGGGCCGGATGCTTGTCGAAAGGGCCGCGCGCATCAGCCCGGAAGTCCTTGCAAACAGCAGCGTCAGATTGAAGTCGCTGGCCGCCGCGTGAGGGCGCGCAGGGGATATGGAGGAAAAAATGTCGAACTTCACGGTAATCTCGCGAAATGGACAGGTCGTGCCCGTAGAGGGGCGCGAAGGGATCTCGGTCATGGAGCATATTCGTGACGCGGGGGTCGACGAACTGCTCGCCCTATGCGGCGGCTGCTGTTCCTGTGCCACCTGTCACGTTTATGTCGACGACGACTTCCAGGAGCACCTGCCGGCACTCTCCGTCGACGAAGACGATTTGCTCGACAGCTCCGACCATCGCCGGCCGCAGTCGCGGCTTTCGTGCCAAATCCGGTTTGCGCCGGAGCTGAAGGGCATGATCGTGACGCTGGCCCCAGAAGACTGAGGGCCGCGCGAACAATTGCTTCGACGTCAGTGATCGAGAACCGGCCGGAGGAAGGTGACGGTGAGTGTGAGTGTGTACATAGCACGGGAAAACAGTCCCGACGAGCCGCGCGTCGCCGGTTCCGTCGAAAGCGTCAAGAACCTGAAGGGGCTCGGTCTCGACGTGGTCGTCGAGGCCGGTGCCGGCCTCGGGTCGCGGGTGCCGGATGCCGAGTTCGAGAAAGCCGGGGCGCGGATCGGCACGGCTGCCGATGCGAAGAGCGCCGACGTCATCCTCAAGGTGCGGCGGCCGACGGCTGAGGAGATCGGCGGCTACCGGTCCGGGGCGATCGTCATCGCCATCATGGACCCCTACGGCAACGACGCGGCGATCGCCGCGATGGCGGCGGCCGGGCTGACCGCCTTCGCCATGGAACTGATGCCGCGCATCACCCGGGCCCAGTCGATGGACGTGCTGTCCAGCCAGGCGAACCTTGCCGGCTACCAGGCAGTGATCGACGCGGCCCACGAATACGACCGGGCCCTGCCGATGATGATGACGGCGGCCGGCACGGTGCCGGCGGCCAAGGTGTTCATCATGGGCGCCGGCGTCGCCGGGTTGCAGGCGATTGCCACGGCGCGGCGCCTCGGCGCCATGGTGTCGGCCACCGACGTGCGCCCCGCGGCAAAAGAGCAGGTCGCCTCGCTCGGCGCCAAGTTCATCGCCGTCGAGGACGAGGAGTTCAAGGCGGCCGAGACGGCCGGCGGCTATGCCAAGGAAATGTCGAGGGATTACCAGGTCAAGCAGGCGGCGCTCGTCGCCGAGCATATCGCCAAGCAGGACATCGTCATCACCACGGCGCTGATCCCCGGCCGGCCGGCGCCGCGGCTCGTCACCCGCGCCATGCTCGACGCGATGAAGCCGGGCTCGGTCGTCGTCGACCTCGCCGTCGAACGCGGCGGCAATGTCGAAGGCGCCGAAGCCGGCAAGGTCGTCGAGCTTGGCGGCGTCAAGGTCGTCGGCCACCTCAACGTGCCGGGCCGCATCGCCGCCTCCGCCTCGCTGCTCTACGCCAAGAACCTCGTCACCTTCCTGGAGACGATGGTCTCGAAGGAGACGAAGGCCCTGGCGGTCAACATGGAGGATGAGCTCGCCAAGGCGACGGCGCTGACCCACGGCGGCGCCGTGGTGCATCCGGCCTTCGGCGGCGCGAATGGGGGAGACAAGTGATAGCGAACGAACTTCTGGACAAGGCGCTGACCGATCTCGAACGGGCGGTCGAGGCGGTCAGGACGGCGGCCGAATACGTGCCGGATGCGGCCGGTGCGATGGCGCATGGCGCCACCGGCGGGGCGATCGACCCCTTCGTCTTCCGGCTGGCGATCTTCGTGCTGGCGATCTTCGTCGGCTACTACGTCGTCTGGTCGGTGACGCCGGCCCTGCACACGCCGCTGATGGCGGTGACCAACGCGATCTCCTCGGTGATCGTCGTCGGGGCGCTGCTGGCGGTCGGCATCTCCGCCTCGGGGCTTGCCACCGGCTTCGGCTTCGTCGCGCTGGTGCTTGCCTCGGTCAACATCTTCGGCGGCTTCCTGGTCACCCAGCGCATGCTCGCCATGTACAAGAAAAAAGACAAGTGAGGCGGGCCGATGAACGCTAACTTCGCAGCCTTCCTCTATCTCGTCTCCGGCGTCCTGTTCATCATGGCGCTCCGCGGCCTGTCGCATCCGACCACCAGCCGCAAGGGCAATGCCTACGGCATGATCGGCATGGGCATCGCCATCGTCACGACGCTGCTCCTGGCGCTGCCGTCGATCGGCGGCTTCCTGCTGATCGTCGCCGGCCTGGCGCTCGGCGGCGGCGCCGGCGCCTATATCGCCAAGCGCATCCCGATGACGGCGATGCCTCAACTCGTCGCCGGTTTCCATTCGCTGGTCGGGCTGGCCGCCGTGCTGGTCGCCGCCGGCGCCCTCTATGCGCCGTCCTCCTACGGCATCGGCGCGATCGGAGAGATCCACGCTCAGGCGCTCGTCGAGATGGCGCTCGGCGTGGCGATCGGCGCGATCACCTTCACCGGTTCGATCATCGCCTTCCTGAAGCTCGACGGCCGCATGTCCGGCAAGCCGATCCTCTTGCCCTACCGGCATCTGATCAATCTCGGGCTGGCGGCGCTGATCGTCTTCTTCATCGTCGGCCTGGCGCTGACCGAAAGCCATTTCGACTTCTGGGCGATCGTTGCCCTGTCGCTGGCGCTCGGCGTGCTGATCATCGTGCCGATCGGCGGCGCCGACATGCCGGTCGTCGTGTCGATGCTCAACTCCTATTCCGGCTGGGCGGCGGCCGGCATCGGCTTCACGCTCGGCAACCTGGCGCTGATCATCACCGGGGCGCTGGTCGGCTCGTCCGGTGCGATCCTCTCCTACATCATGTGCAAGGGCATGAACCGCTCGTTCGTCTCGGTGATCCTCGGCGGCTTCGGCGGCGAGACGGCGCAAGCCGGCGGCGACGACGGCGTGCAGCGGACCGTCAAGCAGGGTTCGGCCGACGACGCCGCCTTCCTGATGGCGAACGCCTCGAAGGTGATCATCGTGCCGGGCTACGGCATGGCGGTGGCGCAGGCCCAGCATGCGCTGCGTGAAATGGGCGACCAGCTGAAGGCGGCCGGCGTCGAGGTCAAATACGCCATCCACCCGGTCGCCGGCCGCATGCCCGGCCACATGAACGTGCTCTTGGCCGAGGCGAACGTCCCCTATGACGAGGTGTTCGAGCTCGAGGACATCAACTCGGAGTTCGCCCAGGCCGACGTCGCCTACGTGATCGGCGCCAACGACGTCACCAACCCGGCGGCGCGCGACGACAAGACCTCGCCGATCTACGGCATGCCGATCCTTGACGTCGACAAGGCCAAGACCTGCCTGTTCGTCAAGCGCTCGCTCGGCTCCGGCTATGCCGGCATCGACAACACGCTGTTCTATAAGGACGGCACGATGATGCTGCTCGGCGACGCCAAGAAGGTCACCGAGGAGATCGTCAAGGCGATCAACCACTGAGGCGCAACGCAAGGCCCCGGAACTCTGTCGGAGTCGAGGCTTCTTCCCGCCAACTTGCCCGGTCACCGCAGGTGGTCGGGCATTTTTTGTCCTTCTCCGTTCTGACCGGCGACAACAGTGCTCAAGCCCAAGGGTTCCTTCGGCTCCGATTGCGGGTGATCGATCGTCTCGCGAAGGGGGACCAACGACAAAATGCCCCGCGGCGCTCGGAGTTCGGCTCGGCATGCCGGCCAGCCTCACCGCACGGCTTAGGCTGGCCGCGTGCCGAGACCCACGGGGGCGTGCCAGCCTGGCACCGGCTTCGATGCTTCCGTCAAACGAAAGACCCGCCCGGGAGCACCGGGCGGGTCTTTCGTTGTGCCATGGCTGAGATTGGTTTTCCGTCAGGCAGCTCGGCGCGCTAGATGGCGACCGCGTAATAGGTGAATCCGCCGTCGCCCTTAGTGACACCGGAAATCGCTTCGTTGATTGCCTCCAGCGGCCAGACCATCGGCTCCATGATAGAGAGATCGATGACCTTGCTTTCCACCATGGCCGCTATCTCCATGGCCTCGGCGGCGGTGAACCAGACCGAGCCGATCAGTTCCATCTGCTCATCCATCCACCACTTCACGTCGACGGGCAAATCGCCGGCCGTGCCGCCGATATTGACGATCCGACCGCCTCTTCGAACGCCCTTCATCGCGTCGAGCATGGATTCGAGCGGAGCCTTGGCGCCGAGAGTGTCGAGCATCAGGTCAGCACCGACGCCGCTGGTTCGGGCTTTGACGAACTCCGCGCTCGATCCGGTCCGGTTTGAGAAGGTTTCGATCCGATCCGGTGCTATAGCTTTCAGGCGGGCAAGCAATTCGTCACCACGAGCGACGGCATATATCTTGCCGATGCCCATCGCCAAGGCAAAGATCGTCGCGCCCACGCCGAGCGTTCCGGTGGCGCCGTTGATGATCAGGGAACGGCCCACAAGCGGCCCGCATTTCTTCAAGGCCGCATAGGACGTGCCGAGGTATCCCATCCGCGATCCCTGCACAAACGACATATTGTCGGGAATTTTGATGACCTGTGCCTGCGGCGCCAGCATGTATTCGCAGAACCCGCCATAGGGGTATCGCTTGAACATCTCCAGGCTTTTCGGATTGTAGCCGAAATATCCGCCCAGCGTCCAATGCTGGCATGCCTGCGGATGGCCCGACGAGCATGCGTGGCAAGCGCCGCAGTAACGCCCCGGATTGATATAGACGCGGTCCCCGGGCTTGAGTGACACGACCTGCTCGCCGACCTGATGAACGATCCCGGAAGGGTCGAGCCCGTGGATTGCCGGCCGTGGCGGCAATGGCATCTGCGGATACCAAGTCTCCCAATTTGCAAGGACATTGCCGAGGTTTGGCACCATTCCGCAGGCCTTGACTTCAACGACGATATCGGTGCCTGAGGCAACCGGCCGCTCCACCTGATCTATTCTCATCGGCTCACCGACGGCATGTAGCCGTGCGGCACGCATGGTCTGCGTCATGATTTCCTCCCACTTGCAACTGGTTCAGACACCGATTGAAATACTAGACAGTGTTCTAATACCATTGAGTATCCAAAGACGCAAGGCTGCGCGACTTTCAGTTCCTGTCGAAGGTTTGCCGCTGAGCGCCTTCACCATAGCGCATTCGCAATCATGCATTGACACACGACGCATTCACATACTAAAAGGTATTTGAAGTCCAAATGGTATGTGAAATCCTGATGGCGGAAGGAGTGGTGCCGAGAGCGGCACCGATGCCGGAAGGTTTGCGTGGGAGGTGGAAATGGCAAGTGATGCGTCTGCCCTGACAGGGGCGAACCTGTACAATGATCCCTACCCGGTTTACGCGCGACTGCGCCGCGAGGCCCCGGTCGCGTTCTTCGCGGGGACCAACGAGTATTTCGTTACACGGTATGAGGATTGCCGCACGGTCGGCGCGAACGACAGGGTGTTCGGACCGTCGGGCGCTCCGGATCGGCCGGAGGCGCGCGTCATGGGCATGCCCAATGTCCTGACCATGTCGGGGGAGGAGCATGCCTGCCTGCGCGAGGGCATCGACCTCAACCTGACGCAGGAGCGCGTGCGCTCCTATGTCGACCGCCTGACCCGACCGGTGGTGCAGCGGTTTATCGATGAGATCAGACCGAAGGGCGCGGCAAATCTGACGACCGAGCTTTTCGAGCCGATCTCGGTGCGCTGTATCGGCGACGTGATCGGCCTGACGGAAACCTCGAACGACAATCTGGTCGAGTGGTTCCACGCGATGGCGCTGGGTCTCCAGAATGTTTCCAACGACCAGGCGGTCTGGGACCGGCTCGACGCCGCTCTCGCCGATATCGACAACCAGCTGGGCGCACTTTATGACGCAGCGCTTTCGAAGCCCAACCACACGCTGATGAGCCACGTCATGCATGGCGGCATGCCCGAGGGCAAGGCGCGCAGCCTTAAGGAGATTTCGCCGACCATGCGCGTCATCATCCTGGGCGGCCTGCAGGAACCTGGCCATGCGGCCGCAAACGCCTGCGCCGGGTTACTGTCGAACCCGGAACAGGCGAAGGTCATGGCGGAAGATCCGTCGGCTCACGCGCTGAAGGCTTTCGACGAGGGGCTGCGCTGGATCGCGCCGATCGGGGTGACGCCCCGTGTGGCCGCGCAGGATTTCGAGATCGCCAGCACCGTCATCCCGGCGGGGTCCTCCGTAGCCATCGTCATGGGGTCCGCAAACCGCGACGAAGCGCGCTTCGAGAATGCGGATCAGTTCGACATGTTGCGCAAGAAGAAGCAGCACGTCTCCTTCGGCTTCCGTCCGCATTTCTGTTCGGGGCATTTCCTGTCGCGCGCCATGGGCGAGATCGCGCTCGAAGAGGCGTTCAGGCAATTGCCGAACCTGCGCCTTGACCCCGAGCAGGAAGTGAAGGCCAAGGGCTGGCGCTTCCGCGGCGTGAACGTGCTGCCGGCAAAGTGGGATGCGTGATGACCCTGATTATCGACTGCCACGGCCACTTCACCACCGAACCGCAGAAACACCATGACTTCCGCAAGGCGCAGGTCGCCTTTGCGGAAGGCAGGGTCAGGGAGAGGCCGGCCTATCCCGGCATTTCCGACGAGGAGTTGTACGCGATCATCGAGGCCAACCAGCTGAAGCTTCAGAAGGAGCGCGGCTCGGATCTGACGATCATCAGTCCACGGGCCTCGGGGATGGGGCATCACATCGACAATGTGGAGATCGCCGGTGAATGGGCGCGAATCTCGAACGACAACGTCAAGCGCATCGTCGACCTGTTCCCGGAGAATTTCGCCGGCGTGTGTCAACTGCCGCAAACCGTCGACGGGGATCTGCGGGCCGTGATCGCCGAACTCGAGCGTTGCGTCGCTCAAGGCTTCGTCGGCTGCAATCTCAATCCGGATCCGTCCGGCGGACGCTGGAGTGCTCCGCCGATCTATGACGAATGGTGGGATCCGCTCTGGGAGGCGATGGTTGGGCTCGACGTTCCGGCGATGATCCACGTATCGGGCTCGTGCGAGCGCTGTCTGCACACGACCGGCGCCCACTACATCAATGCCGACACCGCCGTATTCATGCAGCTCATCCAGGGCGATCTCTTCGAACGGCATCCCAGGCTGCGGCTGATCATACCACACGGCGGCGGCGCTGCCCCCTATCATTGGGGACGCTATCGGGGTCTGTCGATCATGCTCGAAAAACCGCCGCTTACCGAGCACCTGATGAACAACCTGTTCTTCGACACCTGCGTCTATCATCAGGCCGGCATCGACACGCTCTTCCGCGTGGTGGACAAGAAGAACATCCTGTTCGGCGCGGAACTGCTCGGCGCCGTGAAGGCTGTGGACCCGGAAACGGGGCACAGCTTCGATGACACCAAGCGCTATATCGATGCGCTCGGCTTCAGCGCCGAGGACAGGCACGCGATCTTCGAAGGCAATGCGCGCCGCGCCTACCCCCTGCTCGACAAGAGACTCAAGGCGCAGAACCGCTAGTTCGCGGCCGCACAAGGAGGAACAATTATGACTATCGTTAAGTTGGCGGGTGGCGCACAGGGCTTCAACTGGCTTCCCGTATTCGTCGCCGAAGAGCAGGGCCTGTTCGAGAAATACGGGCTGAAGGTTGAATATCTGCGTCTCGGCAGCGTCGACAAGGCGACGACCGCCGTAGCCGAAGGGGCGGCGGATCTGGCGATCACGCCGCCGGAAGGGGCGGTCTCGAGCTACATCAAGGGCGGTGACCTGCGCATCGTCGCGTCGAACTCGAACCGCCTGCCGATGTCGCTCGTCGCGCATCCGTCGATCGGATCGATCGCCGCGCTCAAGGGTAAGAAAATCGGCACCTCGTCGCTGACCGAGGGAACGGCGATCTACACGCAGCTGCTGCTTTCCCGCGACGGGCTGAAATATCCGGGCGACTACGAATTCGCGCTTGCCGGCGTGCACACCAAGCGGTGGGAGGCGCTCCAGGCGGGAGATATCGATTGCGCCCCGCAGCCGGCTCCCTGGAACTTCCTGGCAGAAGCCGCGGGTTACAACCTCATCGGCGAGGTCAATGACGCCATTCCGGAAATCGTATTTGCGGCGCTCATTGCCAGAACAGATTGGCTCGAAGCCAATGGTGAGACGATGTGCAAGCTCCTGAAGGCGCTTGTCGAGGCATACCGGATCACCAACGATCCCGCCAAGGAGAGCATCACACTGCCGATCTTCCAGCGCGTTACCGTGCCGGATGATGCCTGGCTCGCACTCCGCGGCCTGCGCTATATGCGCGATATGGGCATGTGGCCGAATGGGCTCGCCATCCCCGAGAAGGCACTTGAGACCACGATCGACCTGATGATCCGGGCGGGGCTGCTGGACGAAGACCATCGCAGGTCGGCGACCGGCGTCTTCGATATGTCCTATCTCGCCAAGGCGCTTGCCTGACGCTACGCGCTGCGGAGCGTCAGCCGAGGGACAGGGGGCCGCGATGCAAGCGGCCGACGCCGATTGCTTGAGGGGCTTCCATGAAAATCATCTCGCAGACCACCGCCTTTGGCGGCATGCAGGGCGTCTTCGCCCACGAATCCACGGCCTGCAACGGAGAAATGACCTTCGCCGTCTATGTGCCGCCGCAGGCGACGCGGGAACCGCGCCCGGTGCTCTGGTATCTCTCCGGCCTCACCTGCACCCACGCGAACGTCATGGAAAAGGGCGAATACCGCCGCATGGCCGCCGAGCTCGGCCTGATCGTCGTCTGCCCGGACACCAGCCCGCGCGGAGCGGACGTGGCGGACGAGCTGACGAACTGGCAGATGGGCAAGGGCGCCGGCTTCTACCTGGACGCGACGGAGGCGCCGTGGGCCGAACACTATCGGATGTACAGCTACATCACCGAGGAACTGCCGGCGCTTGTCCGCGAGCATTTCCGCGTCGACATGGACCGGCAGGGCATCTTCGGCCATTCGATGGGCGGCCACGGCGCCATGACGATCGCACTCAGGAACCCCGAGCGCCTCCGGAGCTGCTCGGCCTTTGCGCCGATCGTCGCCCCCTCTTCCGCCGACTGGTCCGTCGGCGCCTTCGAGAAGTATCTCGGCGCCGACAAGGCCGCCTGGCGAAAATACGACGCCTGCGCGCTCGTCGAGGATGGCGCCCGCTTTCCGGAATTCCTGATCGACCAGGGCAAGGCGGATGGCTTCCTCGACAACGGTCTGAGGCCGGGGCTGTTCGAAGCGGCGGTGAAGGACACCGGCATTGGCCTGACGCTTCGCATGCACGAGCGCTACGACCATTCCTACTATTTCATCTCGACCTTCATGGACGATCACCTGAGGTGGCACGCCGACAGGCTCGGCTGAGCCGGCCGCTGTCGCGGCCGCTGCCATGCGTCTGCAGAAGGGAATTGACAAACCTCGATAATAAATACTAAAAGGTATTTCAAGACTGAATAGTATTTAAATTACCATTGGTCTGTGCCGCTGCCCTGGGGAGGAGAAACGGTGCTGCAGCAATCGCTCATTCAAATCTTTCCGCCGAGAGGGTGACTTCGATGGGAGACACCCCGCAGGAAGCCATCGTTATCGGGATGACGTCGGTATCGATTGCCGCCTTCGCGCTTGCGGGCCTTCGGCGCGCTCTGAGCCTCGACGCGGCCTGGACCGGCCTGATCGTCTCGGCTGCCTTTCTGGCGTCCTATTTCCTCGTCTATCAGAAGATTCCGCCGATTCCGGCCGTCGGGGCAGTGAACAAGATCTTCTACATATCCTTGGCCGGTGCCGTCGCCGGCTTCGCTGCCGATCTCGCCAATCGTCCGCGCCTCGCTGGCTGGCTGTCTTTGGTGCAGCCGCTCGCGGCAGCCTTGTACATCGCACAGAGTCGGCTAACAGTCGCCCCGCTCGAAATCGCCGTGGCCGTGGCCGCCGGCATGCTGTCGATGACGCTGCTGCAACGGGACTTCGGCGGTTCGGCCGCGGAGGACGGCATGAAACGCATGCTACTTCTCGCCATCGCCACCCTCGGCTTTGCTCCTATTGCGCTCCTTGGCGCATCGTCGTCGAGCCTGCAGGTCTGTCTGATATTCGCGGTCGCGCTCCTGGCGATTGTCGTTTGGAGTTTTGGGAGCGATGACAATCCCTTCGGTACGCCTGCCTTGCTAGGGGGAGCGGGCGGGATGTTGTCGGTCGTCTATGCGGTGACGCTGATAACCCGCAAGGCCGATCTCCTCGCGCTCGCGACGCTCGGGCTCGTCTTCCTCGTTCCGGAGCTCGCCAGGCGGATAAAATGGATCGGCCGTCTTCGGAGGCGCTTTGCACGTCTTTTCGCCTTCGGGTTGCTCTGCGCGATACCCGCCGCCGCCGCGGCCGCGATTGCAATCCTTTCATACGGTTCGAGCTTTCCAATTTGACAAGGGAGGAATGTCAATGATCAAGCTTGCATGCACCTATATCGCGTCGGTTCTCGTTGCGACCGCGCTATCGATCGGTCCGGCCCGGGCGCGAACTTACGATATCGACATTGTTCACTCCAATATCGTGTTTTTCATCGACCATCTGGGTTTTTCGCGCGTGGTCGGGGTCGCGCGGGATTTCGGAGGGAACTTCGAATTTGATCCCGCCAAGCCGGAAGCGAGTTCACTCGATGTGACGGTCAAGGTCGAGAGCATCTCCACCAACAACAAACAACGCGACAGCGATATCCAGGGCGCCGATTGGTTCAATGCGGCCGAGTTTCCGGACATCACCTTCGTTGGAAAGGCGTACGAGCGGACCGGGGAGAAGACCGGCAAGGTTGCTGGCGATCTCACGATCGCCGGAATCACCCAGCCAGCCACCCTCGACGTCACCTTCAACAAAGAGGGCGAAAACCCCTGGGACAAAAGCCAGGTCGTCGGCTTCAGTGCCGAAACCACCGTCAAGCGAAGTGACTTCGGCTTGAAGACCGCACTCGGTATGATCGGTGATGATGTGAAACTCTATATCGAGATCGAAGGCAGGGGCCGCTGAAGTCGCAACACAGCGAGGTCAGCTGATGCGAGTAGCCGTTGCCACCCTGGTAAAACGGGGTGGCAAAGTCCTTCGGGGATAGCAGCCCTTCGCCGCATGACTGGGCCGAGGCCGATGCGCGCTTTTGCGAGCGCCGGGAGACGGCCTTGTGTAAAGCAGGGGCGGGTGACCGATGAGGCTTGTATGGGCGCGATACGCGCTTGATGATCGCGGGACCATCTTCAGTAACATTGAACGAGAGAATCCGAGAGCTGCGGTCCACGCGGACGAAGATATCGTCCGCGCTGTACGCCGTCTCCTTGACTTTCCTGAGAGTGGTCGTCCTGGCCGGATTGCCGGGACTCGAGAGCTTGTTATCCCGCGTACGCCTTTCATCGCAGCAATACCATGATGGCCGACGAAGTTCGCGTTCTGCGTGTTTTGCAGGGCGCCCAGATCTGGCCCGTCGAGTTCAACGACGAATAGACGCCCGCTACTTTCTCGGGGGTCTCAGGTTCGATTCCGCTCAACTGCAAGGGCAATATGCTTTGGACTGCTAAACTCGCCGCATCAGCCGCTCGGAGAGCGCTCGAGATCAAAGTTGCTCTGCGTGGCAAGCGCGGCAGCACCCGAGCCCAGGAGCTCGATACCCATTCCGTCAGCAGCTCAGGCTTGGAGAAGGAGACAGACCCTTCCATCGCCGTCCGCAGCGGCGTGAGCAGCGCATCGCCGAACTGACGGCCTCCCCGCCGACGATGGCGAGCGCCGTCTCGTCACCCGCCTCGACGGCATCGACGAAGGTCGCGCGTGAAATCGGCGTTCCCCGCCGGCGCTGGTACTCGTCCAGCATGGCGGGCTCGGCGGCATGGACCATGAGGCAGCCGCGCCGGCCGCATTCGCAAAGCGCTCCGCCAGTGGTCGAGGTGATATGGCCGAGCTTCCCGGCGCTGCTGTTGCTGCCGTGGTAGATATCCCCGTTCAACACGAGCGAGCAGCCGATGCCGGTTCCGATGGCGAGCGCCGCGAAATTACGGTGGTTGCGGCCGGCGCCGAACAGTTTCTGCGCGATCGCGAAGGCATTCACGTCGTCGTCGATCCACACTGGCGCATGCACACGCTCGGCCAGCATCTCGGCGAAGTGGAGGTCGCGCCAGCCGAACCGCGGGCTCTGGAGACATATGCCCTTTTGCGGATCGACCTCGCCGGGTATCGAAACACCAATCCCCATAATGTCCTTCTCGGCCCGGCCGGCGTCCGCCAGCAGACGAGGGATCGCCAGTTCGACCGCATGTATCATCCCCTCTGGCGTCGTGTCCGCCACGCGAGCAGACCAATCTGCTCGTTGACGCACCTGCTACCGGAAAAGTCGGTGGCGACGAGAAAGGGGATCACGATCAAATTTGGTCATACCGCTAGATCCCCACATTTTCTCGACGGCCGCGAAATTTACAGTGCCCTGAAAACTACTCTTTAGAGGCGAGCAAAGTCTGCGCAATGCCCCGGTCATGGGCTCGGCCCTGCATTGAAGCGCCTGTTCGGATCTCCAAGAGATCCGAATCGGTCGCCATCCTCGACTGCAGCCATTCACAGATTTTGCGAGTTGGCGACGGAAGGACCCTGTTCCTGGGAGTGATCAGTCGGTGAATGCGGCCGGTGTCGACCTGCACCACCGAGGCCCGAGTTAATACGCCCTGCCTCAGAGCATTGGCGATCACGCTGATCCAACCCAAGCCTACGCCCTTGCCCTGACTGGCCGCCTGCAAGATGACTGCATAGTCCGAAAACTGGTTCGATGTCCCGCCTGAGGAGATCTCGGGATAGCTGGCTCCGAGAAATGGCTTCCACTGGTCTTTCTGGTGATCAGTCAGGTGCAGGAAAGTCGGCTGCGCCAGTCTTGAGGCGTCCTCCAGACAGCCATGACGTTCGAGATATTGAGGACCGCAGACCGGTACGATGATCTCCGGAGCGACGTCCCAAGATCTCGTAGCGTGGATCATTGTCCTCGACGATGCGGGTGGCGATATCCACATCGCCGGTGACCTCTTTCATCACACCCGCGACAAGCTCAAACCGCAGATCGATATCAGGGTAGCATGCCGACTTTAGCATCCACGATTCTTTCCTTGAGATCAAGAGCGTTGTCGGCTTCGGAGACTAGCGTAGCGTGGAGTGGAGGCGCGGACCCGCGTCTTCGCTAAGACCTGCGGGCTCATGCGAGGCAGACTTCCGTCTTCGGCCACCAGGAGCCCGAGATTTTTCCGAGCAGTGACCAACCTCTCAGCCTGTGAGCGGTGTACTGGTCACAAGCAGTCTGCGCCGGAGCTGGCTGAAAGCGTACACCTAGATATTCTTATCCGGCAGTTCGTCTGGGCGGCGCTTGCGCCGCCCAGTTTGCTTGGGATCACGCCTTGACGGGGGTTAGCCCAATCGTTCCGTTCCTCCACGCATCGCCTGCAGGTGCCGTGCCACGCTCGTAGGCCGGGCGAACGCCATGTACAGAGCTCCGCTTCCTGCCACGATGCCCACTGTCAGCAGTGTGGCGTAATTGGTGAACCAAGGTGCATCCGGCGCACGGGGCCACACCAGGTTCACGATCGCGCCCGTTCCGTAGGTCAGGGCCACGAGGTTGATCGGGCCGCCCCAAGGTCCGAGCTTGAATTGGCCGGCTGGCCGCCATCCACGTGCTCTTGCGTCCTCTAAGCCCGATGTCGAACTGTCGGAAGCCGGTGGGCTGCTCCATCTTGCTCATCGTCATCCCATTTTGCGCGTGCGGTTTCTAACAGGCACGAAGGTACCGATGGCCCACTGGTCAGGTGCCAAGCCGGTTTGCAGGAAGACGTCAAAACGTCTCGATTTGCCGTTGACCTCCGGTACTTCCAACGTTAGGCATGACGACGAACGGTCCTTTGCGGCAAGCGCCTTGGTGAGGCGGTCGACGAGATCTTTGGCTGTCCCCGCGAGGGCATCGAAGGACTTGTTCGAGGCTGCCACACGACTCTCGTTGTCGATCAGAACGCTTGGCTCATTGAGGCGGCCAACGAGTGCGGTCGCGCTCGCCGCCGCCGACGGCTGATGTTGCAAAAGACTCTCCGCGGTTATGTCCCGGCAATTGCCCCAAAGTCGAAGGAGCAGGCCCAGCTCGGCCGGAACAATGACGATGAACGTCCTCAACGCCGTTGCACAGTTCGAGCGGGATCTGCTGATCGAGCGAACGCAATCCGGCCTCAAGCGGGCGAAGTCGGAAGGCAAGACCCTTGGTCGTCCATCGAGCCTCGACGAAAGGCAAAAACGGGATGTGCGCGAGAACCTGGCCGACGGAATGAGCGTTTCGGCAGTCGCCAGAAAGTTCACCACCAGCCGGCAGACCATTATGCGCGTCCGAGATAAAGGCTAGCGGTCCGTTCGATCCGCCAATCCGCGGCCTTCGTGTCGTCGTCGCCCTGGCGAAACTGAATCGTCAGTCAGCCGAGTCCAGCATCCGGTAGCCGACGCCGGGATCATTCATGATGTAGCGCGGGCATGCCGGGTCATCGCCGAGCTTCTGGCGAAGCTGTCGGATGAACACCCTTAGATATTGCGTGTCATGCTCATGCGCCTTGCCCCAGACCTCGTGCAGAAGTGTCCGGTGGGTGACGATGCGGCCGGCGTGGCGCGCGAGCGTCCATAGGACCTCGAATTCCTTGCGCGTCAGCCTCAGCGGCTTTCCGTCCTTGCGAACCTCGTGCGCGGCGATGTCGATATGCAGATCGCCGATCTCCACGACAGCCTTGCTCAAGGCATTGTCCGTCGCCGACCTGTCGCGCAGCAGGCTGCGGATGCGGGCGAGCAGCTCCTTGATGCCGAAGGGTTTGACGACGTAGTCCTGGGCGCCCGCGTCGAGCGCCTCGACCTTCTCAGCCTCCTCCTGTCGGACGGAAAGCACCAGGATCGGAGTCTGCGACCACTCGCGCACCCGCGCGATAACATCCTTGCCGTCCATGTCCGGAAGCCCGAGATCGAGCACGATGAGGTCCGGTTCCTCCGTCGCTGCCATTTGCACGGCTTCCAGGCCCGTGGCGGCCTCGGCGACCGCGTAGGCGTGTGCCTCAAGGGCGACGCGCAGGAAGCGCCGGATCTGACTTTCGTCGTCCACGACGAGGATGCGGGCAAGCGCGCTCATGCATCGGCCCTGGTGTCGGCGAGCGGCAGCCGGATCTCGATTCGCGTGCCGGTACCGTCCGCCCTGGCCGACTCGGCGCGGATGCTGCCGCCATGCGCGTCAATGATGCCCTTGCAGATGGCAAGGCCGAGGCCCGTCCCGGCCCGCTGTCCATCCGCCGCTCGCACGCGATAGAACATGTCGAAGACGCGCTCGCGGTCTGCGGGCGGAATGCCCGGTCCTTCGTCGCTCACGACAATTGCCAAGGCGTTTTTGCCGGTCGAACCGGTGACGGTGATGGTGGAGCCGGAGGGGGCGTATTTGGCGGCATTGTCGAGCACGTTGGCAAATACCTGCTGCATCAGGATCGGGTCGACATCCACTGCCGGCAGATCGTCAGCGACGTCAAGGACCAATACATGGCTTCTGAGGGCCGATCCGAGCTGGTGTGCTGCCGCCCCAACCAGTTCGCGCGCCTCGCTCGGCTGCCGATTGAGTTTCAATGCCCCATACCCCAACCGCGTCATGTCGAGGAGGTTCTGGACGTATCGGTTGAGCCGATCGCCCTCTTCCTTGATCGTCTCGGCAAGCTGTCGCCGGCCGTTGCTGCCCAGCGCATCGTCCGCCTCGATCAGCGAGCTTGCCGAGCCGATGATCGAGACGAGCGGCGTGCGCAGGTCGTGGCTCACCGAGGAGAGCAGCGCCGAACGCAGCCGCTCGGTTTCCGCGAGGATACGGGAGTCCTGAAGGTCCGAGACCAGCCGCGTGCGCTCGACGGCGATCGCCACCTGATCGGTCAGGGCATCGAGAATGCGCAAGTCGTTCGGTGTCAACGACCGCCGCTCCTCGAAGGTGATGCCGAGAACCCCATGGGTTCCTTGCGCCGTCTTGAGCGGCAGAAATAGCCAGTCCGAGGAGGGAAGCGTGGCGGTTGTCCAACCGGCAGGTTCCCCATGCTCGAAGGCCCAATGGGCTGCGCCGTAGTTGCGCACGTCGAGTTCATCGAGCGGCGGAAAGGCGCCGCCGATCTCCAGCCGCCCGGCCGCACCCGGTGTGAGCGCAATTGCCTGGCATCTGAGGATCGCTCCGACATTGCTGACGGCAGTCCAGATGACATCATCGAAGGAGGCTGCGCTCGCGAGTTTGCGGCTGAACTCGTAAAGGTTTGCTGTACGCTTCGCGATCGCCCTTTGGGCGTTCACCTGATTGCGCAGCCGTGCAGCCAAATTCCCCGCCAGGACAGAGGTCGCATAGAAGAGCACCAGCGTCAGGATATCGTCCTGCCGGTGCATGACGAAGGTGTGGGAAGGCTCGGTGAAGAAGAAGTTATAGGTGAAGAAGCTGACGGTCGCCGCATAGAGCGACGGCCAAAGCCCCAGGCGGGTCGCGGTGATGAGAACGCCGGTCAGGAACACGAGCGACAGGCTGGCGACCGGCAGGACGCGCTCGATCGCGAAGGCGGTTGCGGTGGCAAGAGCGACAATGCCCGTTGCGGCAAGATAGGCCTTCGGGTCGCGCTCGACCCGGACGCGGCCGGCACGGATGGCCGTTCGACGGGCCTCCTCCTGATCGGGGGCAATCAGGGTGATTTCGAAGTCCTCTCCCTGGCGGATCAGCGTTTCGGCCACCGTCTCTCGTGTGAAGGACGCAAGGAGCCCACGCGGGCGGGGACGACCGACAAGGATTCGATTGACGTTGCGGGATCTTGCGAACTCCAGAATCTCCTCGGCGATATTGGCCTCGGCATTGATGCTGGCGACCTCCGCGCCGAGCGTCTCGGCAAGCCGCAGGCCTTCGGCGATCCGGTCCTTGGCTTCGTCTTCGAGGGTTTCGCTGGATGAGGAAATGATATTGACAGCAAGCCATGGTGCGCGGGCACGGTCGGCCATGCGTTTTGCGGCGCGCACAAGCGACTTCGCCACGGGGGACTCGTTGATGCACACCATGATGCGATCCTGCGTCGGCCAAGGACCACTGATCGCGTGCGTCTTCATGTGCGCGATCATCTGGGCGTCCACCCGGTCGGCCGCCACGCGCATGGCCAGTTCCCGTAGTGCCGTCAGATTGCCCTTGGAGAAGAAATTCTCGATGGCGCGGGCGATCTGACCATGCAGATAAACCTTGCCCTGGCGCAGGCGCTCGATCAGCTCTTCCGGGGGAAGGTCGATCAGCTCGATCTCGTCGGCAAGTTCCAGGACCTTGTCGGGCAAGGTCTCGCGCACGCGCACGCCGGAGACGCGCGCGACAATGTCGTTGAGGCTTTCCAGATGCTGGATGTTGAGCGTGGTATAGACGTCGAGGCCGGCGGCGAGCACGTCCTCCACATCCTGCCAGCGCTTTTCGTGCCGACTATCAGGCACGTTGGTGTGGGCAAGCTCGTCGATCAACGCCAGTTGCGGCCGGCGCTCAATCAGGGCGTCCAGGTCCATCTCGTGGAGGATGCGGCCGCGATAGAGATGCGGGCGGCGCGGCAGGACGGTCATATTTCTGAGTAGTCGTTCCGTCTCCTGGCGTCCGTGCGTCTCGACGATGCCCACCAGCACGTCGACGCCTTCGGCCGCGCGTTTCCGCGCGGCCTGGAGCATCGCATAGGTCTTGCCGACCCCGGGTGCTGCGCCAAGGAAGATTTTCAGTCTTCCGCGGCCCTCCTTCTCCGCCTCTGCGAGAAGGGCTTCCGGCTCAGGGCGGTTTTCACCGTTCGGCGCTGGCGCCATCCATCGATCCTGTCGCGTCCGTTTCAATCGGCGCCCGCTCATCGAGCGCCAGGTTCAGCTTCAATACATTGACGGCCGGCGCACCGAATATCCCGAAAAGCGGCGTTTCGATATGCCCGTCGACCATGCGGCGCAGGTCCTGGGCGGAAAGACCTCTCGCCTTGGCAATGCGCGCTATCTGTAGATAGGCGCTTTCGGGGGAAATGTGCGGGTCGAGACCGCTCGCCGAAGATGTTACGAGATCGATCGGCACCCGCCGGCTCCCGGTCTCCGCCGCGATCATCCGGGCTCGCTCACCAACGGCATCGACCAGGTCGCGGTTCGTCGGCGCAAGGTTTGTGCCGCCTGAAGATGCCGCATCGTAGTCGACGGCGGACGGGCGACCATGAAAATATTCCGGCTGCTCGAACGTCTGCCCGATGTACTCGGAGCCGATCACCACGCCATCACGGGTGATCAAGCTCGCATTGGCCTGGTGGGGAAACAGGGCCTGCCCGACCGCCGTCATTGCCAAAGGATAGGCGACGCCGGTCAGCAGGATCATCATCGCCAGCAGGGCGATTGCCGGTCTTATCTGCGAAATCATCGTCTTCATCCTTCTTACACAAGACCGAGCGCGGAGACCGCGACGTCGATGGCCTTGATGCCGACGAACGGCACGACCAGGCCGCCCAGCCCGTAGATCAACAGGTTGCGCTGCAGCAGCTCGCCCGCCGTCGCCGGAGAATAGCGTACGCCGCGCAAGGCGAGCGGAATCAGGGCGAAGATGACCAGCGCGTTGAAGATCACGGCAGACAGGATGGCACTTGCCGGGCTCGCCAGATCCATGACGTTGAGTGCCTGCAGGCCGGGATAGGCGGTGATGAACAGGGCCGGCAGGATGGCGAAATACTTCGCCACGTCGTTGGCGATCGAGAAGGTGGTCAGCGCACCGCGGCTGATCAGCAGTTGCTTGCCGACCAGCACCACTTCGATGAGCTTGGTGGGATCGCTATCGAGATCGATCAGGTTGCCGGCTTCCTTGGCCGCCGGCGTACCGGTATTCATCGCCACACCGATGTCGGCCTGGGCCAGTGCCGGTGCATCGTTGGAGCCGTCGCCGCA
This sequence comes from Sinorhizobium alkalisoli, assembly GCF_008932245.1. Classification (NCBI taxonomy): domain Bacteria; kingdom Pseudomonadati; phylum Pseudomonadota; class Alphaproteobacteria; order Hyphomicrobiales; family Rhizobiaceae; genus Sinorhizobium; species Sinorhizobium alkalisoli. Next base: position 111,556 of record NZ_CP034911.1, on the reverse strand, counting down.
CATGGCCACCAGCTTGCCTTCGGCCTGCTCCTGGCGGATCAGTTCCAGCTTCTTTTCCGGCGTTGCCTCAGCTAGGAAATCATCGACACCTGCCTCTGCCGCGATCGCGGCGGCGGTCAGCGGGTTGTCGCCGGTGATCATCACCGTGCGGATACCCAAGCGCCGGAGCTCGGCGAAGCGCTCGCGAATGCCGGGCTTGATAATGTCCTTCAGGTGGATCACCCCGAGGATGCGTCGGTCGCGCGAGACGACTAGCGGCGTCCCACCCGACTTGCCGATACTCTCGACGATGCGCGTGAGATCGAGGCTCGCTTTTGCCCCGGCATAGCGGAGCATGGCATCGCTCGCGCCCTTGCGGACTTCGCCTCCATCCGTCAGGTCGGCGCCAGAAAGACGGGTCTGCGCGCTGAAGGGCACGAATTCTCCAACCCGTTCCCGAAGTGCATCGACCTCCCTGCCCAGCATCTTGTGGGCCAGATCGACGATGGACTTGCCTTCCGGTGTCTCGTCGGGAAACGAGGCGAGCAAGGCGGTTTCGATCAGCTCGCGCTCGCTCACACCTGGCAGGGGCATGAAGGCGTCGGCCATGCGGTTGCCGAAGGTGATGGTGCCGGTCTTGTCGAGCAACAGCGTATCGACATCGCCGGCCGCCTCGACCGCGCGGCCCGACTTGGCGATGACATTGGCCTTCACCAGCCGGTCCATGCCGGCAATGCCGATGGCCGACAGGAGGCCGCCGATCGTCGTCGGGATGAGCGTGACCAGCAGCGCCACCAGGAAGGCGACAGGAATCGAGGTGCCGGAGAAAAGCGCGAAGGGTTCCAGCGTCACGACGACCAGAACGAAGATGATGGTCATGCCGATGAGCAGGATGTTGAGTGCGATCTCGTTCGGCGTCTTCTGGCGCTCTGCGCCTTCGACCATGGCGATCATGCGGTCGAGGAAGCTCTTGCCGGGCTCGGCGGTGACGCGGATCACCAGCCAGTCCGAGACCAGACACGTGCTGCCGGTGACCGCCGAACGGTCGCCGCCCGACTCGCGGATCACCGGCGCCGATTCGCCCGTGATGGCCGACTCGTCCACCGATGCGACGCCTTCGATCACTTCACCGTCGGCAGGGATCAGGTCGCCGGCCTCCACCAGAACGACGTCGTCCTTATGAAGCTTCTGGCTTGACACGAGCTCGAAATTCTCATGGGCGGCCGGGTCTCCGGTGAGGCGCCGGCATTCGGTCTCCGCTTGTGTCGCCCGCAGGCTGTCGGAGCGCGCCTTACCCCGGCCCTCGGCGATCGCCTCCGCGAAATTGGCGAACAGCACCGTCACCCATAGCCAGAAGGCGATCTGGCCGACTGTGCCGGTCATCGCTGCTCCGGTGACGAGATCGCGAAGGAAAATGAATGTCGTGAGCAGCGCGACCACGCCGGTGACGAACATGACCGGGTTGCGGGAAAGCACGCGCGGATCGAGCTTGGCGACGGCGCTACGCGCCGCCTGGGCGGCGAGCGCCCGGTCGAACAAAGAAAAGTCCTTGCGCTTATGCTTGGTCATCGAAACACCTCAGAACGTCTGGTCGGCAAGCATCGCCACCTGTTCGGCGATCGGGCCGAGGGCGAGTGCCGGAAAGAAAGTGAGGCCGCCGAGGATCAGGACGACCACCATGAGCAGGACGACAAAGAGCGGACCGTGGGTCGGAAACGTGCTGGCCGAGGCCGGTGCTGGCGTCTTCGTCGCAAGCGCCCCGGCAATCGCCAGCATCGGCACGATGAAGGCGTAGCGGCCGAGAAGCATGGCGATTCCCTGTAGCGTCGTGTGGAACGGCAGGTTGGCGCCGAAGCCGGCGAAGGCCGAACCGTTGTTGCCGGTGGCCGAGGAATAGGCGTAGAGGATCTCCGAGAGCCCATGGGGGCCGGGATCCTGAACCGCAGCCAGGGCCGACGGAACAATGGCGGCAACCGCGCCGAAGACCAGGATGCCGACCGGCATCGACAGGAAGGTGAGGACCGCGAGCTTGACTTCCTTTGCCTCGATTTTCTTGCCGAGATATTCAGGTGTGCGCCCGACCATCAGACCGGCGAGGAACACGGTGAGCACCACGAAGAGGAGCATGCCGTAGAAACCGGCGCCGACACCGCCGAAGATGACCTCGCCCACCTGCATGTTGAGCAGAAGCGCAAGCCCGGCGAGCGGCGTGAAGCTGTCATGCATGGAGTTGACCGAGCCGTTGGAGGCGGCCGTCGTGGCCTCGGCCCAGAGCGCGGAAAGGCCGGTTCCGAAGCGGACTTCCTTGCCCTCCATGTTTCCCGCCGCCTGGTCGATCGGCAGTGCATCATAGAGCGTGTTGCCGCGAATCTCCGCGCCGTAGATGACGGCAAGCCCGACAACGAACAGGATGCCCATGGCGGCGAAAATTGCGATCCCCTGCCGCTGATCCTTCACCATGTGTCCGAACAGGAAGCAGAAAGCTGCCGGGATCAGCAGGATGTAGAGCAGCTGCAGCAGGTTCGAGAGCTGCGTCGGGTTCTCGAGCGGATGGGCGGAATTGACGTTGAAGAAGCCGCCGCCATTCGTGCCGAGCTGCTTGATGGCGATCTGCGAGGCGGCGGGTCCTTGTGCGATAAGCTGCCTTGCGCCCTCCAGCGTGGTTGTCGGCACATAGGCACTGAGCGTCTGCGGCACCCCCTGCCAGATGAGCACAAGCGCTCCGATGATCGACAGCGGCAGCAGGACGTAGAGAATTGAGCGGGTCATATCGACCCAGAAATTGCCGATCGACCTGACATTGCGGGCCGCAAAGCCGCGGATCACCGCGACGGCCACGGCAATGCCTGTGGCGGCCGAGACGAAGTGCTGCACCGTGAGTCCGACCATTTGGCTGAAGTAGGAGAGCGTCGTTTCGCCCCCATAGGCCTGCCAATTTGTGTTGGTGACGAAGCTGACTGCCGTGTTGAAGGCAAGTCCCGGGGGCATCGGCGCCAGGCCTTCCGGGTTCCACGAAAGGAGATGTTGGAGGCGCAAGACGGTGTAGAGGAACAGCCAGCCGGCGAAGTTGAAGACCAGAAGCGAGAGCGCATAGCGCGTCCAGTGCTGGTCCTGCATTGCGGATTTGCCGGCAACCGCATAGATGCCGCGCTCCACCGGCACGAGCACCGGGGAAAGCAGGGTGCGCTCGCCCTGAAATACCCGCGTCATGTAGCCGCCGAGCGGCCAGGCGAGCGCGACCAGGATGGCTGCATAAAGCAGGAACTGAAGAATATCGGTAGCCACTCCGCACCTCCGTCAGAATCGTTCCGGACGCAGCAATGCGACCGTGAGGTAGGCAAGAAGCGCCAGAGCGACAGCGCCGCCAATGAAATACTCGATCATCGCCGGCACCTCACAGGCGCTCACAGGCGCGCACGGCGACTGCGAAGGCCAGAAAGCCGCCAACGGCAAGCGCGACGTAGATAAGGTCGAACATGAGCCGAATCCCTTTCATGGATATCGGCCCGAGAAATGGCGCTACCGGGCGTAAGGGCGCCATGTTGAAGGCGAGGCGAGGTCGTAAAGAATGCGTAAAGAACGACGCGAGGATGGCAGACGTAAAGCGCGCCTTCGCCAGAAAGTTCGCGACCAGCAGCACACCATCAGCTTTCCTAAGTTCCAGGAAGACAGTTCACGGTCCGTTCGATCTTAGACCAGATGAGCGATTTACGGCGGCAAAGCCGCTAGGTTTTCCTTGTCAAACGGATTGGTTTGGAAAGGAAGAAGCTTATGGAAAGAATGGTTTATGTCGGCCTTGATGTTCACGCTGAGACGATTGCTGTTGCGACCGCGGATGATGGCCGGAATGGCGACGTGCGGTTTTACGGCATTATCGAAAACAACGCCGATTCCGTTTTACGCCTGACAAAGCGGCTGTCGGCTGCGGGTGCACGACCGGTGTTTTGCTACGAAGCAGGTCCGTGTGGCTACGGGTTGTATCGCCTACTGACAAAACTCGGATTTGATTGTGCCGTTGTTGCTCCGGCCATGATCCCGCGCCGCGCTGGAGATCGGGTTAAGACAGATCGGCGCGATGCGGAAATGCTGGCGCGACTGTGGCGAGCAGGAGAACTGACGCCGATCTGGACACCTGATGAAGAACAGGAAGCCATGCGGGATTTGATCCGCACCCGCAAGCAGGCGCTGGAAGCGCTGAAGATTGCGAAGCAACAGCTGTTGAGCTTCCTGCTTCGCCATGGTCTTCGGTATGAACGCCCCACTTATTGGACGAAAATGCACTGGCGCTGGATCAACGAATTGCGCAAATTCCGCTATCCGCATCAGCAGATAGCTTTCGAGGAACTGAAGCGCGCTATTCGCCAGATCGAAGAACGCATCCGGACGCTTGATCTGGCTATTGAAGATGCGGTGAAGCCCTGGCGGTTTGCTCCGGTCGTTGATGCGTTGAGAGCGTTGCGTGGGGTCAATACCATGATTGCCGCAACCCTGGCTGCCGAAATCGGCGATATCAGTCGGTTCTCGAACCCGCGACAGTTGATGGCCTGGCTTGGGCTGGTGCCGAGCGAACATTCCAGCGGCAGCACTACACGGCGCGGGCGCATCACCAGAACCGGCAATGCTCTGGCCCGAACCATGATGGTCGAGGCGAGCTGGTCCTACCGACATCCCCCTCGCGAACGGCACCTTCATCTTAAACGCAGCCAGCACCTTCCGCACGAGATCAGAGACATTGGGTGGAAGGCGCAGACGAGGCTTTGCAAGCGTTATCGCGATCTTTCGAGAACTGGGAAACCCCAGCCACGTGTTCTAACCGCTATTGCACGGGAGCTTGCCGGCTTCATCTGGGATATCGCTCGTAAAACACCGCTGTCGGCCTGAATGCATCGCCTTTATCTGCCTGTGCAGCATGCTGGAGATGATGGCCAGAGATCAGGGAAACCTCGACACACGCTGGGATAAATATCCGTTCTTAGAGAGAGGCAAGCCCGCATCGAATATGGTCAGGCGGTGAAAATCCGCGGATGAGAGTATGATAACCATCGGTTCGGACCATCGTCTCCAGCACCGTGCACAGGCTACATCATTTGACCTGCCTCGTGTATGCGGGGTAGTTTAAACATGCCCGGAAACCCTTAATCGCTCATGAGCAGCTCTTGTTCTGACCCATCAACGCTCGCTCGAGCTGCGCGACCGCACCAAGAACCTGAAGCGAAAACATACCCTGGGGGGTCGAGGTGTCGATCGGATCGCGGATCGACCGGAAATGCGCGCCGCGCTCTTCAAGATCCTCGATCACCTGCAGCAGGTGGCTGACCGACCGGGCCAGCCGATCGAGGCGGACGACGACGAGGACGTCTCCCGCGGTAAGCTCGCCAAGCAATTTGGTCAAGACGGGGCGAGCGCGCGATGCCCCAGAACCGTGCTCCTGTTAGATCCGATCGCAGCCGGCGGCTCGCAGCTCGTCGATCTGGGCGTCGTGGACCTGGTCGTCCGTCGACACGCGGGCGTAGCCGATCAGCCGCTTGAGGGGTTGTTGGACGTTAACGGATTTGGAGTGCGCCCCTTGGGGTGGACAGATTGGGAAATGGAATTGACCATGTCTGCCGTGTTTTCGCAGAGAGAACCATGGCAAAACATCGCAGCCACAGCATCGAGTTTAAGCGCCAAGTCGTGCAGGAATATCTGTCCGGCGAGACACTGCACGGTCTGGCAAGACGGCATGACCTCCAACGCCAACTGATCCGCATCTGGGTCAGCAAATATGAGGAAGGAGCCTTCGACGAGGATGCTCAGGCCGCTGACCTCATTCAGGCGTACGAGGCCCGGATTGCAGCACTCGAGCGCCTGGTCGGCAAACAGGCTCTGGAACTGGAGTTTCTAAAGGGGGCACTGAAAAACGCACCGCGGCCGAGAAACGAGACTACATCCGTCATCACCGGCCCCATGGCATCTCCGTCTCGGAAGGATGTCGACTGATGGGGATCGCTCGTTCGACCTATTATGACCGCCGCGATGGGCAGGCCGACGACACCGCTGTCGTCGAAGCCATGTTTGCGATCTGCGACGAGTTCGAGTTCTACGGCTATCGCCGCGTCGGCGCAGCTCTTCGTCAAAAGGGCCTTGTCGTGAACCACAAGAAGATCCGCCGTCTAATGCGCGAACACGGGTTGCAGCCGAAGGTCAGGCGGCGCTTCGTTGCCACGACCGACAGCGATCACAATGGGCCGATCTTTCCGAATTTGGCGCGCGAATTCGCTCCGACCGGACCGGACCAGCTCTGGCAGGCAGATATAACCTACGTTGCCCTGCCGGATCGCTTCGTCTATGTCGCCGTCATCCTTGATGCCTGGTCACGGATGGTCGTCGGGTATGCCATCGGACGGTCAATCGATGCCCGTCTGACTTTGGCGGCACTGAAGACGGCCATCGAATGCAGACGACCACCGGCCGGCTGCATCCACCATTCCGATCGTGGATCGCAATACGCTGCGGAAACCTATCGCCAACACCTCGGCCATCACGGGCTAGCCGGTTCCATGGGGCGCCGAGGCAACCCCTACGACAATGCAAAGGCCGAAAGCTTCATGAAGACGCTCAAGGTCGAGGCCGTGTATCCGATGGCGTTCCAAACCTATGACGACGTCATCGAACATCTTCCCGACTTCATCGAGACCATCTACAACAAACGACGGCTGCACTCGGCGCTGGGTTATCTCAGTCCGCAGCAGTTCGAGGATCAACACATCCGGCAGACGGGCAAAACCGCAGCCTGATCACTGTCCACCCCAAGGGGCGCACTCCAGAAGGGGGTCGAAATTGGGCCCGCTTTGCCAGCCTGATCGGCACGTGCAAAATGAACGGCGTCGAGCCCTACGCCTACCTGTGCGACCTCTTCACCCGTCTCGCAAACGGCCACCTCGCCAAGGACATCGATGCCCTGATGCCATGGGCATACGCCGCCCGCATCAAAGCCTCACAATGAGCTCGTCAGATACTATCCGGTGAGCTCACATCCGGCACGCAGGTAGCTTTGCCCCGTAGCCGAAATTGTAAAATCAATGGGGCGTAGACGGCGCATACACACAAATTGAGGAAGACCCAGTTAATTATGAGTCGTTAGAGAGCACGCGCGCTTAGGCTTTTGCTGCAATATAAGACCAGCCAGTGGCGGAATAGTTTTGCCCTCGATGCCGAGCCGGTCGCCAAGGTAATGGTAGAAGGAAAGGCCCTGATTCTGGCAAGTCTTCATCTGGCCAAGCATCGGGTCACGGGCAACCCGACCATCTCTGCTCATGGTGCCGCCAGAGATTTTTCGCTTGATGACAAAACTGCGCAGGTCGTTCTCTGACGTGTTGGTGTTCAGCGGGATTTCCGGTCGCTCGAGCACCCGCAGCAGTTCGGCCTTGCGGCGCATTGCTGGTCCGACTGACGATGGTCATGGACCATTCTGGCCTAACAATCCGTGCTCAAGCCCGGAGAAGTTACGGTCTCCACCGGCTATGACGTCCTTGACGCGCTTTGCTCAAGGAGGCGACGGTGGCGGTGGAGTGGACGATCACGATCCCAGGGGAAGAACGAGTTCGGCGACGTCTGCCGTCGGTGCGCGTTGAGGAGCGCCTGTTCGACGGAGAGATCGGCTTGTCGATCGAAGCGGGCAAGAAGATCATGGCGGCGCTGCAGGGCGCGGGCGTGAACCACGAGGCGGAGACCTATTCCCTCTTTCGTCGGGTTTGCCCGGATTGCCACACGTTCCGGCCGGTCAACGACGACGCGGCGGCTCCGAACCGTCTTCGGCACGGTCAAGGTGCGCAATCCCAGTGGGTGCTGTGCCGTGATTGTCACCCGGGCATGGCCGGCGTATTCGCGCCGCTGAAAGAAATCTGCCCCGATCGGGCGACGCCCGAGTTCATGGAACTGACGGCACGCTGGGAAGCATGATGTCCTACCGGCAGGCAGCGACGATGCTGGCCGAATTCCTGCCCGTCGAGCCGACAGAAACGCATGCCACCGTGCGCAAGCCACCCCTCCTGCGCGCCGCCTGACCCCAGAAAAGTACCCGGTCCACTTGTATCTAAATATAATTTCTCACTTGGCATGCATATTGCTTCTTTCCATGGCGACTTCTGCCGGGGCTGTCCTCGGCGAGGATGGCAACTCTGCAGCCTCCGACCGATTCCCGGATAAAGGGCAACAGAGAAGACAAAGATGCACTGCAGACAATAAACCATCGCTAACCCTGAAGGAGGGTAATTCGACGTGTCCAGCTTTCAGTGACAACATCTCGCCGGCCAATCGAGTGCGGCAAATATATAAATTATGTGAGGTAAAGTTAGGATGCACGTACATTTCAATAGTATTTCGACATCTATAGTTTAATATACTTGACGCAGTTAGTTGGAAGTTGTAATTTAACAGTGCACTACATGTTAAATCATCTTATCTGAAAGGAGCATCATCATGTCTCAGAATTTTATCCAGTGGCGACAGAGCACCAGCCTTGGCTTGGGCGTTAATCTGAAAATCGCCATCGCATCAGCGCTTTTCACCCTGACCGCAACCGCCGCGATCGCCGGTAGCAGCACCTTCCAGAACACCTGTTCCAACATCAGTTTCCAGTACACCGACAACGGTGGAGCCGAAATTTCCGCAACTTGCCTTCGTGCCGATGGTTCGCCGAACGGAACCAGTATTGCCATGCCCGCCATCGCCAACGTAGACGGCGCTCTGAAGCTGGAGGGCGACAGCGCGACGTTCCAGGAATCCTGCGGCAGCATCGAACTTGTCCCATCCATCAGTGGCGTCACATTGAACGCAAGCTGCCGCGATACCGCCGGCGCCTTTCACGCCTCGTCGATCCCGATTAACGGCATTGATAACAGTGACGGCACCCTGACCAACTAAAACAAGCCGGAGACGTCGATTAAGCGACGAGAGGGGTGGCCCATAGCCACCCCTGGTCATCTCAACTGACGCCGTTCGTTTCGAGAGCGGCCGTGCAAAACCCGCCACGGTAGCGGCGGAATAGTCCTGCCATGCAGGAGCTGGAGCGGCAGAGGTGATTGGCGATCTGCTGCATCGGCTGCATCCCTGGCTTTTCATTCAGCAAGATCAGTCGCCGAGGTTCCTGAGGCAGCGCATACTTAAATTCATTCTCCCGTATGGTGCGTTGGAAGTGCTCGGCACGAACACCTCCTGGCGGCGCTGTTCCCGCTCGCGAATGTAATCCTTGATGATTGTGTAGCCACCGGTGAACCCGCACTCGTCGCGGAGCCGGTCGAACACCCGTTTGGCCGTATGGCGCTGCTGCGCGGTACCTTCAGATCTTCATCGAGCCAATGGTCGATCATCGACACAAATGCATCCAGCTTCGGCCGCCGCACAGGTGACCGGCGCTGATAGCCGGGCTGAACCGAATACGACAGCATCTTGGCGACACACTGTCACGCGATATGTTGAAATGCTTGGCTGCCTGACGCCGGCTCATCCCTTCCGAGACGGCAAGTCGAACCTTCAATATAATTCCACGGTATAGATCCCCAACCCTCCTGCTTTCATCGCAGAAGGAAAATAGGTGGCCGGCTTTTACGCCGCCCGCAGCGGGACAATCCCGCCGCTACCGTGGTCTAATTTTGCACCGCCGATCTCACCATTGTTGGGGTCGGAACAAGAATTGTTCAAAATCGTACGCGGCGTTTATCAACGTTACCCTTCGCCGAAGCAGCTTGGCCGGATGGTTGCTTAATCAACCAAAGACAGCGACTGCTGATTTGACGATGATCCCACCATCCGGACTTCTGCGCATTTGATGGCCAGCGGCCGCGCGGAAGACTTGCAGCAATTGCAGCGCCGGCGACACCCGCGACCACATAATTTTCGAGCGTTCCCTGCTTCGGCTTTTTCGCACAGCCTAGCCCGTAACAATGCGCTGAGCGGAAGCCGATCTCGTGGAAAACTGTAAATCATAGAAATGCTGGCCCAGTTCTTGCTGGGGGCTATGAGCATCAAGGATGACGCCAGAAAGGATCTTCCCCATGGTGAAGCTATATGAACAGAAGGATGTCAACGAACTCGATGACAGTTCGGCATCTACGTCCAAGGCTGGCTCCGCGAGCCTAGAAGAGTTTTTCAGCGTTGGGGACTTTGCCGCAGCCGCCCATCAGGCAGTCAAACGCCTCGCAGACATGCTGTCCGGCGACAGCTTGGAAGGTGTTCGGCTGCAAAGACCTGCCGATCTTATGGCTCGCGCCCGAAACTTGATGGTGCCGGCGGACAGGGGGCGCTTCGACCTGCACCGTTTCTCGGAGATCCTCGACCTTTACCTGGAAACCGCTATCAAGGTGAACTCCCGCGGATATATGGCGCGGCAGTTCAGCTCTGTGATGCCCGTCGCCGCCGTCTTCGACATGGTTTCCGCAATGGTGCCGCAGCCGGCCTCATACTACGAGGCGGGACAGCTCCCCAACATCGCAGACAGATTGCTGGAAGAGACATTAGGTCGTCTCGTCGGCTGGCCCCATGGCCGCTTCGAGATGGTGACAACGTCCGGCGCATCGCTAGCGAACATGACCGCCGTGCTGGTCGCCCGAAACCATTGTTTTCCCCAAAGCTGGAACGGCGGTCTCGCGGCCGCCGGCTCGAGGCGCCCTGCCATCGCCGTTGGCGAGGATGCCCATTTTTCCGTCACACGCGTGGCCGGGATCATCGGCATCGGTCAAGATCAGGTGGTTCGGTTGCCGCTGAACTACCGCCGACAGATCTGCCCGGCGGGTGCAGCGGCGGCATTGGACTCAGCGGCGTTCTGCGGGCTCGATGTGTTTTGCGTCATTGCGTCGGCCGGGACAACGTCGATTGGCGCTAACGATCCGCTTCCGGAACTCGCCGCCTTGGCAAAGCGGCACGGAGCCTGGCTGCATGTCGATGCCGCCCACAATGGCGCTTTCCTGGTTTCCGACCGGCTGCGACCGCGACTTTCGGGCCTGGAACTCGCGGATTCCTTCTGCATGGATGCCCATAAGACTCTGTTCGTCCCGGCCCTTTGCACCTTGCTTTTTTACAAACAGAAGGGAATGGCGGAGACCGCCTTTCCCCAGAAGGACAGTTATGTGTTCGACCCGTTCGAAGACGAGATGACCGCCGTGCAGAGCGGCGTGAAAAATTTTGAGTGCACCAAGCGACCCGCCATCCTCAATCTGTGGTTGGCCTGGTCGCTCTATGGCCGCCACGCCTTCGCGGACAAGCTTGAGCATTTAGTGACGATGACCGGAGCCGCGCACGATTATTTGGCTAGCCAGCCAGACTTCCTCGTGCCGCACCGACCGGAGTCCAATATCCTATGCTTCGTCCATCGCCCGGCCGGAGTGGACAGCAGACGCCTGTCCCGTCTGCAAATTCAATTGCGTGACCGCGTCCGGGCGGCCGGGCAGTACCTTCTGTCGAAGGTCGACTTGGACGGACGGACAATGCTTCGCATGGTCCTCATGAACCATCAGATAGGCCTGCACGACATAGAGGGCGTGGTTGCTGAGATCCGCCGCCACGCGCGCGACATCCTTGAAAACGATGCAACGGAGAGCGAGCAAATGCGGCTTTTCCGGCTCCAGCCTGGGGAGTGACCATGCTGAACTTTGCCCCCTCTTCGCACGACTTCGCCAACTCGGTGCTGCCGGAGACGATGATGCATCCGCGCACCGTGGATGATGTTTTGGTCCTGCCCTCTTTCCTGTCCGCCCTCCAGCACGCGCAGGCCCATCTCGGCTGCCGGGTCGATGAAATGTCCCTAGAAACCCAGGCCGCCATTATCGAGCGCAGGCTATCGCAGCTCATCTCCATCGCCCGCGTCAACCCGCTCTGGCGCCAGCGCATTGACGGGGCCGTTGGCACCGGTCCCGTAAACAGTCTAAAGCGGTTCCAGGGGCTGCCGCTAACCGATAAGGAAGTCTGCCAGCAGATGTTCTCGCAGACGCGGCCCGGCATGGTCGTTCCCATCGAGCGTTGCGGCTTTCAGATTGTGGCCAGTGGCGGCACCAGTTCCGGGAAGTCGTCGGAGACCGTCTACGCGCTCGACGAGTTGCAGGAGACCTACGGTTGGGCGGGGGATTTCATGGGCCGGCACGTGATGGCGCGTTACCTCACCGGCGACGGCGCCAAATGGGTGGCCACAACGCTCGCCGATTATCAGATGTGGAGCAGCGGCACCATGGTGGGCGGCGTGCTCCAGAGGATCCCCGGCGTCAACTATATCGGCGCGGGCCCGATGAGCTTGGAAGTTTTCCAGCTGATGATGTCCTACCCGGGACCAAAGGCGATCATGGGCATTTCCGGGAGTATCGCGCTGCTGGCGAAATTTGCCGACGGGCTGTCCCGCGAGGCGCGGGACAGCTTCCGCGTCGCCCTTTACGGCAGCGGCGTGCTAACCCCCAAAGTGAGGGCGGACCTGAGAGAAGCCTATCCCAACTTGACCGTTCTCAGCTATTTCGCCGCCGTCCAGGCGGAAACCATAGGACTGCAGCTCGACCCTGAAAGCCCCGTCGTGACCGCGGTTCCAGGGCTGCACCTGGTGGAAGTGGTCAGGCCCGACGGGCAATGGGTGGAGGAAGGCGAGGAAGGCGAGCTGGTCGTCACGCGTCTGTTCGGTAATGCGACCCCGGTGCTGCGCTACAAGGTGGGTGACCGGGTCGTCCGCCGTCCGGACCTTCGGTCGCCCGGCCTTAACGCAATGCAGTTCGAATACGCGGGCCGCAGCGGCGATTTCATCCATATCGGCGACACTCAATATTCGGCGCCCCAAGCCCTAGCGGCCATCATCGCCGAATTCCGGCAACGGCAGGTTCTGGAGATCGACAGGGTCGCCACGGACACCCAATTCCAGATCGACCGCACGAAACGGCAGTTGCATATGGTGATCGGGACGCCGGACGCGGCATCCCTGTCGGCGCAGGTCGCCGCCCGTCTGGGGCCGGAAGGCTCCTCGTCCGTAATGATCGCCGGATTCGTTCGGTCCCTGTCAGTCTTCAATGCGCTGGAAGCGAACGAGGCGAGCCTACTGAGTTCCGGCTACAACTTTGCGATTCGGCTCGTCGATCCAAATGGGGCGGACCTGGTCCGCACGGAAATCGGCAAGGTGCCCTTGGTTGTCGACCGTGTTTGACTTCTGCAATCAGGACCGCCAGCGGCGGTAGAAGGGAAGATGATGTCACCACTCAATATCCAAGTTTTTGTAGATGTCGTCGCCCTGCTGCTGGGCAATCCGGCCGACGACAATGCCTTCCTGTTCGACGATAGCTTTTGCGGCGGCGAGGATTCCGGCACCGCTAAGCTGGCCAGTCCCGTCTGGCCAAGGCAGCTGGTTCGCTGGAGCGTGACACCGCTCGATGTCCAGACCCCAGTTTGGTTGTCCGGACTCTCGTTCGACGGGCTCGCAATGCCGGCAGAGACCAACGCCCCCCCGTGGGCCCTGCACTGGCAGGGATACGCCCCTTGGTGGCTAGCTCCGGGCACGCGCCATTCCTACAGGTTGACGCTGGTCACAGGCGGCCTGACCGGGCGGGCCATCAGCATCGCGGGACCGTCCCTTGTGGTTAATGCCTCCGCTGGTACGACGGCGGATTCCGTTTCGATCCACGCCGCCGCCTGACCGGGTAGCCGCACAAATCGTTGCAACAGGAGGGTACGATGCAGATCTCCATTGTCGCCGTCATCGACATCGTGACGGCCCTGAAGGAGGGCACTCTCGACGGGAATGCCTATGTCATTGATAATACGGGCCCACTCGCCTCGCCGGCGGGCCTCCGCATCACCAACGTTCCCGGCGTCCACAATGCCGACGGATCGCAGGCGACGGAGGCCGTCCTTAACTGGATCCCGGTCGGCATCGGCGGACTACCAACGACGCTGCCCCGCAGCTATCGTCACCGCTTCATCTCGAAGCCGTGGAACGATCGGAAAGCCGACATCCGCCCGCGAGTCCGCCAGCACGACAAGGTCCGATATTATGACGCCGCCCTGCTGAGCGCGGCCTGCGAGGTGCTGAAGCCTGACAATCCCGACGCGGCGGCCAGCCTGCCCCCGGTCCTCACCCGCATCGCTGGGCCGGCAGTGGAGCAGGGTGTGCTGTATCCCGCTCTATACGGTTCGCCCGATCTACTGACGGACGGCTGGTACTGGAGCGCGACTGTCGATACCGCCAAGGTCGGCCGCCACGACTACACGATGGAGGTGGCGCTCTACCGCCCCATTCAAGGGAACGGCGAGACGGTGTGGGAGCCGCAGCTCTTTACTCTGACGTGCGGCATTCAGATTACCTCCGCTCCGGGCGTCAACGGATTCACCGGCAGCTTCGCGCCCGGGCTGCTGCCGGTCACCCCTTGCTCCACCGTTGTTGCGGGAGACGCCATATGACGATTCCAAAAACGATCAATGTCCGAATGGTGGTGGACGTCTGCGGAGCACTGGAGGCCGATACGCTCGCGGGTTATCTCTACATGATCGATGACAACCGTCTCGGCGGCTCGCGCAACGAGGCAACGGCCGAGCTCGCAACGGCGGTCACATCGGGAGACCGGATTATCTGGACGTTGCTGCCCATCGAATGCGAGACGCATGCTGCGGTGCGGGCAATCGAACTGCCGGCTGAAACCTGCAAGGTCGAGCGCAATACTTATCGCGACTCCGATGTCAGCTACTGGGTCGGTCTGGTGAAACAGCCAGTCGGCAACCTGCCCTATGGCTTGACATTGGAACTCGGCAGCCGGACGCACACGGTCGACAATGGTGCCAACCCACGCCTCATTGAAGCCACTCTCCAAATGCCGCCTGGCCCAACCCAAACCGGGAGTTCATGATGCAAGCCACGATGGTTTCCCAAAACCCCCCTAGTAGCCCTTCCTTGGCTTCGACGCAGCTGAACATCGTCGCCATAGTCGACGTCTCAAGCACCCTGCGGACCGGCAGCGTCACCGGCAAAGCCGCATTGATGGACAATGGCGGTGACAGCACCGGCAAGGGTACGAACGCCCTGCGCACGGTCTGCCGCCAAGGCCAAGTTCTGAACTGGTTAGTTTATTGCAGCGACATGGAAAAGAACCCCGATGGGGGCTGGCCTCCCCTCGCGCGGATTGTGAACATTGTTTTTTTGCAGCCCGACGGCACGCCGCAGCACCGCAAAATATGTAACGATCTCAAGGTCTATGGCGGCCCAGACAAGATCCGGAGTCGGTGGACGCCGTCCTACTATTATTGGGCGGGCTCGATTCTGTCCGATTTGGTGCCCGGTCTCTATCCATATCGCCTCGTCTTCGAATGCGACACGTGCGATCCGAACTGCAAACAGTATTTCAACTTGGACGGACCCGCCCTCGATGTGATCCGGCTGGATGGCGCTACTGAAACCTAGTTTCCGCATCCGTGATGGACGGCGGCTCGAGGTCGGTCATTCCCAGTATCGCAACTGTTTGCCCGCCTCCGCGCAGGACAAAATCCGGTACCATGAGATAATATTTATCGTATCAAATCTCGTCATTTCTAAAATGTCAGAACCTGTGACAAACGGCCGCATCAACGGTTCACGTTTGACGGCAACAAGAGGAGAAGCCCCGTGAGCAAGCGCGCTGTCATCGTAGTGGATCTTCAGAAAGACTACCTTGCTGTCGGCGGGCTCGCGCTCGTCGAAATCGATGAGGCAGTCGCCAATGCGGCCAAAGTGATCAACGTGGCTCGCTCCGCGGGGGACAAGGTCATCCATGTCCGCCACGAAAACCCGGCCAATGCACAGTTTTTCGCGCGAGGAACGGATGGGGCCGAAATCATCCCGACGGTCGCACCCGCCAAGGGGGAGTTGGTAATCATCAAGCAATACCCCAACGCCTTCCGTGGGACCCAACTGAAGCACGCTCTGGACGCAGAAGGCATCAAGGATGTCGTCATCTTGGGCGCGATGTCCCACATGTGCATCGATGCCACCAGCCGCGCGGCCGCCGATCTCGGCTACAATACGACAATTGTTGAAGACGCTTGCGCCACGCGCGACGTGGAGTTTAACGGGAAGACGGTTTCAGCCGCACAGGTCCATGCGGCCTACATGTCCGCCTTGGCCTTGGCCTATGGCAAGGTCGTTACGACACGCGATCTGACCTCCAGGGATCCGAATCCAGCTTAGCGGCGGAGGGTTCCGATGGCGCTGTGAACTTAATCGCTGTAGGGCGCTGGTGCTCAGTTCGTCGCTGGGCATCGTACTGAATACGAGGACACGAAGCCAAAGAAAACGGCGCGCTGGTTTGGGCTCGATAAGAATAGAGTTCGTTTAGCAAATCGTTACCATGATTTCAATGGCTTACGATTTGTCAAAAAATAAGCAAGACAGCCCTGACGCGACCGGCTTTTGACGCCGGTGTCGCTCTGACGCGTCTGGACGAGCGAATTGCCCGATCATCCGTCGGGGCAGGGTGGATCGAGCGCCAGAATTTTGCTGACGCCTGCGCCTCACCGTGGATTGATGGCGAACTGGTTCACCTCAAAGACCTCGTCCTCCACGACGCCACTCGCGACATACGTGCCCCCACCCACGAGCTCACCATCGCCCGCGACGTCCTGCGCACCCGTCGGCGCATCGCCGGGCAAGTCCCCAACTGGGCGCTGTCCGCCGACGGCATTCGAACTCTGCGACAAACTTCGGAGATTATGTCGGCCGATGCTGACGAGCCGGCGACAGCCGACGCTATCCGGCGCGCTGCCGCCATTGATCCAGAAGTGGAAGGGGACGATGTCGATGGCGCTGAGAATCTCCCGGGCGTCGACTATGCGGCCATCGATGCTGTGCTCGCCCGATCGGAGGCTGCGATTGCGAACGCAGCACGTCCCGGCCTCGGTGGCGTCTGCAGTCAGCGTGAGAAGACATGACGGAGACGTTAAAGTTTGTCAGATTTAGGTTGAAGCATATCCTGCATGCCTCAGATAGGCGGCGCATTCGTACGGGCTGAAGGCTTTGAGAAACTTCGCCGACGCGGCGCCATGTTGCCTCGACGCTACGCTCGTCGGCCTTGCGCAGCAGGGTCTTGAGTTTGGCGAACATCATCTCGATCGGATTGAGGTCGGTGCTGTAGGGCGGCAGGAAGAACAGATGGGCGCCGGCGTCGCGGATAGCGCTGCGCGCCGGCTTGCCAGGCATTGCTCGACCCAGGCGGTGAAGGCAATGCCGTTGATCGGGCCATCGAGCACGAAAGGCGCGACGATGCGGTCGTGGCGCAGCCCGGCGAGGAAGGTCAGCGTCTTCCAATGGCCATGCGGTATTCTGGCGATCAGCGGCTGGCCGCGCTGACACCAGCCGCGGCTGCGCGTCATGTTGGTTTTGACCCAGGTTTCGTCAACGAACACCAGGCGGCGCGGATCAAGTCGATGTTGATGGGGGTCTTCCAGCGGCTTCGGAACCGCGCCACCTTCGGCCTGTCCTGCTCGCTGGCGATCAGCGTTTTTTCAAATGTCTTGCCTTCGCGGCGCAGGAAACGCCAAACGGTGTCATGAGAGACATCGATCCCGGATCGGCGGCAAGCGCCCGCACCGTCCAATCGGTCTTGGCCGCCAGCCGGCGGTGAACCGCATCGGCCGCCGCGCCCCGCAGCATCGGCTTGACATGGCCACCCATCTTGGCCGGCGCCAAACCGCGGCCGGACCGGTCGAGCTGGCCGATCCGCACTGCCGTCGCCGCCGATATCCCAAAGCGCAACGCGGCGCACCGTCATGCCCCCGGCCAAAGCGGCGGCGACGCGCTGGCGTAAATCCACAGAATAGGTCGCGCCATCATTGCTGGCCTCCTCACCAGCAATGATCTTGAATCACAATCGCAGCAAAAAGGGAATCCCGGTGCGATTCAGCTTAAAGCTGACCGACTCTAGATGAAGAACGACCGATCAGCGTGCCCAGCATCGGTATTTCGGTCCGGGGCATGGAAGAAAATGCAGGCAAGAAGCTCGCCTATTGCGTAGGCGACTATGTGCGGGAATTGAGCCGTTATATCAATCTTGAGCGGTTGGACGGCATTACCATCGCCGTCGACTACAACGAAGCGTTGCTCGATCTCGATCGAGGGTGTGAAACGGACCACCGACTTACCCCCAGCTCCGAGTTGGTCGAAGGCGTTGCGATGGCACCGAGCGTCATCCGTGACGGTGTCCTCAAATCGCATCTCGTCCTGAACGCCGCTTATATTTTTCCCTGCCTGACGACAAGGACGAGCACTACGCCCACTCCCTGCATCTGCTTGCCCATGAATGCGCTCATGTCGAACTCACAATGACGACCGACAAGGAATTCCCCGATACGCTTCTGAAAAAAATCTACGATGATGCCGCAGATGCCTGCGAAGGGCAGGCCGAAAGCGCCTGCTGGGATGAGTATGCTGCTTGCCGTATCGCAGCCCCGTTCGACCGAGATCCTCTGCAGGATTACACCAACGCATTCATCACCCATCTTCGACGAGACGATGAACCGGGCCAACGAATGTATCCAGCGCTATCGCACCGATCACGACCATGACCGAATAATCTCCGAGGTCGTGCGGTATTACAGAACCTGATGACGAGCGGCAGCTACCTGCTCGGCCATCTGGACGGTTGCAGCTTGACGATGGACGATGGCCCTGCGGTCCGCGATGCGCTAGGAGGGCATTGGTTCGCGCCGTTTTTCGAAAGGCAGCGCACCGCGCTAAGAGAACTGTGGTCAAGGTACGGGCAATGGGAAGATCGAAGCGAATTCGCACCGATCGGCGAGATCATCATCGATGTGCTGGGCGAGGGTGGCTTCTTCTTCCAATGGGACGAGCATGGTAATTGCGGCTTCCGCATTCCTTTCACGTTCGCCACGATGTAGGAAGGCCATATAGAGGCGCGGGTGCCCTCATGAGGCTGACGGCATGGGTAAGGCTGCTGCGATCCACTTCGCCTCTCGACAATGGCTTGGCGCTGACGGCTTCCGACTTCCTGATTACCGCATAGTCGCATCGAATTCCGCTGAACCATTTGGCGGTGGGATTGTCATCCGGGATTTTGGTTCCGCATGTACCGGTAGAAACCAGGAGAATCGCGTGGGTGAGGATCAGCCCCAGATAAAGGAAGGATGGCTGCAATGGATGAGGGATTTCCGCATGGCTGCGGCGAAGCTCGCAGATGTGGACAGCTTAGATGCGCCGAAGGGCGAAGAGCCCGAACTGCTGTTCGTAAAATTTGCGCTGTTTGCCCGTGCCCTGACATTGTTCGACACCGCATTATTGCTCGCCGAGCATGACAAGGTGCTCGACGTGCGCAGTACCTGCCGCAAGGTGGTCGAATGCGCGATCCATATGGATGCCGCGTGCCGCAAGCCTGACTATCTGCAGGCGCTCAAGGATGACGAAGCCAAGGCATTAAGGACATGCAGAAGGACCTTGATGCGGGATCGCGTAAGCTGCTGCAGGAATTCCTGAACGACAAGAAGGGCGCGCAGCTCAAGCCGAGTGACTTGAGCAAGGACAGCCAGTTCCCGCGCATGGCGCACATGTATCGGGAGCTCTCGGCCGACACGGCACATGTCACTTACAGCTCTCTATTACGACATCGTTCGTTCCTTCCGGACGAGACCGCCTTGTTCAGCCTCGACCCTCTACTGGAGGAGGACGAGCTGCAGGAGACACTGAACATACTCGGCCTCTCCGTTTTGCTGTGCGTCTTCAGCCTAGTGCGCATGATGCCCATTATGGCGGGCGACGAAGCATTCTATGACCTGCATGCCCGCTATAAGGTACTTGTCGCCGGCGGGCAGGCGTAGCTGGGTGAAACTGCATAAAGCGACCGGAGAGGGGCTGATGGATAAAAGCACCGTGCCACAGGAGGAGGTACATGCCTCCACTCTTTCCGCAGATCAAGGTGACGGTACAGGGCATTACCAACCAGTATGGCGCCGAATGCTTCGGTACGCAGATGTTCCACCTTCCGCGCAAGGTAGGACAGTATATTGATATCAGCACGCTCGACGGCGTGTCAATCGCGGTCGATTACGACGAGGCATTGCGCGACCTCGATCGGGGCTTCGAGGGGCTTGCCGCCAGAGAGTCGCACCAATGACGAGGATGTGGCTGGCGTGTGACTGGCCGAGCTATGATGGGCTGATCGATGTCGGGGCGGTCGGTTTCCGGCTTTTTGAAGAATTCGGCGTGCATGCACAGCCGCAACTGACGGGCAGGCCTATATCAATGTTCCTTTCACAGTGGACACGATGCCGGCAGGCTCTGCACAGGCCGAAGTGATACATAATTGTATATAGACAGGTTCAGTGATACGGTTCTGTATATCGCAGTTGCACTGACCCGCAGAATTAGCTATATAATATCCTGTATATACCCTATTATTCGATACAGGATAATGATCGTGGCATATAAAACAGCGCATATAACGCAGCAGTTACGCGCTGCTAGGGAAGGACAGAAGATTAGCCAGCGTGAGCTGAGCGCACGTTCGGGCCTGACGCAGAGCCATATTTCCCAGATCGAGCGGGGTACAATGGAGCCTGGGCTCGGCAGCTTGGTGGATGTGGCACGCGCGCTCGACCTCGAGATCATCCTTGCGCCGAAGAAGCTGATGCCGGCGATCCGCAACATCCTCGATAGCAGCTCGGCCTCGAATGATGTCCTCACATCCGACCAACGCAAACTGGTCGCGCGTCTCGAGCGATGGTCGGCGCAATACGGGCATGGCGTCGGGGCGAGTGTCGACGCGGACGCATTCAAGGATAGTCTGGGCCTCCTACGGCATCTGCCTCTGACGCCCGACGAGCTGGACATCCTCAGGCAGGCAGCCGACCGCCTTGAAAATTCTCAGGCCGACAAGATGTCACGTCAGGAAATGAGTGCGATCGCCCGCGAGATAAGGCAGCTGCGCAACGCAGCGGTTCATCGCGACAGAGATGACGCAATCCCGCGCTCGGCCTATGCGCTGGATGAGGAGGACGATGATGCCTAAGGTGACGGTACTCGATGTCAGGCTGTACGCCGAACCGGTCGCGACCCTGACGAACCTGCAGGACGGGCGCACCGTCTTCGCATTCAATGAGGACTATATCGAAAACGACAAGCGGCCGACACTCAGCTTGTCCTTCAAGGATCCGTTCGGCGCCCTGATTACGAAATTCCGCCCATACAACATGGTGGTCCCACCCTTCTTCTCGAACCTGTTGCCGGAAGGGCCGCTGCGAAAATACCTCGCCGAGCGTGCCAGCGTAAAACAGACGCGGGAATTCTTCCTGCTCTGGATGCTCGGCCGCGACCTGCCCGGTGCAGTGACGGTCCATCCCTCCGCGGGTGATGACCTGCCGCCAGATTACGAGCAGGCTTCTGTCGAAGCGCGACCGAATGCGTTGCGATTCTCGCTGGCTGGTGTACAGCTGAAATTCTCGGCCTTCAAGAATACCACGAAGGGAGGCGGGCTGACTATTCCGGCCGAGGGTACAGGTGGATCATGGATCGTAAAGCTGCCCTCCCAGCAGTATAGCGGCGTGCCAGAAAACGAATTCTCCATGATGACCATCGCCGGCATGATGGGAATGGACATACCGGAGATCCAACTGGTCGAGCTGGATGCGGTGAGCGGCCTGCCACAGGGCGTGGGCGAACTGCACGGACAGGCACTCGCGATTAGACGTTTCGACCGTATGCCGGAGGGTCCGGTGCATATCGAGGATTTTGCGCAAGTGTTCGGCGTGAAGCCGGATGACAAGTACAGCAAGGGCAATTACCGGATGATCGCCCGCGTCCTCGGCATCGAGACGAGCACGGCCGACGTGGCGGAGTTCATCCGCCGGTTGGTCTTCAGCACACTGATCGGCAATGGCGACATGCATCTGAAGAACTGGTCTCTGATCTATCCCGATCGCCGCACTCCTGCGCTCTCGCCGGCTTACGACCTGCTATCGACCATCCCCTATATCGAGGGAGAGGATACGGCCGCGCTTAATTTTTCGCGCACGAAAAGAATGGCGGAGCTATCGAAGGACGAGCTTGTACATCTGGCCGCCAAGGCGGCGCTGTCCGAAAAGCTGGTCCTCGACACCGCACGCGAGACGGTCGGACGATTCACGGATGTGTGGAAAAACGAGAAAAACAACCTGCCGATGGCCGCGAAGGTGCGCGAGACTATCGATGCACATCTGCCCACAATCGAGCTGTATCGGGAATTCACTGAGGCTACTTAGAAAAACGTCATCGTCGAAAGATGACGCCTCACCGGCCAGTTGAAATCATAGATCTGTATAGGGTGCAGCTTCCGAAGATTTCCTACTGGAACAATGTGAATCTTGGAACGACTTCACCATCGGCAAGGTCATGGACCACCGCTACCGTATGCTTGCGCGGGTTAGGGCAACATAGAGTTTCGCACGGGTTTCGGCTTTCAACGCCGATTGGGCACTCTTCAGCCAGTCCATCATTTCTTTCGTCGGATAGATAATGACGCGGTCAAAACCGAGTCCCTTGGATCGTCCGAACGTAAGCGACGGCAGTTCTGCAGATGCGA
The DNA here is from genome assembly GCF_008932245.1 of Sinorhizobium alkalisoli. Taxonomy (NCBI): domain Bacteria; kingdom Pseudomonadati; phylum Pseudomonadota; class Alphaproteobacteria; order Hyphomicrobiales; family Rhizobiaceae; genus Sinorhizobium; species Sinorhizobium alkalisoli. Next base: position 89,045 of record NZ_CP034911.1, on the reverse strand, counting down.
CCTTAACGGCGGAACTCCATCGCAGCGTGCCGGTCGTCCGGTATTGAGATAGCGTGGCAGATCGTTACGTCGGACGATGTAGAGACCCGCATCATCAGGGACCGGCTGCCTACAGTCGGCGCATTTACATGCAGTCGCAGCCGCCAATGTTGGATGAGCTTTGATGATAGCTCGCAGACGGCGGTGCTATTTGCGATGCGATGTCATGAGACTGGTCACATCAATATCGCACCTAACCTTTTGGGGAAGTTCCGCCCGAACGAAGTCGGCAACGCCGCCATCCCTGTGCTTTTTGAGGCGAGCCTCCCCTTGCCGCGGAACTGCTTCTTCGCGAGCTCGTGCTGGTCGTGTGACGCCAAACCGGGATAGGTAACGAATGCGATACGATCCTCGGTCTCGAGATAACGAGCCACAGCCTCGGCGGTCGAGAACTGCTGCTTCAGGCGAAGTGGCAGGGTGACGGAGCCACGCGTGATGAGCCACGCGTTGAAGGGGGAAATGGTGGCACCGAGATCAACGAGGGCGTCCGCTTTGAGGTGATGTATAAGTTCCTTGGGGCCCGATGACAACGCCGCCCATCGCGTCGCCATGGCCCTTGATGTACTTGGTCAGCGAATGGACGACCAGATCGGCCCCCAGTTCCAGCGGACGGAAGAACGGAGGAGGGGTGAACGTAGAGTTCACCGAAAGCATGGCACCGGCACCCTTGGCGATGTCTGCAAGGATCGCTACGTCGGCGACCTTCGTCGTGGGGTTTGCAATCGACTCGGTGTGAATTAGTTTCGCGTTCGGCCGGACAGCCGCACGTACCGCAGCCATGTCGCTCATGTCCGCAAATGTTGCTTCGATGTTGTAGCGTTGGGGAAGGAGTTCGGCGAACAGCCGCCATGCCGCTTCGTAAGTCACGTCGCCGACGATCCCGTGATCACCCGACTTGAGGAAAGTGAAAAAGATGCCATGCAGCGCGGCGACGCCAGTCGAGAAGACGGCTGCATCCTCGCCGCCTTCTATCGCCGCAAGCTTGCGCTGCAGGCAGATTTGATTGTGGCCCGAGTTGCGGGTGTAGGAGAGGTTGGCGGCATCCGACCAGTCCTTCATCGACGGATCGTAGGGCAGTGTGTACGAGTTAACGTCGCGCTCCGGCATGACGAAGTCCATTGCCGCGATCTTCCCCTTGCAGGCCGCGCCCTTGATGAGGTCAACCATCTGATAATAGCTCAGGCCACCGGGAGAGCGCCCAATGACACTGGGAACGATCGACGGATCAAAGGCATCGGCATCGATGCAGATCACGATGTTGCTCGCTTGCGGAATCAAATTGGTGACGGCTTCTGCCTTGTGGTACTCGTAGGCGGTGATGAACTTCACGCCGCTCTTGATGGCCTCTTCATAGTCCGTGGTTTCTGCCGAGCCGATACCGCGCGAGCCAACCTGGATGATGCGCTCGACGTGGTTCATCTCCGATGCGCGGCGCATCGTGGATGAGAGGCCATAGCTCTCGCCCATGTGCACGTCGCGCCAGTCGATATGGGCATCGATCTGGAAGATCGTGTACTTGCGGCCGCTGCCGTCGCGCCCGAGTGCCTCCAGCATGGGGATAGGAACGGGGTCGTCACCCACCGAGGAGAACGGGAACGGCACCCGCGCGGAGGATCGCGTCGATGGCTTCCCCGATGGTCTTCCGGTTAAGGGCGTAGTCCTTGTTCTCATAGGGCAGGTTGCCGCAGTCGACGGGACGATTGCTCTTGTTCGGAAACAACGGGCCGCCATGATCGAAATCGTGCCGATCAACGTTTGCGGTCAGTGAGCCGGTGGCGCGCCGAAGCGCATTCGGGACATTGCGGCAATAGGCCCCGACGGAAGCGTAAGGGGTCGCGCCGGCGGCACCGATGATGGCAACGGGGGCATTGATGTCTTCGAACGCAGGTCAGCTCCCGGGAGAGCCGCGCGGGCACTTCCCAGCATCATTCTTCACTTTTGTCTGTCGTGAATGTCCTGTATTTGGCAACTGGTATGGCCGCGCGCTCGCCGTTGCTTGCCTTGATAACTTGGTTGTTGAACAAATCCCGCGGATCGTTGACCATCACCGCGAGGTTATGGCGTGTTGAACAGCCCATCGGCTGGTCGACGAATTCGTCATTGGGTAAAGTGCTGGAAAATGACGGGCAGACAGAAGGGCTCGCAGCATAGACGATTGACTCTATTCGCGCTAAATGGCCCTCGTGTTGATTAAACAACTGAATATTGGAAGCGTCGATGCCCATCTGCTTCGCCTGATGCACTGCCTCTGCGCTGAGCGGGGGCGACCCACTGATTAGCAGATGAAGCGCGTCGGGCCGACCGCTGCTGGCCCTCGCAAGGAAAATACGCAAGCGCTGCAGTTCGGAGGCGCGAAGGCTCTCCAAAATCAAGACGCTGGTCTGCTGCCGGATAAGGATCGGTGTCGATGGCTCGACATGGACCGGCGGGCTTGCGCAGCCACTTAGGCTTGCTGTTAGAGCGACTAGGTGAACTTTGACCCGGAACGTCATTCGATGATAAAGCCGACTCTGCTCTTGGCGCTTGGCATGCCGGTGCGGCCAATAGCGCGGCTGCGTGGCAGACGTAGCGAATTCGATCCAGGGTCCCCCCGATCCAAGGGCGACGCCATCGTGGGCGCGCTCATCTGCTCCGGGTTCGACCCTGGTCTTACGATGTAAGGAGTAACCAGAATAACCAATTCCGACTCCTCTTTTTGAAATGACGACGAACGGAATAGGGCGCCAAGGATCGGCACCTGACCGAGTCCGGGAAAGGCACTGATATCATTGGTTACGGTACGCCTGATGAGCCCACCAATTGCGAAGCTCTGCCCACTGGCGAGTTCGACGACTGTATCGGCTCGGCGGGTAGAAATTGCGGGCACGGAAATTCCGTTGATTTGAACGGCACCTTGTGACGTGAGTTCACTGACTTCCGGCTTTACGCGAATATTGATCTGGTTGTTGCTGAGAACGGTGGGTAGGAATTCCAGGCTGACGCCGAAGCGACGAAATTCAATTGAGACTTGCCCATTTTCCTGCGGGACAGGAATGGGGAATTCGCCGCCAGCGAGGAAGCTGGCGGTTTCGCCGGACATCGCAGTGAGATTCGGCTCCGCCAAGATGGAAGCGACGTGCTCCTTGGCGAGCGCGTCGAGAACCCCGCCGATGTTGATATTACCATCATTGTATCCAATTTTTGCTGTACCGCCACCACTAGCGGCACCAGAGCCGCCGCCTCTGCCGCCGCCGCTTAACATGCCCACCTTGAAACTTCCGATTTGCCCGAGGGCCGACAGGTTAACACCAAGTTCCTTCATCGCGCCGCGGGAGACCTCCGCTACCTGCACACTGAGATTCACCTGCAACGACCCTGCGACCCTGATCTTATTGACGACCTGCGCACCGTCACCGAGAAATTGCTCGGTGATTCTTTTCGCAGTGTCGACGGCTTCGGCATCGGGCGCTGTACCACTAAGAATCGCGCCGCGCGGGGTATACTTGACGCGGATTGGATAGTCTCCGACCTGATCCCTCAACATGGCTCGGAGGTCGCCGATTGGATCCGTAACGACGATCTGCACCTGGGCGAGAGCCACGCCCTTGTCGTTCAAGGCGAACAGGGTGGTTCGCCCGGGTTTCTTGCCAAAGACGAAGATGGTTTCGCTCGAGGGGGCCTGGTAGTCCGCAATCGTCGGGTCGGCAACAAAGATGGTCGCGGCTGGCGCGGGGAGACGGACTGTCTGGCCGAGCGAAGAGGAGAGGTTCAGCGTGGCATTGATACTATTGGAAGTGGCACGCGGCGCCCCTTCATCCCCGCTGCTTTGGGCCGCGGTAGAAAGTGGAGATAACAGGATGAGCGCGCAGATGAGAGGGCCCAAGTAAAGACAACTAGTGGCCCTTGGTCCGTCGATGAGAGCCGGAGGCCGATGGGCGGCAGGATGACGAATTGAGACGATATTCAAGGCAGTCTTTCTTTCATAATCGATCAATCATGCTGATACCGCGCCAGGCAATTCAAGAATGTAGCCAATGCCGCGCACGGTCTTTATCTGTGGCGTCGCGCCTGACCTACTCAGATGTCCACGTAAGCGATAAATCCCGACTTCAAGTGCGTTGGTAGACACCTCGTCGTTGAAGGAATAGAGGTGACCTTCCAACTGCGCACGCGGCACGATGCGGCCGGCACGCTTAAGTAGATGCTCAAGAATACATAGCTCGCGGCGTGCGATCGTTAGCCGATCACCTGCAACGGAAAGCTCTCGGCTGATTGGGTCGAAGTTGAGATTGCCGAATACAAGGATGGGATCAGTCAACTGTATCGCTCTGCGCTGAATGGCTCTCATTCTAGCGATGAGCTCAACAGGAGAGACGGGCTTGCGCAGGAAATCGTCCGCGCCACCATTGAAAGAGGCAATTCGCTTCTCGCGGTCGTCGAAGCAGCTCATAACGACGGCGGGAACTGAGTGCCCCTCGCTTCTTAGTTGCTTCAGCCAGCCCAAGCCGTCGCCATCAGGCAGAACCAACTCCAGCAGGAGAATTTCATAGCTCGCGCAATGAAATGCATACGATGCCTCCTCGAGAGTGCAAGCTACATCAACGGCAAACCCGCTATCCGCGAGCGCAGCAAGTACCGCGCGTGCAACATCCGCATGGTGATCAACGAGCAGCGTTCGCATTTCACCTCATACTCAAGCTAGAAGAATCGGAGCAGGTCACCGCCGGCTATGGAGCTAAGGTGACAGCAGAATTCACGCAACGCGTTGCCTTTTTGGGACGAGCATGCAAACGCCGAAAATACTCGCGGACAGCAGCATGTGAAGACTATTGGACCAGAACCGTAGGTCGGCGGACCAAAAACACCACCAACCTCGCTGATGATTTTTTCTCGCATCGATTCTCCTGAGTGCGGCCCTAGGTTTATGAGCTCCGGCATCGCCCAGGAGCCCACGGTTCGGATGGCTGAAAGAGTTATCTTCGAGAAGCGGATTGGAAAAATCCATTTTTCCAATCGGTTACATTTAGGGGGTGGATGCATGCCGCGGGCTCTATCCCAGCGTGAGCTGCTGTCCACACGCTGCTCGGGGCTGAACGCCAGCCTTCTGGTCAACGGGATCGATCCCGACGGGATGCGGCTGCTGGTCGAAACCGACCGAACGGAATAGGCTAATTGCAGGCCGGATGAGAAAAATCGTCCGCAACAGCGCGCCGTACCGTCGCCGGCAAGATGAAAGGCATTCGCCCTAACGGCGACGGCATTGTTGCCTAAGGACCGGCACTTGGCGCGTGGCTTGGCCTAGTGCTGTATCAGCAATCAAGTCCGACTATTCGACGTCAGCAAACGCGATGACCATATTTGCGCAGGTTAGGCGCTCGCGCAGCTCCGGGATTGTCGACGGCAAAACAAGATTCGCCAAGCCTCCGGCCGCAAGTTAAGGCACCGGCGACGTCGCGGCGGGCTCACCAATAAAGCGAGAATTCTCTCGCCAATGCTCTGAGTAAACTGGGCCGCACGCGCGTCATCGTGCGAAGCAAGTTTGCCCGGCTCCGCATTGTACTCCATCAGGCCACGCTACGGTTGCACACCGGCTGGCTAGTCGATACCAAGATCATGCAGCTGCAATCGCAGATCGCTCCCGAGCAAGTCAAGACTAGCTCGCAGGCGAACGGGTTCGAAGCACCCGTCAGGGAAATCCTCCTGGGTCAGAACGGGCATGTTCGTCCGCTGGCAAGCTCCATAGACGACGTTTTCCCGGCATTCATCTCGACGGCCGAAGCTGTAATGTTGAGCAAGGGGGCGGCAGCTCGAGCAGAGCACTGCGCCGTTTTTGGAAGGGGTCTTGGAGAGGCTATCGGAGTTTGCGTCGGCGTCGCACGGTCTGCTCGCAAAGCTAAGCGACCACCGAACAGCTGCCGACTTCCCATTAGAACTGTTGGGCCAGGTCGTGGACAGTGCGTGGATCACTGCGGACGAGGTCGTCAACCTCCTAGAACTGCAGCCGAAGTTGCCAGCCATCGCTCCACGGCCGGCCGACGGCGGCACTGCGAGACCGGCAGAAACTGCTGGCAAGGCTGTTGTCGGCAGCACTGCCGCGCGCCGCAGGAAAGGGAAAGGCAAGAGCAAGCCGGCCGCTGCCATCGGGAGTTTGGCCTCGAGGCGGGCAGAAGCGCAAGTCGCCACGAGCATCAGCGACTTGGCGCCAGCAGCCAAGGTCCTCGTGCGCTCAGGACTCGGCACGAAGAAGCTCGTGAGCGCGAGCGAGGCGCATGCGAGTGAGTCGGAGGCGCGGGGACTGGTCAAGACTGTGAGCCAGGCGAAGGCCACAACTGCGATGGAGCGCATGAAGATTTACGCCTTCCCGCCTTAGAAGCGCCTTGAATACTTGCGGGACGCGAAGGAAATGGTGCCTGCGGATCCCCCGCACGCGTTGAAAGGCGAGCCGGGCGATCTGTTCGAGATTCGGCTGCAGCCAAAGGCGCTGCGTAACGGTGCACTGCCGTGTCCGATGTGGGTGCACATCCTACCGCGCGCGGGCCGGTGCATGCCCGTCAGCTGACAACGCTGTATGGCGCCGCCTTCACCGCCTGTCACGTTAAGTACCCGCGCCATCCGGTTGCCCAACGGAGCACCGGCAAACGCTGGCTGCTCGACAAGGAAGGCAGTTTAGGCAGGCCGTTTTGGCAAAGGGCTATTGGGTTTCTATCTGATAAATAAGGGCCCGTTTCAACCGCTTTCGACATGCGCATCGAGGCCGTGCTGCGCACAGTTATGCTACGGTGCCAACGCACGTGGATCGGACTTCCCGTCTGTATCCAGTGACAGGTTCAGATTGTGTTGCAACATCTGATTGTCTGGCTCTGCTTTGAGAGCTTGCCGATATAGCACTTGTGCGGCGTCATGCCGGCCCTGAAGATCCAAGGCAACTCCTTTCGCGTTCAATACACGCAGATTACTTGGATCCGTAGCAAGCACTCCGTCGAGTACCTGAAGCGCCTCATGTTCTCGTTTCTGCGCCAGCAATATCTTGGTAAAACTGATTGCCGCATCAACATTATCCGGATGCTGCTTCAGATTGTGTAACGCTCGCTCTTCAGAATCCTGACCAACTGCGCTCAATATGCGTTCGCGCATTGCCGGGTCGATATGATTGGCGCCGAGCAACGCTGGGGGCGACGTCTCCTTCACCGAAAGAGCTGGCTTATTCCAGCTGGCGCAACCGCCGAGAGGCAGGATGGCGAGTACAGCGAAGAGGACTGAGTTCAATCGAAATGAAACTGATGGTGCAGCGACTGTATTCTTATGCGAAGTCATCTTCGGTTCTCACCTATCATCGAGGTCTTGGCTATCAACTTGCGGCAATGCGGAAATCGCGAGCCCCTGACGGTCCACTGTTGGTTCCAGGCGGAGCTTAACGGATCCGGCGGGCTGGATGGTGAAGTCGGGCGCGAGGTCCTGGTAAGACAGCACAGCAAGATCAATCTCGTTTCGCGCGAGAAAGCCGCGGACGAAGCGTCGGATATCCGTTGCAGTTAATACGACAGGCCGGGTCTGATCAGGCGCTGTGCTGGAAAGGATCTGACGCATCTGTGACAGTAGTGCTTCACTTTGCCGATCCTCTAGTGCGAGGTAGGGCCCCGCAGCCGATTCCCGAACCGCGCTGCGCACCACATCCTCAGTCTCACGTTCGATGATGAACGCGGGCACGATTCCGTGTTCATTGGCATAGCGGTGACAGATCTGCCGCTTCATATCAGAACGAACGTACTCGGTGAGAAGGGCGACATTTTGCTCACGTTCGCTCCGTTCGGCCAATGCCTCCAAGACAACGCGGGTGTTGCGGATCGGGATACCTTCATCCAGCAGACGGCGCAGTACGTCGGCAATCCGAGGAATCGGTGTCGTGCGCAGCACCTCCTTTACCAGATCAGCATATTCCTGCTCCATCCGCCCCAATAATTGGCTGGTCTCCTGAATGCCGACCAAGCGCGGTGCATAGCGGGTTAACGCCCCTTGCACACGCAAGGCGAGGAGTTCGCTGGGGCGGTAATGTCGGATGCTGGCGGCCTTAAGAGCCTGTGCATGGCATTGTTCGACCCAGATTATGTCCTTTTCAGAATCTTGGCGAAAGGGGATGCCGCTCGACTGAATGTTCGCCCGATCGTCTTTAAGCATTAGCTGTGTCGAATCAATCAGATCCTGTTCTACCGGCACGCCCTCGATATCTATCCTGAATTTCGACTCGGGCAGCTGCTGATCGACCGCAACAGGGATGCGGGGAACAATGATGCCAAGATCGGCTGAGACCAATTGCGACACGCGTGCAATGTGCTGTTTTAGTTCGACTTGGCCGATCGCTTGCATGACGTTCGGCGCAAGGAAGAGAGCGATTGGACATGCCTCCGCAGGCATCGTTTGGTTTTGAGGCTCCACTGGAGCTGCAGGTGTAGCATCGACACCGCCGGCGCCCAGCACATCACCCTTGACAATGCTTGCCGCGGCGAATACCGCGGCCAAGATAAAAAAGACGGGTAGAGGGAAGCCAGGAACGAACCCCATCGCAACCAAGACGGAAGCCGCCAACCGTAATGCTCGCCTGCTCGCCGTGAGTTGATTAACTATGTCGGTCCCAAGGTTGAGGCTCCCAGCCCCAGTTACACGAGTGACGATGGTCGCCGCGGTAATTGAGAGCAGCAGGGCCGGGATCTGCGAGATTAGGGCATCACCGATGGTGAGAAGGGTATAATGTCGCAGCACCTCGCCGAAGGGCATACCTTTCGAAAGCAAACCGATCGAAATCCCACCCAGCATGTTGATGAAAATAACGACGAGCCCGGCGATCGCGTCACCCTTCACGAACTTCATCGCGCCGTCCATAGCGCCGTAAAGTTGGCTTTCCTTCTCCAATGCGCCGCGCCGCCTGCGAGATTCGCTGGCATCTATATCGCCGTTCCTTAACTCTGCGTCGACCGCCATTTGCTTGCCCGGCAGGGCGTCGAGCGTGAAGCGGGCGGCCACTTCTGCTACGCGTTCAGCGCCCTTCGCGAGGACCATGAACTGCACCATGGTCACGACTAGGAATATGACGATACCTACGACGATATTGCCTGAGATCACGAAATCGCCGAACGTGTGGATGATGCTGCCCGCCTCGCCTTCGGCCAGGATCAGTCGCGTCGTTGCGATGGTGAGCGCCAGACGAAAGACCGTGGAAATCAAGATGACGCCTGGCAAAGAAGAGAATTCAAGTGGTGTGCTGATATACAAAGCAACCATTAGCAGCAGTATGGCCAAACCCATGTTGAAGCCAATCAGTGTGTCGATCACTGCGGTCGGTACTGGCATCACCATCATAGCCACTGCCACAAGCAGCATGAGCGCAACCATTAAGTCCGGGCTGGCCGGCGCGCGCTCGATGAGGTTACGAATGATATTGCCCATGGAGGCCCCTTTGTTATCGTTTGAGAATTGCTCGGCTTTTACGCAGCTTTCGAAGGTCCACCAGCGCATGGCGACGCTTGAGACTAAGAGACTGCGAAAGCGGTGGCCCCCCGGGTGTATACAGCGTGTCCCGGCCCGTCAGGCTCCTACCGCCAACATCGGCCGATACGAGCGCATAGGCGAGAAGTCGCAGCAGTTGAACATCCCGAAAATGATCGGATGTAGGTGCCGCAACCGGGGCAGTTTCCTGCGCTCTTTCCACATGCGAGGCAGACGTAGGAGAGGGAGTACAGGAAATCGCGCCTTCCTTGGCGATAAGCGCGCGACACCACCTGCTTCGGAGACCTTCGTCGTTCACGCTGAGTCCTGTGCCGCTATCGTCTCGCCCTTGATTAAGCTGGTGGCCGATCTGCTGGAGCAGGAGCACCCGCCGTAACGGGACAACAATTTATTCCTGCATCTCCGGATGATACCGAGTGCAACAGGGCAGGTGGGGCAGCTTGAGCATTGGAGTTCTCCTATGGCCTGCGAACCGGAAAGCACTTAATAGGGGAGAGAAGCAACGTGGCCATTCCGGCTCAGCAGCACGCGGCTGTTTTCGATCCGATCGATTGTCCATCCATCATCCAAAAGGGCGCCGACGAAGTACTTCTCTCCATCAATGACAACATACGGCGAGGACCCGCGCCAAACCGCTTCAATCGCGATTGCCGACGGCGCCTTCTCCTCTTTGGTGATCACTTTATTGACCAGTGTTAGAGCTCCATTCGTGCGATGATCGAACCACTCCTGAACCTTCTGCCAACTGGTGGCCGATGCAGACGAGACGGTGCCTTCAGCTGTAACAACCCCCTTGGCCCAGTCGACCTTAATATTGAGCAGGCCTGCTCTAGCCGCTTCCCGTTGCAGATCTCTGGCCGCTGCAACGGCCATCTGATTGTCAGCATGGTTTTCGGTCAGCTTGGGTTTAGGGATAGCAGCAGGTGAATTGGCGCTCGATACATCGGCGCTAACGTAGTAGGAGAAAATCATTGCGAGCGCGCCGATCCCGACGGAGCCCAATAGTACGAAGGCCAGTATGCGGATCGAGAGGCTTGGTGTGTCGACTGATTCAGCGGGCGCTGCACCCTCTGCCGACCAGAGCATGGACATCGCGCCTACGTCGATCACGACCGGAAGAGGAAGCACAACACGCTCGCCGGCGGCAATATTCCCTTTGCCCTGAACGCTAATTCCGGCTGCAAGGGTTTCGACATCGATCGAATCTGCAAGAAAAGTGATGCGAAGATGTTGAGGCGCTAATCCTTGCTCGATAAAGATTATGTCGGCATCGAGGCCACTACCGATTACTTTCGCTTCTGGATCCAGCACACCGGTCAGCCCGCAATAGAGGCCAGACAGGACTTCGAAATGAAGAGAAATCGTGTCATTCAAGGATATTCTTCCGGACAAGGATAGAAGCCGCACGGCAATTGCCGTGCGACTCATTTCAGTTCCACATCGCGTCACCAAATGGTGCAATCGAGACTACGTGAGTCACGCTTCAAACATTATTGAACGCGCTCGTCGGCGACCTTCTTGACCGTCGAGAGTTGCGTTGTAACAGTGCGCAGCAACATACTCCTATTCGTAGCCTCCGTGCTAACCGCCGCCAGCTCCTCCATTTGCGCTTTGAATGCATCAGCCCCATCATTCTTGGCCTTTGTATTTGTAGACCCCGTGGCGGATGAACTAACTTTGCTACTATTGGACCCAACTTTACTTGACATATTGCTTTCCTTTCTTCAATTGTGCCGTCATCAACGACACGCCGGTTCCTGACGAGGACCATCTATCCAGCATCAGGTATCCTCTTCTGTCTCTGCCATAGCCTCCTCGGCATCAGCCATGACATCATTCATGATAGTTAACGCTACGGCGTTGAGAGCCAGCTGAAAGGCTTCTTGTTGAGATGCAGCCTGCGAGCCGTCGCCAGATTTGGGCGGAATGTCCGTCCGACCGTGCCCCCTTTCGGACCTCTTGGGGTCTGGCTGCGTGTTAGGATCGGCCGGCTTTTTATGATCAGGTACGTGCGACTGATGTCGGTTCGAACGTTCATGACCCCCTGTACGAGCCAAGAAAGCACCGAAGCTGCCAAAACTTCCATTTACTGCGACCATCAGGTACTCCGGCGTTTATCTTTATTTGTCAATGGGCGGCGATGCCGTCTTCTGCATCCACCTCCTCAAGCTAAAGTCGTCACCTTTCGACAAGCTGACGAGCTTTAGAAAAAAATAGCGTCGTGATAGATCATGGCTGCGGGCGATCTGACGCCTCCTGTTGAAGCAGATTTCTATCTAACGTCACGTTCTCGTCGAAGTGTGGTGAGGGCGCGCGCTTCTACTGCAGACACCGGATCAAATGTCGTGATCTTTGAAAGCTTGAGAAATGGCCGGCTTCATCGGAATATTCGGGCGAGCGGCAGCCTCGGTGAATTGGTAGGAATTTCCCGAAGTCGCCGCATGCCGAACGCATCGCTGCTGAATCCACGTATGACATCGACAAGCGCTTTGTCGCCTAGGTGCTATATTCTCCCGACACCGACCACTACTTTGCATAAGCGCCTGAGATTGAAAGTGCCACCATAGACTTCGCAGCCGTTCCTCCTTGTCGCGTCCGTGCTCCGCTTCAATCTTCTTGGTCGCCGTCGGCGGACCAGCAGCTCACAGGCGTGTTCAGCATGCTCGGCCCCAGCATTGTCTCGCCGCGCAGTCCCTTTCAGGCTGGCTTACGCGCGCCGGCGAACATAGTTGTCGTTGGACGCGCCGTGCGTTGGGGAGAGTTTCCGCTACTTAAGCCGCCGGCGGCGTGTCCTCACCCAATATGGTCTTCCTCCTGCTTCGTTAACCTGTGCAGGATCAGACGGGAGCTACGGGATCTGAGACCCCCGCAACCTGATGGCCGCGATACGCAGGAAGAAGCCCTGCGCGGGAAGGGGCCTTCGCTGCCGCCCCCGGCGCCTTGACCAGCTCAGTCGATGTACCGCTCGCTACTGCATGCCGATTCCGATGAAGCCGCCCCTTTGTTCCGAGATGATTGCGCCCCCGGATTCCGGGATGATCTCGCCCCCTGTTTCAGCGGGGTCTGCGGGCAGTGATTGTTGTCAGTTCGTTCAATTCCGGTGTCAAGCTTTTCGAGGCAGATTTCGACGTAGGCTTTCTCCGCTGAGCTCGATGCGGTGGGCGTTGTGTACGAGGCGATCCAGGATGGCGTCGGCGTAGGTGGGGTCCCCAATGACGCCATGCCAGGCGGATACGGGGAGCTGGCTGGTAATGATCGTCGATCGGCGGCCGTAGCGGTCCTCAAGGATTTCCAAAAGATCGTGACGGGCCTGTTCGTTGAGCGGCTCAAGACCCCAGTCGTCCAGGATCAGGACCTGAACATGGCCCAGGGTGCGTTGCAGCCTGGCGTATCTGCCGTCACCGCGGGCGAGCGCGAGCTGGGCAAAGAGCCGAGGGACACGCTGATAGAGAACGGAACGGTCGTCGCGGCAAGCCTTATGGCCGAGGGCACATGCCAACCAGCTCTTTCCGACGCCTGAGGGGCCGCAGATAGCGAGATTGTCGTGAGCGCCGATCCAGTCACCACCGAGCAGCTTCATGAAGAGCGCACGGTCAAGGCCGCGTTCGGCGCGATAATCGACATCCTCCGGAGTAGCCTGGTGGCGGAGCTTGGCGAATCTGAGGCGCGCGGCAAGCTTGCGGTCATAACGAGAACTCCATTCCCGCTCGAGCAGCAGTCCAAGCCATTCAGCATGCGAGAGATGTTCGGCTTCGCCGTTGGCGACGAGTTCGCCGAAGGCCTTTGCCATGCCGGCCAGGCCCATGGCGTTCAGTCTATCAAGTGTCGGATGAGCAAGCATTTTCCTTCTCCTTAGTGGTAGTAGCGAGGTCCGCGGATGTTTTCGTGGTGGATGGGTTCACGCGACGCGGCTCCTTTTGAGTCCGCTGTCCGGTCGAGGTGATTGTCGAGGATGGAGCGCACCGAACCATAGGTCCGGGCCCCGATCTCCAGCGCCCGGGCGCAGGCGGCATTGACCCTGTCGCGGCCAAAGCTTCTGCCGAGACGGATAATCCCGAGGCAGGCGCGAAAGCCCTGCTCGGGATGCGGCCGATCGGCAAGGATGCGATCGCACAACAGGCCGACATCCGACCCCATGGCAGAGGCTTCGCGCCGAATGCGTTCAATCGCCCAGTCGGCAAAACGACGATGCGCCGAGGGCATATGATCGGGGATGGTCGTGTGCTTGCCGTTACCGCTCGCGCGGCGGTGAGCGGCAATCCGCTCGCCCTTGTGGAATATCTCGATCGTATTGGCCGTGATGCGCGCCTCGACCTGCTCGCGGGCAAAGCGATAGGGAACGGAATAATAATGCCGTTCGATCTCGACGTGGTAATCCAGCCCGGCACGCCGGATACGCCATTCGGCGAAGACATAGCGCTCGACAGGCAAAGGCCGCAAAGCCGGACGATCAAGCTCTTCGAACAGTTGGCGGCGGGTAACGCCAACCCGGCGCAGGACACGCTTGTCGTTGAGGTCGTAAAGCAATTCGGCGATCGCCGCATTCACCTCGGCCAGGCTGTAGAAGACCCGATGGCGAAGGCGACCCAGCAACCAACGCTCAACGATACGAACCGCGGCCTCCACTTTTGCCTTGTCGCGCGGCCGCCGCGGCCGTGTCGGAAGAACAGCGCTCCCATAGTGCGCCGCCATTGCGCTATAGGTCCTGTTGACCTGGGGATCGAAGTGGCATGCCTTGATGATCGCCACCTTGGCATTGTCGGGAACCAGCAAGGCTGGCGCAGCACCAAAGAACTCCAGCGCCTGAATATGGCATTCGATCCAGTCGGGTAGTGTCTCTGTCCAGCGCGCCTGCGCAAACGAAAGGCTGGACGCTCCCAGGACCGCCACGAACAAGTGCGCCTGCCGCGTCTTGCCCGACAGCCGATCAATGACGACCGTGACCGTGTCGCCGGCATAATCGACGAACAGCTTGTCGCCGGCAGCATGATCTTGCCGCATCGTCACCGGCAGCTTCAGCGCCCAGCCGCGATAGAGGTCACAATACCGGCTGTAGCGGTAGCCGTCGGGATAACGGCTCATGTATTCGTCCCAGAGAATTTGCAGCGTCACGTGCTTGCGCTTCAGCTCGCGATGGACCTGCGCCCAGTCCGGCTCCGGCGCGCGACGATGACCCGTCTTCGTCCCCGCCGCCTTGTAGAGCGCCGCTTCCAGGACGGCATCGCTCACGTCATCACCCAACGGCCACGAAAGACCCGCAAGCGTTGCGCGCCGCAGCGTCTCGCGCACCGTCGACGGTGCTGCCCCGACCCGAACCGCAATCGATTTGTGGCCCAGTCCTTGTTCGAAACGATATCTCAGTATCTCGCGGACACGCCGCATCTCCAGTCTCTCCGCAGGCATCCCGTTCCTTCCTCGTCAACATCGACGGAAGGAACTTCACACCGGCAGAACCCCCACGCCACATCCCTGCCAAAGGGGGCGGCATCATCTCGGAACAAGGGGGCGACTATTTCTCGGAATGGAGGGGCGAGATCATTTCGGAATCAGGGGGCGGTTTGCCTCGGAATTTGCATACTGCACTGGTTTTCTTGCTCTGGTGCTGTGAACGAAACACCTGATAGCCTGGTAGATCTTGGCTCACTCGACTGCCCTTAGCTCGGCGCGAGGCGCGCCAGCGGCTGCTTCGTTCAATCCTGTCGCGAAGACCAGGGTTTGGCAAATTCGACTGGCTTGGCATGCTGTTTCCAGCATGCGTATCAATACCTCGTCAGTCGGCTTTGCAGCGCCTGCCGATCGGCGATGAGGGTGTCGAGGTGCAGTGGCTCGTGGTTTGGCCGCTCCCCGTCCACCAATCTCTTGACTAACGCCCGCGTGCCGTCCACGACAAAGACGCCGCAATCGTAGTCGTTCGGCTGTGCGGCCATGCGGGCTGGCGCCAAGGTGGCGTCCAGCCGTTCTGCCAGCTGTGTTGCGGCCTCATCGTTGTATCTTCTATGCTGGAGGGAGTCGTAATGATAGGCGACCTGCCGCTTCGGATCGCGGCGATCGACGAGCAGCAGCGACCAATGGGTGCCGCGGCCATCAAGAGTGCCATTGTTCACTGGAAGGAACAGGAAGTCGGCCGGGGCGGCGTTTCGATTATAGATCGACTGCAGCATGCCTCGCGCGTGTTGCAGCTCCATGTGGCGCAGCAGATGGGATACCGACGGATCCACTAGCCTTATGCTGGCGGCAAGCGTTGGATCGATCCCCTGCAGCTGCTGCTCGAGGAAATCGTAATCCCTCTGAATATGGGCATCGCTCAGCCACTCGGTGGTCCCGAGCACCGACGCCTCCGGGCGTTTCGAAGCTGGCGCATCGGACCTCCCGATCCGAGCATCGAAGGTGGGGGGCGTCGGCGTCGGCGCAGAACGAATATCGTCGCGCAATGCGGTACCTGGGGGGCTGCGGTCTGCGTTGGGCGCGCACAGGTACGCGTGGAGCGCCTTCAAACATGGGTCTGCGTTCTTTCGATCGTTTCCGTGGGGTGGGACAAACCTGAGGTTGGCTTGTTGATAGAGCGGCCGGCGCTCGCTCATCAGCCGGGCGAGCTTCTGGTCCGGATCGGGGTCTTGCAGCAGGGGGCGTTTGGGGTCCTTTCTTGTTCGCTTTCGGATTGCGTCTACGTCGGTATCTAACCAGATCGAGAGCCCTTTGCTGCCGATGAGGTGTCGGGTCTGCTCATTCAAGACCGCGCCGCCGCCGGTCGCGATCACCCCTATCCCGGCCCCAAGCAACTTCGCGATCTCACCTGCCTCCAACTTCCTGAAATAATCCTCGCCGTGCTCCCTAAATATCGCCGATATCGATTTGCCGATTTTCTGCTCGATTCTTCTGTCGGTATCAATGAAGGGCAGCCCCAACCGACCCGCGAGAACTGGGCCAATAGTGGATTTGCCAGCGCCCGACATTCCGACGAGCACGATCGGCCGCCCGCCGAGGGCAGCGACAATGTCCGTAGCCTCCGGTGGCCTGGCGATCTCCGACTTTCTTGATTGTCCCGCAGCTCGCAATCCAGCTACTGCGACGCTACCCTTACCATCGCTCCAGTGTGTTATGCTCAGCACGTCATCGGGTCTTCTAACGGCCTTGTAGCTCTCTATTACCTTCTGCTCGAGTTCCTCTGTCTTCTCAGGAGCATCGCGGCGCTTCAGCTGCTGCAGCTCTTTATAAGTATCGTGGTTGTCAACTTTGGCGCTGTAGCTGGCCGGGGTGTGGAATTCCATCTGGAAGCGATAGCCTGCTGCTGTGGCAAGTACCGCGTGGATGCCGAGATAAGCGGGACGCTCGAACTTGAACCAGTTGGTCACCTCGATTTCGGTGTAATCCTGCTCCTCGAACGCCAGAATGGCTGCCTTGAAGGCACGTGTAAAATCCTTGTCAGGAATTTCGAAGACGTGGCGTACCGCATTGCTGATCAGCTGTTGGGTGCTGTCGGATGAAACGCTCGTTCCGGCGAGCTGCTCTCGTATGGAGCGTTCCGATCTCAGCCGGCGCTCCAAATGAGGCATTTTCACCTGAATGCCCATTTTTCTGAGGCTTGCAGCGACGTTGAGTGCCGCTGCGGTGATTTTGCCCTCTTCTTTCATTGCGCGGGCAACCTCACTTCTAGCGCGCTCTGAGGCCTCCTCGCGGGTCAGCGTAATCGTCTCATCGGAATTCGCTGCTGCGGGCGGTAAGCCCGAGGGCTCGCGCAAGATGCGCTCGTCCACAGCGAGACTGATCGAGGTTTGCATGACTGAAGCCGTCAGCGTGGGATTGTCCTCCAGATTCTTCAAGGCTGCCCTGAAGTCAAAACTTCCATGGTTGAGAGACGTTGCCAGGCTCTTGACGTATGGCACGGACCTCAAGCCAGGCGTTGTATGCAGCAGCCGCTGAAGGTCCCGGCTCTTCTTCGAAAACAGCTGAGCGCCAGTATTGGATTTGTAGGCGTCGGTGCCGACCTTGATGCCGAGGCTCAGGAGGTTGTTTGCGCTTTGCACCAGGTCATCCGGATTGTAACCGTCCGGGCGAGGATCGATCCGCGCCGGATAGTTGTCGATCAAAGCCCGGATGCGGTCTTTTGGTTGAGAAGTTGCCGGATAGGCATCCGCCAAATCCGGGAGAAGATCTGAGACAGCTGCGCTGAGCGTCGTGCTTTCGGTGCCCTCCGCGTGTTCGACTGTCTCGGGCGCTGGCTCCACCTCATGCCCCTCTGCCCATGCTTCAAGGTCGGCAACGAGCAACTCGGCCATTTCGCGAGCAACCGGATGTTGAGCGATCTCGATCTCGCGCCTCGCTCTCGCAAACAGGTTCTCGATATCCTGGCCGCTCACCTCTTCCCGGCCTAGCAACTGACCAATGTCGCGTCGGAGTTCATGGTGGACGCCCTCGTAGGTGCCAAAGATGGCTCGCTCCGCAAACCAGCGCCGTGATTCATGAGACTGAGCCAGAAAGTTTCGCTGTAGACCGCTGTAAGTTTCCAGGACATCCTGGGTGGCAGCGAGAATCTGGCTGGCGCGACCAAACTGGTAGGTGTCGCCGTCAAGTGCTGGGGTATGCGACTTTGGCGGCTTAAGGGATGGAAGTCCGAGAGCTTGCTCCTTTTCATCGAATTCACGCACATGCTCATAAAGCTGCGGCCGGTCGCCGATGATGATGACGGTGTCGCCGTCGAAGTCGCCGTCAAGTTTTTTCTGTTCACCGGTCGGCACGGCGATCAACGAGCCCGGGGCAAACACCTCGGTGGCCTGCAGGACGCCGAGGCAGTCGAGTGCCGTATCCTCCTTGACGCGGTCCTTGCCTGTCGTCCACTGCGAATGGCACTTGACGTCCTCCGCAGACATCACCAGCGCACGATCGGCGTAGTTCGCCGGCCACATCTCGTCCGGCACGACGATCAGAATGCCTTTAGCAAAGAAAGTCGGATCGTCGGCCGCGAGTTCCTCGCCCGATTTCTGGGCGACATTAAAGCTGTATTGCATGGCCACACACGCGCCGAGGAACACTGCTGTCGGGTCCCCACCAGCGGCTGACCTGACCAGGTCGGTGGCGATTGGCCGCAGGTTGGGCTTATCGTACGGCGAGCGCCCGATCAGCACGCCGTTCGTCCCCGTCAAGGTCTCGCTTTTGAGCGTCGGCACATGGAGACATTCATCACCGGACGGTACCGCAACCGCGCCGGGACCGTCGATATGTCCGCTAGTCAGGGTTCGAAACAACTCCTCGGCCGTCAGTCGTTGCCCCTGTCGACTATCGAGCCAAATCTTAGCTTTCTCTCGCACCTCATTTGCCACCATCTCGCTTCGCGGATAATGTTGCAGCGCCGTGGCAGGCAGGGACGATCTCCTTCCTTCACCAAACGCAGGCACCCGAGCAGCACCTTCCTGCCCGCCGGCCAGGCGAACAGCCTTCATACGAGTGGCCAGCGAAGCCTTGATGAAGCCGCAGCCGTCATGCGGTCGCAACGCAATCGGGCCTTCCCGCCCAGTTAGCTTGAAGGGATGTTCACTGGCAGGGCGGTCCGGCAGCAACGACAGTTTGAATGCGCCTTCCAGCGCATAATCGTGAGGACCTAAGTCCTTGAGAGCCGGCGGCGCGGCAAAACCCCGGCGCTGAGTGTAGTAATATGCCTCTTTGAAAGGTGCCCAGGCGCGCGACAGCTTCTCAAAGGAAGTGCCTGGTGCGGTTTCGGCATAGGGAATCGCCAGCAGCTTCCCGCCGGAAGGCTCTGGTTCCCCCCGACCTGGAAGTTTGGCCGCGATCTGGGAAAGGGTTTTTCGCGGCGGCTTTAACTTGCTTCCGCCGAACAGATCCATGCGGTATGGCACGCCCTCGACGGTCAACGTGCGTGCCAGCATAAACGGGCTCGGCTTTCCTGGCAGTTGCACCGCAACCATCTTCACTGCCCCCGAGGTCAGGCGATGAAAGATCGAATAGCGCGTCTCGGGGTCCGTGGCCAGTTGCCGGCCCTGCATGTCGACTACCGGCAATCGCATCAATCCCGCCTCACCCTGCGGCGCTCTGGGTTCATGGTCCATGGCTCGCAGAACCTGATGGACGTCGAAGACGGACGCCGAATGTTGGGCTTGGACCGTCGCGGCATTCTGCGCCACGAACGTGTCGAGCGCATCGATCGGACGTTCAGCCTCGATTTGCGCGATCAAGTTCCAACTCATGCTGGAAAGGTCGCTTTCGATGAGCTCGCGCGTGCTGTCCAGGATTTCCTTGGTCTTGGACTGCAGCTCGTCGCGCCTCACACGCAAATCAGACTTGCTGCCCTCAACATACGGCCGCCGCAGCAATGTTGCCAGGTTCGCACGGGCCTTGAGCACTTGATAAATCGACAGCGCGGGACGGCGTGTCGAGTTCGGCCCCCGGTTCCGCTCGGCATCGCTTGCCCTGAGATGGGCCTCGATCTTGTGCTCCACGATAGGTTGGATATCATTAAGCAAGTTCAAAGCCTGCCTTCGGTGCCAACGCAGCTGCTTGCGCGGGCTGCGCGCCAGCGGCAGCAGAACGGCGCAAATGTTTCCCATAATTTCGAGGTTGTTCTCAACGGCAAAGCCAGGGGCCTGATGCAATTGCCTCAGTCGATTTATTCCAGGGGCTGCGAGCAAGCTAAGATCGTCATGCAACTGGGCCTTGGCCAACGCCTTCAAGATGCTCGTGACGGCCACCGCGTCGGCCTCGCCGATGCGATCGCTCGCATAATGAAGATAATGAGCCAGTTTGTGTAGTCGATCTTTCAGCAGCGCGGCCTCTGCGATCTCTCCGGCGTCCTCTCTCCTCATAACCCCACGCGCCAAACTGTTGGCGATACTGGAGAGCCCGTGCGTCGTAAAATGACGGTATGGTCGACCGGCCGGGCCAAGTCTGCGGGCGATCTCCAAAACCGCCTGGCTGCATGCCTCCTCTTCCGCACACCTGTCGAAGCCGTTGAGCAGATTTGCCAGCTGCTGCGAGCTAAGACCAGAGAGCCGATCGGCGTCGCGAATCACCTCGCCGGCGATCACCGCGGTGGCCTGGCGTGATTTCTCCTCTTGCGGCCACTTGCTGAAGCCGTTCACCAGGTTCGAAAGGTGCTGCGATGTAAAATCAGGGAGCTGGTTAGCGCTGCGAATTACCTCGCCGGCGATTACCGCGGCGGCCTGGCGTGATTTCTCCTCTTGCGGCCACTTGCTGAAGCCGTTCACCAGGTTCGCAAGTGCCTGCGGATCGAATCCAGGCAGCAGGTCGCTGGGGCTGGCGCGACTGACCACCTCCGCAGCGAGGGCAACGACGGCGTCGCCGCAGCCCGCCTCGTCAGGACACTTGCTGAAGCCGTTCACCAGGTTCGCCAGTGCCTGCGGACCAAACACAGGCAGCTGGTCGGCCCGGCCACCGACCTGACGCGCGACCGCAACGATGGCGCCGCGGCAGTCCTCGGGCCACTTGCTGAAGCCGTTTACCAGATTCGCCAGATCTAGCTCATTAAATCCCGACAGCTCGCCGGCGGCGCGAGCCACCGCCCGCGCGATCGCGACGATAGCTCCGCGGCAGTCCTCGGGCCACTTGCTGAAGCCGTTCACCAGGTTCGCCAGATCCTGCCCAGTGAATCCCTGGAGGCGCCCGGGGCGGCTAACCACGGCACCTGCGACCGCAACTGTGGCTTGATAGGAGTTTTCCGATTGCGGCCACCTGCTGAAGCCGTTCACCAGGCTCGCCAGGTGGTGCGCATCAAACATAGGCAGCTGGTCGGCGCAGCGAAGCACCTCGTCAGCGACGATGTTGGTGGCGTGACCCAAATTCTCCTCTTGCGGCCATTTACTGAAGCCGTTCACCAGGTTCGCCAGATGCTGCCCATCAAAATCAGAAAGCCAGACCTCGCGGCGGCTGGCGCGGTGACAGACCTCACCGGCAATTGCGACGGCAGCGCGTGAGCACTCCGCCGCCTGCAATTTGCTGAAGCCGTTCACCAGGTTCGCCAGATGCTGCGGATTGAAATCAGAGAGCCCGACCTCGGGGCGGCTTGCGCGATGACAGACCTCACTGGCAATTGCGACGGAAGCGCGGGAGCACTCCGCCGCCTGCAACTTGCTGAAGCCGTTCACCAGGTTCGCCAGATCCTGCCCAATGAAACCCGACAGCTCGCCGGCGGCGCAAGGCACCGCACGCGCGATCGCAGCGATAGCTCCGCGGCAGTCCTCGGGCCACTTGCTGAAGCCGTTTACCAGGTTCGCCAGATCCTGCGGATGAAACCCGGATAGATCGGCGTCTTTATCGGCGCGGCGACAGACCGCATCGGCTATGACGACGGTTGCTTGGCGTGAGTGTACCAGTTCCGGCGCTTTGCTGAAGCCGTTCACCAGGTTTGCCAGAGCCTGCGGATTAAACCCGGATAGATTGGCGTCTTTATCGGCGCGGTGACAGACCTCATCGGCGATTGCATTGATAGTGCCGCAACACTCCGCCTCTTGCGGCCACTTGCTCAAACCGTTCACAACGTTAGCCAAGTTCTGCGGACCAAAATCAGACAGCCCGGCGGGGCGGCGGCGAATCTCGGCGGCAACTGCTATCGCGGCTTTACGAGCGTTCTCGTGTTCCGGCCATTTGCTAAAGCCGTTGACCAGCAGTGCCAGACTTTGACCGTTGAGCTCCGAAAGCGCTCCGCGTTGCTCATGAAAAACCTTGGCGATACCAATCATTCCATTGCGACATTCCGCTACTCGGGGATAGCGACTGAAAGACAATACGAACAGTGAAAGCGTTTTACTTTCAACGTCGTTCAGCGCGCTGCCGAGTCTCGACACCTGAGCTGCCATGGCGCTGCAAGCTTCCATGCCTGCCTGACCGCCAGTTTCCCGGCTGATCGCGTTGCAGGAGGTGGCGTACCCCCAGGTATTGCGGACGCGGACATCTTGCTCCCATCTTGGAATAAATTGACGAGTGAACTCGGAAGCGGCCCTTTGGAGGAATGTTGCATGATGTGCCTGGCCTTGCAGACTCTTGTCGTACTTCACCACAGCGCACGAGAATTCAGTGATGCCGGGAGCGAAGGAAATCTCATGTAAAGCGTCATTAAGTAGTGCTTCGTTGTAGCTCTGTGCGGCTACATTGTCGAAACGCCGCCGTCCCGCTCCTGCCGCTGGCCTGGGCTCGCTTTGCTCCTGAGGTGGGAGCGTGTCTGGTTGCGAGCGACTCGGCTTTGGATCGCGGAGCCGCCAGTTCTCATGAAAACGCAAAGACTTTTTTTCCCTGGCCGTTACTTCGCCTTGCGGACCTTGGGTAGAATGATGCTGAGGCCCACTGGCTGCCCGTCGCGGAGTCGTGAGGGCTCGGGCGGGACCTATGGATGAATCGGCGGATTTGCCGCCAAGGGCTTCGTCGGCCCCTAGCACAACGCGAGCATAGGACATTCGTTTATACTGGGAGCCAGCGAGCGTCCGCTGCACGCCGACATCGGACGATTGGCTGCTCTGTCCAACGGCGTGACTTGATTGCGGGGGCGAGCTGCTTGATCCAGCTTCCCCAATGCCCACAGTCTGGCTACCAGTTGGGAGCGCGTCCGGTTGCGATGTTCCGGGTCCTTGATCGCCGGGCCGGGGTTCGCCCACGAAGCTTTTTTCTCGAGCTCGCGCTCCATCAACCGACAATGAGGGAAGAACACGCCCCGCGGTAATGCCTGCACGGGGCGCAGCGTCCGCAATTCGATGTGGACTAATGGAGGGGCCCGATGAACTGTTGCCAAGGGAGAGAACCTCGGTTGCTTGCGCCGTGCCGCTCTTGCCCGAAACGACTTGCGGTTCCGGTCGCCCGGGGGCCGAACTTCGGGCGCCAGCGGAGGGCTTGCGCCTGCTTTTCCCCTTCCTGCGGGTCGAAGTGCCTTCGGCCGGTGCAGCCCTCTCCGTCACAGCCTGGCCGGTAGTGTCGGTCGCAGTCACAGCGGCAGCCGGCCGTTCGCTGATGGATGATCTCGTTGGCTGCAGGTCCAAGAGTTGCAGGACCTGGTCCGCAGTGCCTCGCGCGCCTTCCGCTATCTGACCCAACAATTCCAACGGGAGGTCGGCACCTGTTCGGTCGTCGCTTAGCCTGCCAAGCAAGTCGGGCAACGCCGATGCAAAATCCAAAAGCCTCTGCATGACGCCTTGCAGAACGGAGCAGTCTATCGAGTCGAGTGGGCGCCCTGCCTTGGTCTGAAGAGCGCCGCGCGTCCGATGCACCGCCGGCAAAACTGAGGCGCTGAGGGCATCCAACAGAGGTACTCGCCCGTTCTCACCGATAAGCATTTCCCTCAGTGGCGCTTGGAAACTGCTCGCTCGTGGCTCAATTAACAACCGCGCCAGCTCGATCCGCGATTGCAGAACCATGAACCTCGACATCAGTGTCGAGCCGGTATGCAGTCGCAATTTGGCCTCTTCGGCCTGCTGGATCTCGGCATTTGTATTTGGTAGGTTGGCAGTGACGGCATAGGCTAACTGGATGCGTTCCGCGCGCCATGTCTTCTTTTCCCAAAACTCCACGCAAGCTATATAGTGCCTTGCCACACTGGAAACCGCTTGGCTCAGCTTGGCGGGGCTAGGGTTGGATCGGAGGACCAAGGCGAGCACGGCGTGCGCCTTGTTACGAATCTCTAGCAATTGCATGCCGTCCTTGGCGAGTTCCATGCATTCCGATGCCGCATCGAGCACCAGATCCCGGGTTAGACGCGCATGATCATTGGACAGAATGCTATCGCTCCCTGGGGCCAGACTCGCGTGATATTCCAGAACTGTTGAGCCTGCATCGACGATTCGATCGAGCGCCTCTTGCTTCTCCTCCAGGGTAGGGCCTCGGTTGGCGGTTAGGCTAGCTTCAAGGCGGCTAGATTCAAATTCTGCAAGCAAGCCTTTCATCTGTTGATCTTCTGCCTTGATTTGTCCGGCGGTTATACAAAGCGGGACTGCCATATCCGACTTGGATGGCTGGTCAGCGACTAGAACTGTGGCATCACCCTCCGGGACTGAGGGAAGACGGCGCCGCCGCACGGCGCCTGCTCTTGTCAGCGCGGTTGCTCGAACAACAGCGGCCAGCACTCGCCGTGCGCCCGCGGAAGGGCCGGACGACCTCTCCCCAGGGTCTTCGTCGGCAGTGCGTGCGCAGGACGCACCTGTGCCTTGAGACCCAGAGTGCATCACCTCCAGGATGGAATTGAACTTTTGGCGGCCCTCCGCGAGGGGAGGGCCTGATTGCGAGCGCGAACTGCTTGATCCCGAAATATTGTCGGCCCCAGCATTCCTAATACGCGAGTTCCCAGGTGGGCCAATGACCGTCATATTCCATCTCCGAAACGGCGAAAATGCCGTGCCTATCATTTTGCGGGCTGGTGTCGTTCAGCGCTCGTTGGCCAGGGTTTGGCTGACATGTGCAATCGCTCAGATGCACACGTAAATCTCATCGCCAATATCCCATCCCATCCCGCCTGAGCGGGTTTAGGCCAGAGGACGCTCTGGAAGTTGCACTGCCTGCGGCGCGAGTTTCACCACGAGATCGATCGGAGTGACCGCCACGCACAGCCAGGCCGGGAAGCTGCCGAACTTTCCGGCGAATACGTCGAAGAAACATAGATGGAGGCCCGATGCGTCTCCTCCTAACGTTTCTGACATGGCTGCAGACTTCGGTGCGGCGCTCGCTAAAGCACTTGCAATGTTCAGGCGGTAGCTGCTCCGCTTGAGTCTGCGCCGGCCGGGGCCGCCCGTGGTGCGCGTTGCCGTTTCGGTCGAGCCATTTCGCTCACCGCACATGACAATGGACACGGCACATAGCCATCAGCGGCCCGCCATCGCTGCTATCTCCACGAGCGTCCGATCACATAAAGTCATCCTCATAGGAGTCTGAACTTGGTTCAGTGTTCCCGCTATCCTTAGTTTTGCAGAGATACTGCTGCGGTTTGCCCACACGCTGCCATTCACCGGCACTGTTCTTCGTCCACTTGTCGGGATGCTGAGTAGGGTCAAGGACCATGTCGCCATCATCCACTTCAACAAACCCCATCGTCGCTGCGCGGGCTTGTGCTTCTGGATTAGCCGCACGCCAATTCAGTAACGGTCGTTCGCCGTCCCTCCGAAGTTGATGCTCCAGCAGAATATCGCCTGCATTCTCGACGAGCGGATGAGTTACCTGAAGATCCACTATAGAGGTGACCTCAGTTCGACCGGGAAATTGTTCCCGCCACCTTTCGGATTCGAACTCAGTCATGCTGAATCCGCCTTCTGTTCTCAGCAGTCCAACACAGTGGTCTCCCAGTTGGTAGCTGTAATATCGCGCGTGCTCCGAGTCTCGACTCACGCCGTATTGACTAGCAACGTCCGCAGTGCGTCTGGCGCGTGATGATATGAATTCCGAATACTCTTGTGGATTGTCTGCGATGCGCGTGATCTCAGCGCCGTGAAATTGCCTCGCCTCCCTCCTGAAAGTAGATCTGTCGATCTGCACCACCGGAGGGTTGGCTTGGAGGGAGTAAGCTTGCGTAGCCGCTGACGATGAGCCGCCGCTGGAAGCCGATGCGGTTATGTGCATCCGGGCAAACGTGGCCGCGAACTCTTGGCTTCCTGCATCCGTTTGCCGCCTCCCCCTACGCGTGTATTGGATATCAGAAGAGTCACCAATTCGACCATACATGACGATTCGCTCCTGTGTTTTGACGTGAGTTTAGGTTGCTTGGCGCGGCAGCCCTAGATAGACGACTTGGCTGACTACTGGCTGACGAAGGCGTTGTCCGGATGCACGGTCATCCATCCGGCAGGGCTGCCGATTGACCCACATCGTCGAGCTTGATCCAATAGAGATGCCGAAAGCGATGTCGTGCAAACCGGTCAAGGTTTTGATAGCACTTCACCTGCAGCCAAGTCGGGTCGTTGTGATCAACTGCGATGACATCCCGTCCAAGAGCGCCGCGGCAAGCTGGGCGAAGGCGCGAAGGCCAGGATCTTGGGGCGACACTCGGGCAGCCTGTTCGTCTGCGCCCGCACGAGGAAGGCGGTACCAAGGTCCTACGTGGCGCAATAGAGCTCGTAGATGTCGCTGTCTCGATCTGCACGCGCGCGAGATTGACGAGCCGCTTGAGCGAGAGCGTTCCCTTGAATTTCGTTCGTATCCACAGCCAGCGAGGGTGACGGCCAGACTGTAAGCATTCGCCGAGGGACGCAGGCTCGAGTTCTCTTGCGTGATCGGCGTTTCCATTTTGCGGCTATTGAGTCGCCGTTGTCGCTGAGTTTCGCAACATGGACTTTGATGGGATGTGTGCGCGACGAGCATCCCACGGCTTTCGTCTGTTGATGGAGGAGGAAGCTTATCTCGCGGTCGCAATCAGCAAAGAAAAGGTGGGCTGTTCGTCGCGCTCACGGTGGGATCGTAGTGTGACCAATTCGTCGTGCAGTTCATGGTTGCTGTCGGCAAGGGCCACAGGGATTGCTCGGATCCCCACGGACCGCCGACGTCCTCTGGAGGGCACCGCTCGATCACGTCGAGAAGGACCGGACCGTTGAAGCGCGCAACATTGCAAAGGCCTTTTTCGATCTTGACGGCATGCGCGGCTGGGCGCGGCTGTAGATACGGTCGCGCCTTGCAAGACTAGGATCGGCCCATCGCGCGGCGTATCGCGGCGAAATCATGCGGCCGACATTGGCCGGCCAAGGCGGTGGTCACATCTATACCACGCCTGCGGCAAAGAGTGCTTTGGCGACAGACTCGAAACATTGCGCAGGAACGGCGTCGCTCAGCTTCGTTGTGCTGATGAGCTGATGCGCAAGCACATGATCATCGACAACATAGACACGTAGCGCCCGCGCTTCATTCAACAATTCTGAAGCAGCCTCGCCCGCGGCGCGGCAAACCAAGACGGGTACGCCGCTCTCGCCGCGAACGTAACGCAGACCAACGAGTATGCCCTTCCCCCTCACCACCAACGTGGCCCGGTGCACGCCAAGGGGAGGGTCGTGCGCGGACTCCTCGCGTAGGCGACGTCGTTCACTCTTCAGCTCCGGCGTGCCTTCCTGTTCCTTGAGCTGGCGCGCCACTTCGCTCTTTGTCATGCGCATTTCTCGCAGAAACAAAGCACGCTGCAACAGCAGATCGATAAGTCCGCCGACCAAAAGTGCAGCGGCGCCAATCGCGCTCAGCAGCTTCACCTGCGTAAAAACGAGACCGATACAGCCGATGCCGCAGATAGGCAAATAGACCATCGTTTTCCACGTTCCGAGAAGGAAGAGGAGAAAGCTCGCGCTCAGGACCATCACTTTAAACTGCGTCTTGCCGGCTTCCACAGCAGAACGTGCAGAGGCCATGCGCTTAAGCCCTTCAAACGGGTCAATTTTCTCGAGGTTGGGCTTGATCGGCTCCAGTGAGAAGACAAATCCACCATTGGCTATTAGCCCGGCCAAAATCACCGCGGCGACGAGAGTTCCAAGCAGTGGTCCAACCGTCTCGAATGTGAGTTCGATCAGCAGGACCAGTGCCTGCCGGACCGCTAGATTGAAGGGCAGATTCTGCAGATTGTCGACTACTAGTAGCGCTTCCTGGCATTTGTCTTGTACGACGCTCCCTCTCAGCCAAAGGTAGCCGAACCCAGCGCAAGTGGCGACCGCACGGACGAAATCGGAACTGTGCGCAATCTGCCCTTTTTTGCGCGCTTCGTTTAGCTTGTGCGGGGTGGCGGCGTGTGTCTTCTCTTCACTCGTGTCACTCATTTCAGCAGCTTGTCCATCCACTCAAGCGCGCCATTCGCTTGTGTGATCTCCAGGCTGATCCCCTCGATGAGATAGGCAGTGTAGGCAATCATAATAATCGGAAACCCGAGATTCTTGATCATTGGTGACAGTTGGCTGGACTTGAACTGCGGCGCAAAGCGCCGCAATATCATCATTGATATGTCAACTAACAGAAGGAAGGACACTACGGGTCCAGAGACCAGCAAGGTCGTGAGCATTGTGTGATCCAGGAGCCTCAATAACTCCATAGCTGCTTGCGCGGTGAACGTGGGGTGAAATCGATACACAGGCCAGATCTGAAAGCTTCCATAGAGGGTACTGACCACACCTTCTAAGCCTCCCGACGCCACGAAGATCGTCAGTGCCGTGATCCCGAGAAAAATTCCCATCGCGGAAGCCTGACTGTTCGTTGTGGGGTCTGACGAAGCTGATGGGCTGCTGATGCCGCGTTGGTTGTCGATAAGCTCACCGGCGGCCTGAAGGCTCCATAACGGGATGCCAAGAAAAGTGCCAAGTAGCAAGCCGACAAAGATCTCCTTAACTCCCAGTAGTGTTACTTGAATCAGACGTGTCTCAGGATCCAGCGTCTGTAACCCGTGACTGACGGGTGCAAAACACGGGAGCGTGAAGGCTACAGCCAGGCAGCTGCGGATGAGCCCGCCTATTTGAGCCCGTGTAAATACAGGAAGAATCATTATGAGGCCCATTGCGCGGGCCGCGCCTATGCCGGCTGCGAGGACGAGCTCAATAGCCTCATGGATCAGGGATTGAATTTCGGACGCAATCACGATCAAGGCTGATAGCTTGGGGTCATTGTGGGAAACTCCGCAAAGATCTGGTAGGCCAGCCTTAGAAGCGGCGCGCTCAGAACAGGGGCAAACAGGCTAATTACCGCCACAACGATCAAAAGCTTCACGGTGAGTGGCAAGCTTTCATCCTGGATCTGCGTTGCCGCCTGGATGATACCAACGACCAGGCCAACAATCACTGATGCAATGAGCGGTGGGAGAATCCAGATCATGAAAACCACCAACGACTGGTTCATAAAAGTAAAAATGCTGGACTGAGTAATGATCAACCTCCAGGTGTGGCGTAACTCAAAACAAGTCCGTGCATCAATCTCGACCAACCATCAATAGCGACAAATAGAAAGAGCTTGAACGGGACTGATATGACTGTCGGAGATACCATTGACATGCCCATCGCCATCAAGATCGTTGTTACGATAAGATCGATCACGATGAAGGGAAGATAGAGAAGAAAGCCTATTTCGAACGCACGCTTGAGTTCCGATATTAGAAAAGACGGTACAAGAACGGCAAAATCTTCCGGGGTGGTTCTGTCGCGCATCTCCTCTGGCCAAACTTTTTCCGTCGAAGATAGAAAAAAACGGCTCTGCTCTTCGTTTGTGAACTTCTTAAGGTAATCGTGCAGGGGTTCACGCCCTTCTTTGGCGGCGTTTACCCAGTCGTCCAACGTTTGATAGCGGAGCTTTGGATCGGTGATCCGATCATAGGTCTGTTCGACTACAGGTGCGCTGATGAAAATTGTTAGGATGAGTGCCGCAGCGTAAAGTACGATGTTCGGTGGGATTGTCTGGGTCCCCAGCGCATTGCGGACCAGGAAGAGAACAACTGAGATTTTTATAAATGCCGTGGTTGTGACGAGCGCTAAAACAAGCAGGCCGATTCCGGCTGTAATCGCGAGAAGCGACAGAATCGCTGGTTGAATCTCAGTCATTGCATGCCAACCTGCCGCGCAGCCTAATGCCCAGTTCATCTCCGATCTGCACGATGTCGCCACGCCCGATACGCCGCCCGTTGGCCAATATGTCGACCGGACCATCGATCGGCCGACCAAGTTCGAAAACATGCCCTTCGCCCGCACTCCTCAATTCGCCTAGAGGCATAGCCCAGCGGCCGCATTCAAAGACAAGCACGATCTCGAGATCATCGAGATCGGCTTCTGAGGGATCCTGCTGTAATTCGGGTTGTGTCGTCATATGCACAGTCTCCAAGGGGGATGATAGTGGGCGGAAGGGCCCCCGCAGGATGAGGTCGTCGCCTTCAATATCTGCACAGGCCCATAGCTGGCCCGCGGATAGCGTGATCTGGCCGTGGCCGAACGGCGATATGTCTGGCAACAGAGCATCACCGACACATGCCTTGCGAAGAACCACTGCCGGAACGGAAAGCGTGCCGATTCTTCCTGCAACTGCAACCGGTAGCTCTGGGAAGTGCTCGCGCGGCTGTCGGGGCAATTGGCCAAGCAGTTCGCCTAAGGCGTGGAATGCAGGCGGGACCAAGCCATCAAGGGGAGAAAACAGGAATAGACGGCCCTTGCCATTGACTGAGCCGAAGGCGATATCAAGTTCCAGACAAGGAGCCTTTGTCAAAGCCTCACGCACCTTCAAGAGCTGCACATCCAGCTGCGTCTGATCCTCTAATCGAGCGACAAGCGGCTCAAGTGCAAGCTCGAGAATGAGCGAAGCAGTTGGGTCGGAAGGGAATGCAAGACCGCTCTGCACCGTCGCGATAAGCGCCTCAACAAGGCCTCGTGACAGCGATAAGACGATCGTTTCAGTTCCCAAGCGCCAAACACAGTCAAGCATCGGAATGGCAGAAGGTTTCTGCTGCCAAATAAGCCCTTGTATCCGCACCGACAGCGGCTTCTCGCTAATCCAGCTCTGAAAGGGGCTGCGGAAAGCGGCAACATCATTGAGCCACGAGACGACCACGTGGGACAGTGTTAGCGCAGGTTCGAATATAGCAGGTCTGACCACTGTGGTTACCAAGGCGACTCAAGGCTGGGGTATAGCGTTTCCAGAGAAGCTCCCATCATCGGGTCTGATCGCGCGACATCTGGGCGAGCAAAACCCTGCCATATCGAAGCGATATCTCATCGTCGCCCTCTATCTCCCCTGCCGCCTCGGACTGTATTTCGACGGCGCGCCTGACTTCGTCCTCGATTTGTTGCCATTTGTGGCTTGCGGCCGAACGTCTGACCCACACGGTTCTCATCTTAGATAACACTGCCTCGGCCTCTTTTTGAGCGATGTGCGCATCGTCGAGCATCTGACGTTTCGAAGAGACCTCAGCGGCAAGCCGCTCAATTTGAAGGTGGTGATGGTCGAGTGCTGCGCTAGACCATTTGTCAAGGGACATCAGCTCCTCGTAGAGCGCCGCTTCGGCCCGTGCAAAATGTTGCTGTGCGTTTGCAAGCTCCTGGGAGGCATTCTGCAAGGCTAAGGTGGCCATATCGTGTTGGGCTTGCTTCTCGGACAGCTCTCTAAAGGCACTACGCTCTTGCATATCCTTAAGAAGCCGCAACCTCGAAGTGTGAACACGAGTCACGCGGTCAGACGCGACATCCATGCGACCGTTTCCTCAAAATCCGACGCCTCGCCTTCGCTCTGACACAAAAATTCCCTCAGGTCGCCAATCGAAGCGACAGCTCGGTCAGTTAACGGATCGCCGCCCTGCTTGTACTCGCCGACTTTGATCAAAAACTCGGACTCGGCATAGCGCGAGAGGAGATCACGGAAAATAGATGCTGCCTTGCGATGTGTCCCAGAAACGACCGCATCCATGACTCGGCTGCGACTCTGCAGCACATCAATAGCTGGGAAATGCGACCGCGCAGCGATAGCGCGTGAGAGGACGACATGGCCATCGAGAATGCCCCGCGATTCCTCCGCGATCGGATCGCCTGTGCCATCACCTTCGACAAGCACAGTATAAAAGGCCGTGATTGAGCCGTGCTCACCCATACCGGCACGTTCAAGGAGACCTGGCAGCATGGCAAACACGGAGGGAGGAAAGCCCCTCCGGGTCGGTGGCTCGCCCGCAGCAAGGCCAATTTCGCGCATGGCGCGGCAGAAGCGCGTCAGCGAGTCCAACATGAGGGCGACGCGTAGCCCTTGTTCGCGAAAGTACTCCGCGAGCGCGGTCGCCATAGGAGCACATTGCGCCCTCTCCACTGCCGAGCGGTCGGAGGTTTCAACCACAACGACCGTACGACGGAGGCCCGCCTCTCCAAGATGACGCTCGATGAACTCACGAACTTCACGTCCACGCTCGCCTATGAGCGCGACTACGAAAACGTCGGCGGCGGCACCTTTTACGATCTGCGACAATAACGTCGACTTGCCACAGCCAGGCTCGCCATAAATCCCTATTCGCTGGCCCTCGCCGCATGTGAGGAGACCATCCAGAACACGAACCCCGAGCGGGAATGGGAGCTCAACCATGCGCCTGTTCATTGGGTTGGGCGCCCTGCCGTGCAGCGGTCGAGTTTCGACGGTTTTGATTTCACCCTTGCCGTCAAGTGGGCGGCAACGGCTGTCAATCACACGGCCAAGCAAATCGGGCCCGACTGGCACTTCACGCATTCGTCCAGTGGACACGACTTCTGAGCGGCTGGACAGGCCTACCAGGTCACCGATCGGCGTGAGCAACACGCCATTGTCCGAAAAGCCGATCACCTCGGCTTCGAGCGACAGGCCGGTTCGCGTATCGTGCAGAAGACAAAGTTCCCCAATCCGAGTGTCTGGCAAGACGGCATGGACCAGTGTACCGATAGCCCGCGTGATCCGGCCGCGCACGACACGCGTGTCGATCTGCTTTGCTGTGGACCTCAAAGATGAGATCGCAGAAACGAGACTCCGCTTGCCGGCGAGATTTTTATGCTGTGATAGCGGCGTGATTACAGTTCTCCTTCTTCAGAATACGGCCTGAAGCCGAGGCGTAGCGCGCGCATCTGTGCATCAAGTCCAAGATCTACATTGCCGTACTCGCTCCACAGCACGCATTGTTGGGGCGATAAAGTCGGATCGGGATCGACCCGCACCCTCGGCCGACCTTCCCGCCCATCGCAACGCGCAAATTCGCGCGCGAGCATATCGACTTGCGCGGGACACACGTGGAGGCAAACTTCCGCGCCGGTATATTTGCGCTCAATCTCGTGACGAACAGCTTTCACCAACAGCTCGCCCGGATCGAAAGCGCCCAGAAGATCGTTTAGTATCTCTATCACCAGCTGCGGCAATTCCTGCTCGAGGACCGCCTTTCGTCGCGCCACATCGGAGGCTGCCTGCGCAATTATCCTAGCCATTTCCTCGGCCCCTGCATTCAAGCCCTCGGCATGGCCGAGCGCCCGCTCACGCTCGTAGGCCTCGCGTGCCCAGCTCCGAACCCGCTGTTGATACCGTTGTGCTGCGTCACGCGCTTTTGCGGCGATATGCCAGATTTCAAGCTCACTCGCCGGGATCAGTGGCCCAACCGGGCGCATTTGCGGCGCGACGAGCTTGGCGGAATAATCTCCCGTCATTTCGTCGGGTTCTCCGTATCAAGATGGGCGAGGACAAGCGCAAACAATTGCCCGGAGGCTTTACTGTGTTCGGGCAAAGGATTCTCCGCAGCGGTCCCGACCGGCAATCGAAGAAGCACACGGCTACGCTCAAGCGCGGAACTGTCATTGAGCCAAGCTCCAAGACAGGCATGTCCATCGTGTTCGATTTGCTGCGCGAGCCTGTTCGGATCAGCGATCAAGCTGGTTGCGATCGCCTGCGCCAGATGCCGAATTCCGAACGCGTGGGCATCAGCGCCGATATGGTCAATAAGCGCAGTCAGGTGGGGCTTTGAGACAAGCTTCAACAGCGAACGGGCATGCCAGATACTGCCGGCAAGGATAGCAGTCCGACGCGGATCATGTCCGCGGAGCAGATCTGGCCCAAGGCCGGTTCCGTCCGAATGCAATTCATTATCAAACAGCAACTCCGCCAGTCTTGGCTGCAGCCTGGGACGCTTCTGCAACTGTTCCAACGTCGCAGCGGACAACGCCGGGTCAAGACGAGCGGCAAGACGAGTCGGGTGAGCCATAGCAGCAAGGTCGTTTAGCCACATGGAATTCAGTTGGAGGGACCGATGGAGTCCGGCAGCCTGTATCGGTATCGACATTGGGATTATTACCTATGCGCTGATCTTTTTGCGAACGGCCTCGACAGCGGAAGCCCCGGAGGAACCTTCGACCTTGGATAGTTGGCCCGATGATTGCTTGCGCCGACGCATTAGACCACCGACTAATTGATAGCACGCCGCTGCGAATGCAGCTGCGGCAACACCCATCACGATTGGCAGAAGTGGCGGTGGAAAAGAGTTGGATGTTTGGGCTGAAACAGTCGCCGGAGCGCGCCGGTACTCAGGTCCGGACGGTTCCACTGGCACCAAAACCACCTCCACCTTTTCGTAGGACAGGCCCTCGATGCTGTCGGCGACCAACATCTTTATCTTCGGCAGGAGAACTGGGAGGTTCGATTTGGCGTCGTGCCGTATAAAGACCGAGGACGAGGATGGCGTGCCATCCGAACCTAACAGATCGTTATTCGGCAGAACGACATGAACACGTACTGACAAGACGCCGTCGATGTCGCTGATAGTACGCGACAACTCTTCGCTTAGGGCATAGATGTAACGAGCACGCTCCTCGGTCGGCGAGGCGATCAGGCCTGATCCGCTGAAAATATCCCCGAGGTTTTTGAACGACTGGCGGGGTAGCCCCTTGGCATTCAAGAGGTTGATTGACAACGCAAGCAGCTTTTCGTCGACCTGGATCGTGCTGGTCCCATCCTTGGCGGCAACCCGGACCGCATCAACCCCGTTGTCGATTAGAAGCGAGAGCATCTCATTCGCCTCGCGCTCCTGCAGTTGCGTATACAGATCGGTCTTGCAACCACTCAAGGCGAAGAGAAGTGGCAGAACGACCAAACGAAGCGAACGAAGACCCGACAGGCGGCTATGCCGGATTTCGCCAAGTGCTAAGCCAATCATACGAGCGGTTCATCCTTGTTTTATTAGCGTGTTCACAGATGAGGTGATGCCGCTGACACCTTTAGAAACTAGAGAAACTTTAGTGACGCCACTGTAGAGATCCCGTAGATTAGACATCGTCGACCCGAAATCGGGTCCCGTCGATCTTGCCGGTGTCCCACCTTCGACAGGGAGCCTCTGTACCGCCCGGAGTGGAGCGCTTTTTGCAAGGTCTACCTGATGGTCAAGCGCGGCAGAACCAACCGTCTGCTCGCGGTACATGGAAGAAAGCGTTTGGAGCACGCGGTCGCCGCGCGAGCTTGGCTGTGGAGTCGCGCGTTGGACATCCAGCTGCGGAGGAACTGGCGCCGCCGTTGGTGGCGACAATCCGGTATCGTTCTTCGTAGAGGCGGCCGCCTGCGCTAGTGCCCGCTCAAACTGAGCCTGCTCTCCCAATGAGGGGGAAGCAACCTTGGGAACAAAGTCAACCAGACTGGCAGAGATTGAGTTAACAGGCAGCATAATGCAACGACTCGATTGCTTTGCGTCTCGCGTGGTTTGCGTCTAGCCGGCGATCACCGGCTGTTGCGCCTGTACCTAGAGAGGTGAGCTGACTGCAAGCTGACGAGAGCGCGTCATTTATCTAAAAACTCAACTTAGCGACTTTTGTACTTGTGAGAGTTTCGGCCGTTCGGTTATCAGGACGAGATGTCCACATCGTTCATTCTATCCACGATCCTACACAACTTGACGAGAGTTCTCTGCGTCGGGATTTTTCTCTCGGCCGGAATACATACAGCCGTCGGCGCCCCTCTATCGCTCCCCTCTACACCCTATAGGTATACGGTCTTGGATCAGGATGTCGCTGCCGCGCTGCAGCAATTCGGAAACAACCTGAATATCAGGGTCAGCATCAGCGCCGAGGTGAGGGGACGGATTCGCGGACGTATGCCCGATTTGCCACCGCGGGAGTTCCTCGATCGCTTGAGTAAGCTGTACGATCTACAATGGTACTATGATGGGCTTGTACTCTATGTATCTGCCGCCAAAGAAGCGCAATCTAAGATGTTTGTATTGACCCCGATTCGCTTCGATGCGTTCAAGGCGGCTCTCGATGAGCTCGGCATCTCCGATGACCGCTATGTCGTGAAATCCGCGGCGGGAAGTGACCTCGTTTTGGTTTCTGGTCCACCGCGCTTCCTCGCGCTCGTGGAGCAGACGTTCAACGGCCTCCTTGCGGAGGCGCAAGCGCAGCCTCATGTCGCGCCGGCACCGAGTGAGGAATCCTTGCTGTTATTGTTTCGGGGCTCCTCGACCATGGTCGTGCGCGGTGGACGACCCGAAGCGGCTTATTCTTCTGACGTGCCGCAACAGGATGGTGTTGCCGAGAAGCCTGAGCTTAACCGGAAATGACATCGATGGATATGCCGCGGTTTCTGGAGAAAACGTAACCGACAGCGGTCCTAAGTGAATTCGCATGGGTTCGTCAGGTTCTCGAAAGCTGAACCGCTCATGATCCAATTCAGGATCTCCAACAATCACTGGCCATTGAGTGCCAGAATGAACCTGAGAGCCATAAACTAGCGGGGCAACTAAGCGCGGAGCGGTGGAAATGCAGCGACCTCGTCAATGCTCGGATTTGCCAACGTTCGTGAACTAATCTTGCATCTCCCAGGGGGATTGCAATTCTCGTCCGAGGAGCCACAATGTCAAACAATATCGCCAAGGTTTTTTCGCAGTCCGCACGGGGTTGGTATGGTCCAGTGTCCGCGCTCGGTAAGACGCAGCAGAACTTCGATGCGATGCTTTCCATTTGCCGGTCTGAAGACAGGACCGGTCAGTTCGCGCTCCGGAGCCTCGCATTGCCTTTGGAACGGTTGTGCCAGCATGCGTCGGAATCGCCGCCGCCGAGTGCCGGGTCGTCATTGGAGGAATTGACCCCATTGGACCTGCTGCCGCCACATATGAAGGCGGCACTAGAATCAATGGGTCAGCGCCCGGAAACTTCGTCGATCGAATCTCCTTCGGTCGCAACGACGCCCGTAGAAAGCGAGAGAATCAAGTGGAACGGCGGCTCGCTCACCTCAGTCGAGTTACAGATTGTAGCAGTGCTAAACCGTCATAAGGACCAATGTCCGCTCAAGTGGGAATCGCTGGGAGACAAAGCGAATGATCCCTCAACGCCGCCGGATCTGAAAGCGTCTATCGAGGGATTGCAGCAGGATCCAGAGCTCTTTTATGCTATCGGCTCGCAGGGTGATGGCCGCTGCGGCGGCAAATTTACGGCTCGAGACTTGTCGGCATTCTGTGGCCACCATCCACAAATTACTGCATTTCTGGAGAACCAGGCGCAAAGCTATACGCAGAATTACATTCCATCCGACAGCACTGGGAATCCCCATCCGTCGGTCATGACACGGAACGATGCGTTACGCGAGCTTTACCGGTACTCTGAAAACCTGCCCAAGAACCTCAGTATCGCTGAGTTCGAGCGGATCGTCGAAGGCGAAGCGAAAACGGGCAAATGTCCGCCTCAGGTCATTGCGGCGGCTCAGTACTTCGTCCAGCGCCCGGACGAATGGAAACAGTTATACGGTGGTGCGATAGACCAGGTTCACAAAGAGGATTTTCTGCAGGTTGCTTCATCGTCAATGAGTCTCACGCAAACCGAACTGGACACAATTGAATCGATAAAAGGCAATCAGGACGCCTTCTTTGGAAGTGGTGATCTCACTCGTGACAAGCTCGCGAGCATGGCAGAGGATAAGCGCTGTGATCCGAAAGTGCGGAAAGCAGCCTCGCAACTACTCTCAGATCCTCTGTTATTTGGTCTGCTAAACAATACGATTACGGGCTATGAGACCCATAATTCGTTCTTCGACTTCGGCGGCGGACACACGGTGGATTCCGGTGACATTAGCAAAAAGGACTTTGCCCATTTTTGCGAGAGCATGTCGTCAGCGAACCGCACCGTTCAGCAGCGGAAGGCTCATGCTCCCCAAACCGCTGCACAACAGGACGCCGTCTCAGATATGATGATGGGTCGGACTGACCAGCCTAATGCGAAAACGCCCAAGAAAAACGGCGGAGCCTTTATCCACGCAGTCGGCGATGTGCTCAAGGTGGTCTCGCCGGTGCTCGATTGGGCTGCGACCGCGGTGGGTTTGTTGAGCTTCGTTCCTGTCTTAGGCCAAGTGGCCGACGCGGCTTCAATGGCTCTTGCGTGCGAAGCGCAAGCGGCAAATCTTCTCCGTACAGCCATTACCGGAGGCAATATGAAGCAGGCGCTGCAACAAGCTGGCATCAGTATTAGAGCGCAGGCGCTCAGCCTGGTCGCAGGCCCCGAGGTCAAGCTGGCAATTCGCAATGGGCTCGTAAAGAAGGCACTGGAAGAGGCGGCCACTGCCGGGATCAATCTGCCGATTACGATGGCGCAAACCTACGCAGAAGATTATCTAAACAACCTGCAAGAACGGCTTGCGGCCTGAGTTGTGCAAGCCGCGGACGTTGCCAGTCAGGGCGGTTCCGGGGCCGACATTGCGGGCGTCGAGGAGGCGTCCATGCCGGGAGCGAACATTTCGGCGGTTGCTCGACGGATCGGTATTCTGCCTTCGCAGCTCTTTCGATGGAGACGGGAGCTTAGTGGAGATGGTGAGCAAAGCTCTGCTCTGGTGAAAGAACAGCAGCCGAGATCTGCGGCAATTAAGGAACGCGTTGTCGAGGTCGTCATTGGCGATGCCGTCGTGCGTGCCGGTGCGGACGTCGACGAGGCGCACTTGCAGCGGGTGATGCGCGGCGGTGCGGTCGGCCTGATCCCGTCTGGCGCAACCGGTCTGCCTCTTCATACTTCAATCGCAGGTTCGACGGCCGCCGGCGTCATTTGCTCAGCAATCAGCATGCCGATGGCTTCATCGACGGGAGGCGCGGCGATCGACTGACACATGGGCTCCCCACGATAGATGCGGGCACGGTTACAGATGTACCAGGCTTCCTGCCGGCCACGCCGGGCCGCATAGCGAACCCCGAGGTGGCTGCCGCATTGCCCACACACAGCCCGGCCTTGCAGCAGTGCCGGCCCCTCTCTTGGGATTGAAGCTCGTGCGGCTTCAAATCCACGGCCATTCGCCTTGAGGACCTTCAGGTTCTCTTGATGTCGCTCCCAGCTGATATAGCCGGGATGAGCATCGGGAATGCAGGCCGGCCAGTCATCAATATCGCGCGCGCGCAGAATCCTCTTGCCGTCGAAGGTGCGTCGGAACTGTCGTCGGCCATAGGTACAGCGATGGGGCGAGCTCTTGCTCGACATACAGCCCCGACCCTGTCAGTCACAAGTTCAGTACATCCATAGCCTCAATGAACACAATTTGAAAAATCGATTTTTTGAGAGTGTGAATTTCCCATACTTAAGAACGATCGGCGCTGAAATGCATATCCAGCGACGAACAGGCGCCGCCTAACTGGCAATCAGGTGCCACTATTTTTGCTGCAGGACGAAGGCCGCCCCACAAAACAAGTGGCGGCTAAGCGGTAAATAATACAAGGAGAAAAGACGGGATGCTGGACATTCTGGCGGCAACGGCGGAGGCTCAAGAGCAGCCGGTCTGGCACTATGGACTGTCGCTCGTCGACGATCTCAGGTACGCGCCGGACTTTGACCACTTCGACTATGTGAATCCCGAGGCATCGAAGGGCGGAGACCTCAGGCTTTCCCAGACGGGCACCTTCGACACGTTCAACCCCCAGCTGGAGAAGGGCGAAACGGCCGCCGGCTTGACGCTCGTCTTCGGCACGCTCTGAAACAGTCAGAGGACGAGATTTCGACAGCCTACGGCCTTCTGGCCGAAGGCGTTTCCTTCCCGGACGACATCTCCTCAGCCACGTTCCGGCGGAGGCAGGAAGCGAAATGGGCCGACGACAAGCCGGTGACGCCGGAAGACGTCGTCTTTAGCTTCGATAAGGCGAAGAAACTGAACCCACTCTATCAGAGCGACTATCGGCATGTCGTGAAGGCGGAGAAGACGGGGGACAGGGACGTCACGTCCCACTTCGACGAGAAGGGCAACCACGAACTCCCGTATATTCTCGGGCAGATCCTGATTTTGCCGAAGCACAGGTGGGAAGGTACCGGACCGGACGGCAAGCCGCGCCGCGCGACATTTCGCGAACGACACCTGAACCGGTCATGGGGTCGGGTCCCTACCGCATTGCATCGTTCTCCCCCGGCGGAACCATCCATTATGAACGCCGGTCCGATTACTGGGGCGCCGCGCTCAACGTCAATGTCGGGCAGAACAATTTCGATTCGATCACCTATTCCTTTTTTGGCGATCGCGACGTCGAGTTCGACGCCTTCCGTTCCGGCGATGCCCATTTCTGGCTCGAAGACCAGGGCATGCGCGCAATCGGATACGACGGGTGAAGCGCGAGGAAATCCCCAATCCCTTCCGGGCGATGGGCAACATGCAGGCCTTGGTTCCGAACATGCGCCGC
The DNA here is from genome assembly GCF_008932245.1 of Sinorhizobium alkalisoli. NCBI lineage: Bacteria > Pseudomonadati > Pseudomonadota > Alphaproteobacteria > Hyphomicrobiales > Rhizobiaceae > Sinorhizobium > Sinorhizobium alkalisoli. The sequence continues at coordinate 48,484 of NZ_CP034911.1, read as the reverse complement.
AATCTTTTGACGGCAAGAAAGTGCGCGAGGCCTTGAACTATGCCTTCGATTTCCAGGCCGTCGAGTTCGAGCAGGCGAAGAGCTCCGCCACTCATTATCAGCGGATCAATAGCTTCTTCTTCGGTACGAACCTAGCTTCTTCCGGACTGCCGGAAGGCAAGGAATTGGAGATCCTAAACGAGGTCAAGGATCTCGTGCCGCCGGAAGTGTTCACCACCCCTTTCAGGAACTCCATCAGTACCACCTCCCAAGAGGCGTACGAAACCTGCGCAAGGCGACCGCGCTACTGAAGCAGGCTGGGTTCGAGATCAAAGGTAACCGGATGGTCGATACGACGACCGGCACGCCATTTACCATCGAGATCATGTTGAACAATCGCGCTCAGAAGACCGTGGTACTGCCCTATGTCCGAAACCTCCAAAGCATTGGCATCGAGGTGCGCGTAACTCTCGCCGAGCCGTTGCAATACACGAAACGCACTAACGCCTTCGACTACGACATGACCTGGGAAGTCTGGGGTCAGACCTTGACCCCTGGAAACGAACAGGCGGATTACTGGGGCTCGGCAGCCGCCACGCGCGATGGCTCCAGGAATTATGCCGGCATTTCCGATCCTGGCGTCGACGCCTTGATCCAGCGCGTGATCTTCACGAAGGGTCGCGGAACGCTGTTTGCCGCCACGAAGGCGCTCGACCGCGTGCTGCTCGCCCACAATTACGTCATTCCACTCTATTCCAATCTGACCGCCCAGATCGCCTATTGGGACAAGCTGGCCCGGCCGCAAGAGCTTCCAAAATACGGGCTCTGCTTTCCCGGCGTGTGGTGGTGGAAGAGCGCTGCCAGTCATGAGCTGGTCCAGGGCCGTCAGCACGTCTTCGCTGCACGAGGAAAGCAAAACGCAAAGAAGAATGGCGGCTGAGAGTTTGCCGGCGCGCGACCAAGACGTCGCGTGACTATGCGGGAAGACAGCTGGCGCTTTCTCGCTCGCGGGAGGCAGGGAGATGGGCAGGTTCTCCGGGCCGGCCTGCGGCGATATCTTCCTCAAACCGGTAAAGGTCAGCTTCTGGACATCAGAAACGGGCGCGAGAGAAGTATGTTCGCCGCTGATCCGCTGCGCAACCACGTCGGCTGTTCGCCCCCTCGGTCAGCCGCTCCTCTCACGGCGCTGCCTCCATCGACGACATGTGAGAATACACCTGGATGGCAACCACGGCGTCAATCGCCATTTCCTCTCCTCTCAGCGTGATTGCCCTGCTTCACCAACACGTCCCGTGATAGAGAGAGTGTCGTGTGCACCTCCTTTCCCGGGTGGGGCCTTGCGAACTCGACTTCGGACTCCCTTCAGAAATAATGAGGAGCTGGCTCTGCGGCCGTATGTCACGTCGAGCTCACGGAGCAGTTCTTGAAGTTGAATTTCATCCCGCCTGGGGACGAGGTAATCTCGACGCCGTATTGAACGCTGCCGACGTTTATGTCGCCAAGATGGCCCTTCGACTTGAGCCAATCTAGGATACTCTTTATGTCCACCGTCCCGGTATCGGTCTTGGAAGTGAGCAGCAGTGAGATGACCTTGTGACCATTATAGCCTTCGAACACGTTCCAACTCGCTCCGCCTACATTGACATTGCGGTAGATCGGAACCGCCGCCCCGGAAGCGTCATAATGTTTTGAGATGGGCTTGACATTGCCGCTGCCGTCCGGATGTCCGGTATAGTTTGTCCAGAGCATTATCTCATTCTGATGTGAGCTGTCCCAGATGTCGTAGGCGGTGTTCCAGGCGCCGCCAGCAGGAACTTCCTGATTGAAGCTCGACGTCAGACTGTTGATTGAGCTGAGCGGTTTCCCAATATCGACTTCCTGATGGGGGTAGCTCTTGATGCCATCAGTATTAGGCTGGTTCGACCACACGCTCCACTGGTTGTCTGCATGAACTGAAATCGTCTGAGGCCCAGCGCCCTTACCATATATGTCGTTGTTCCAAGAATGGCTACCGTGTGAAAAGCTTGCGTATGGAGCGCTCGAGCTCCAAATCGGAGCGTTCGTCGCTAGAAGCGCGTCAGTCGGTGATTTGGTTTCATTCACAGCTTGCCTGAATAGTTTATCATCCTGTGTGTCGACATACCTCAGCGGGGAGGGCAAGGACCCGGTACCATCTATCCGATTGGAAGACATAAGGCTCTCCTTCTGTTACGAGAACAAAGATCTGGCGCCTGTGCGACGACACTGACATTGATACTCACTTTTCTGGGCACTAGGAAATTGAGTTTTTGCTTGTCACCATTCAACTAACGGATAACGGAGCGATCTCTGAAGTGTGGCGTCGGGGCAACCGCTGGCGGAAGGCGGCCATTGAGCGGAGGACCTTCCTGAGTCTCGATTTTCAGAGCGCCGACCCTGCATGACCGAACTGAACGCCGAGCAATTCTTTCGAGAGCCAATATTCGATTCAGCCCGGGACCTGGGAGACTGGTCCGCTCGCGCATTCGCCAGCCGGCCGAATCCTGTCATTATCCGTCTCCCATCCACTGAGGAAGCGCCGATTAAACAGTTTAGAAGCCGGTGCCGCCGCTCGTTCCCCTTCCACAGCATTGATCTGTGTGCAACAATTCGAGGCGATCCGTTCTCGGCAGATTTCGGCTCTGAGGTGCTTCGACACTATCCTGCCGCCCCCAGTTCGAAGCTCCTCCAAGCGTTTTCGACGATCACGACGCAAAGGCTCGTACTCTCGAACGCTTTGATGAAGAGCAGCACCTTTATGCGATTGACGTGGAAAACACGTTCAGCAATCAGGGTCTTCCGCTTTCGCCCGAGCCGACGGATGTATTCCTTATTGGGGGGTAAGAAGTTGACCATCGAACAGGCACGCGGCTTACCGCGTTTCCAAGCCACTAAAGCGCGTATCAATGTCTCGCCGTCGATCCGATCCGTTTTCGGGCGACTATGACGGCGCGGCATGGCAATGGATGTGCGACGGCCGTGCAACACGGCTATACCAGCTACCTTCAAGCCGACTGTAGCCGTTGCCGCATGAGTGCCCAGAGGAGAGTGCGTGATCTGTAGCACGAAGAAGCGGCTTCATCGTGTGCCCCTATTCAGATTTCGGCCAGCCGCTGGCGTAATGGACTGCCTCCCAGCCGTGGTTTCTACGCATTGCTGCGATGCAGCACGACGCCTAGGTCTAGGTGAGGGGAGTGAGATCCGGGTGCGGGTGGAACCGTTGCTCGGGACCGCCTGGGCCGCTCATCCTGTCCCTGAGCGTGATTGGATCCGTTGGTGCACGATGAGGTCAGTTTCAGGCTCCTTGCGTTGCCGTCCCCTTCGGTTTCGCGCGCTTCTGCCGGACGGCGCCTTGCCGTCAAGGGCGGCGGCCGATGCCGCCCAGCCTTTCACGCCGCGTCTTTGGGACAGAGCAACGAAAGGAGAAAATCATGGGGCTCGACATGCGCCTGCACGCTTCGCGAATCGCCTGCCGCGCCGGTCGACTTTGAGGTCGAAGAGGCCACAGCGCTCCACTACTGGCGCAAGCATCCGAACCTTCACGGCTGGATGGAACGGCTCTACCGTGAGGAGGGCGGCACGCAAATTTCAATTGCATCAATCATCAGCTAACCGCCGACGATCTCGACCGCCTGGAAACGGCCCCTCGACGACGCTCGTCGCCAACAACGACAAGTTCGGCAAGTGCTCGGGGCTGGGAGCCGCAATACGATCCGATCACCGAGTCCGCCTGGAACTGGCATTCGCGCCGAAACGGCTGAGCAACCGGCAGGCTCGGCCTATTGGGCGGCGGCACTCCGTCCACGCTGCAGCAGCGGGAGCTCGAGAAACACGTAGGCTGAGATACGGGCGATCGTGCCCGACACGATCGCCATGAGCAACGAGATCCCCGCTAGGATGCCCAAATGCCGCCGGGCTTGGCGACGACCCGAGATCGCGAAGGCGTGCCATAGGTAGACTGAATAGGAAGCATCGCCGAGCAGGGCCGGCAGGTTCAGCATCGGGACCCGTCCGCTTGCCTTGAGCGACAGCGCTCCAAGAAGCAGGAGGACGGCGAGCGGCCCTGTCGAGCGTTCATCGAAGGGAAGATGGAGGCCACCGATCAGGGCGAAGCCGCCGAGCGAGCAGGCAATCAATGAAGAACCTATCGCCGCCCCGGGAACCTTCCCCCGAAGCCAGAACTCCGCGAGGATCATACCGGCGACGAACTCGAGTATCATCGGCCGTGTATGGGTCAGCCAGAGAGCATTTTCGCTGCGAGCAACCAACCCGAGCGTGACCAGCGCCACGAAGAGGCTCGTATTGGCCAGGAGGCGCCATTGGCGCGGCAGCAGCGGGGAGGCCGCGAACACGGCGTAGAAGAGCATCTCGAAATTTAGCGTCCAGCCCTGCACGAGCACCGGCCATATCTCCCCGCTGCTTGGCGAGCGGACCGGAATGAAGACCAGGGATGCCAGAACGTGGTCGAGAGTCAGCACCAGGTTGGGAAACAGGCCGGCGAGCCCGCCGGCAATCATGACGGCCGTCGAAAACCAGTAGATCGGAACTATGTGGCGGAGGCGATTGGCGATGAATTTCGCGGGGGTCACCGGCCGCCGGTCGTTGATCACCCACATGATGAAGCCGCTAATGACGAAGAAGACGTCGACGCCGGCCGCTCCGATGGTAAAATCGTGGCCGGTCTTCTCGGCGGCGTGAAAGATCACGACAGCGAGCGCCGCCGCCGCCCGAAGATACTGAATCGCCCGGATCGTTCTCATCGCCCCCTCTGACCGTGACGTCACCGGAGAGCCTTCAGTCCACCAGCGTTGATCCAGCCAGTCGGCAACTTCACCCAAAACTTCATCGGCATTTAGCAGTCCTTGTTCCGGGTGGTGGCCGAAACAGCCATGGCCGCGACGGCAAGGCTGCGAAGGCCAACATCAAAGTGAGCTTTTCGGTAGTGAGCCCAGTCAGCCCGCGTGCAACTTCCTTATCGATAACTCCGCGCTCTGGGAGCAGGCCTACGAACCCGTGAGCCGCCGTCTGCTTCCAGCAACTCGGCCCTATAAGGCACTCCGCGGATGTTGATATACGTCGGGCTTCCGGCTTCCGGCATCAGGTGCTCGCCCTCGCGTGCCCGGACAAGGTAGCACGGAAGCCAGCGTTCGCGGTGCTGCCATCCTCCGCGGATAAGAAACCCAAGGTCCGCTACGGGCTGACGGGATGGCACAGCTTCATTCATCGGCCTCGCACCGCTGGATGAGGGTCCCTGCGGCCGCGCAGGGTAGTTCTGGATCCAGGCTTCCGAGCTAGATGCGCGCGGAATTTCCATGGCGATGGTGAGGGGAATTGCCAAGTGGCATCCATCGTAAAGCTAACCGGCTTTTGACATTCAAGGTGCGACTGTGGGTCGTGACGAACCGTGACTACCGTGCCGCGACGACCGAGGCGCGGGATAAGCGGCGCGGCATTCCGCAGGACGGCGCCATCTTTTCCGCCACAGCCTTGCGACCGACCTTTTGCGGTCGGGCGCCAGCTTTGCACAGAGCGGTCAACTGCTCCGCCATCGAAGCATCGACAATACGTGATCGCCCGCGCCGAATGACGACCCGTAAGCTGGTTTCGGTGCGGATCGCGCCGGGCGCGCGGCCAGTCCGGTTGCTGGTGAGGCCATGGCGTAGAATGGAAGGGGCGGAATAATGGCTCATGCGATCTCCTCGCGATGATCGGCACTTTCGCGAACAACCTCGAGGACTTCGTCGTGGGTCAGAAGACCACGTTCTATGGCTACTTGCATGAATGGGCGCCGTTCCGCGGCGGAAGCCTGCACGAGCTTCGATGCCTCGGCGTAACCGAGCTTCGGCACTAAGGCGGTGGCAAGCGCCGACGATTGCATCAGGTTCCTGAAGGACTGCTCACGGTCGGCCTCGATGCCGGCGATGCATTTATCGGCAAAAATGCGCGTGGATTTCGCAAGGAGCTCAATCGAGTCGAACAAGCGTGAGGCGATGATCGGTTCGAAGTGATTAATTTCGAGCTGTCCCTGCCGCGAGGCCAGGGATACGGCGGCATCGTTGCCGACAACGGCGAAGGCTACCTGCTGCATCATCATCGGTAGGACCGGGTTGATCTTGCCCGGCATAATGGAGGAACCGGGCTGAACCGACGGGAGTCGCAACTCGGCGACGCCGCTGTTCAGGCCAGACGCAAGAATGATGAGATCGGATGCGATCTTGCCGATGACCTCGGCGGAGATGCGTATCTCCGAGGAGACGCGGGCGAACGCGTCGGCATTCTGCATGGCATCGAACATGTTCGCGCCCGGGCGGACATCTGCCCCGACGATTTCTTTCAGATGGCGATAAACGGCGCTCCGGTAACCCGGAGCGGAGCCCAGTCCGGTTCCGATGGCCGTTCCGCCCAAGGGCAGGACGAGCATATCATCACGAGCGGAAACCAGCTTCTCAACGAGCCGACGAATGGCCGCAGCATAACCGGAAAACGCTTGACCGAGGCGCATGGGCTGTGCCGCCTGCATGCAAGTCCTGCCGATCCGCAAAACATCCTTGAAGGCGATGGACCGCTCTTCAAGAGCTTCTGTTAGATGCTTCAGAGCCTCAATGAGGGACAGAGACTTGTCGTAGACTGCCAGCTTGACGGCTGCGGGTAAGACGTCGTTGGTCGATTGGCCGGTATTGACGTGATCGTTCGGATGGATACGGCTATATGCACCCGGCTGCTCGTTCAGGATCTGGAGCGCGCGGTTCGCGATCACTTCATTGACGTTCATGTTGATGGAGGTTCCACCCGAGCCTTCCAGCAAATCGACGATGAACTGATCGGTGTGACGGCCGTTTTCGATCTCGACGGACGCCGCGATAATGGCGTTCGCGATACCGGCCGGGAGGACGCGGATATCGCGGTTGGCTGCTGCTGCTGCATGCTTGATGCGTGCAAGCGCCTTGAGAAGCTCTGGCGCGTCGCCGAGCTTGTGAAATGAGATGTCGAAGTTTTCGTGGCCCCGAAGCGTGGCTACCCCGTATAGCGCTCCTGCCGGCAATTCTCGGGAGCCGAGGCTGTCTGCATCTGTTCTCGTGTTTGGCATGGGCTCCCCCAAGTCCGATCGCGCTATCCATGGGCCATGATGTTGCCGGCGCTCTTCGCGATTATCATTGTCCTAGTCGGAGCCGCGACTCGCCTAATGCAATACATTGCAAGTCCCGTGCCAATCACAAAGAGTTGGCATTATTGGACGGGTACTGCGACAGCGACAGGTCTGCTCCTTCGGCTTCATGACCCGACTTGACTGAAGCGAATTGAACTTAGAAGAGGACAGCCTTGGCCCAGCCATCTGCATTGCCAGCATCAAGAGATCGAAGGGAGGGGTCGTCCCGACGAAACGATGCTACAACCGGAATCTCCATATTGTCGCAAAGTGGCCGTCGGTGAAGAGGCCGCACCGCAGGACAATCGCCGCACTAATGCCAAGTTTTCAATTGGTTGACTTGCACCTTGCGAGCGTCCTATCGGCACTTTCTAATGATTTCTCGACGAAGTTTGCCTCACGGCCGTCGCTGCAGCCAAAGCGCACCAGGTGATTCGCAGAGTGGCGTCGGCTCAGGCTCATCAGCCATCTTGATGTGAGCTTGAGTATGTTTTCGGGGTTGAGGTCGGCTCGGCGCCAGTGAGACCGCAGGTCAAGGAGAGGTTCTCGACACAATATCCCATTGCCTCGCGACAATGCTTGACAGCGCCGCCTATATCGACGCGGCCCCGACACTCGGCTACGTCGAAGTTGCTTGCAGCTCATGAAATGGCTTCTTCGATAATGCGTCACGAGCGCGCGCTTTTTCTCGTTGAAGGGAGCCTGCAGCCATCGATATGACCTGACCAGATCAATGATGTTGCACCGCAATATCGGTCCGAATCGCGTTACAAAGAATCTGTTAGATGTGGAGCCTCAACAGGTTGCCGGCGGGCGTAAGTTCCGTGAACGACCTGATTCTCTATGGCGGCACATCTCGCGAGAGAACTTCGAGCGCACCCTCCCACCGTTCCTGGTTCAGAACGGAGGTTGCCATGTTGGAACTCTTTTTCGTACTCTTTTTCGTCAAGCCGCAGACGGTCGATCGGATTATGGATTGCTGGCTTGGACTGCAGATCGAGCAATATGTGAAGGCTTTATGCGAACGTGCATATATCGCCTCGAAGCATCTATCGCCGCGTTCCCATCCTCGTGAAGTTCGCGGTATTCACTGCCAGCCACAATGTCGAACGGATCGAGCAGGCAGAAAGGCTTATCGAGCCGTTCATTGCTGATTGGTTGTCAACTCGCCATCCCGATCGATCGGCTGATGCACGTCGACGCGACCGCAATTTTGTCATGGGGGTCATGCGGCATTTCTTCAGCCTGGTCGTATGGCAAGCAGGCGCCGACGGCACCAGATCTTCGCTGCCCGATCCATTTGCGGTCCAGGTTCCAGGCTTCTTCGATTATCTCCGCGATGAGCGAGGGTTGCGGCAAAGCTCCATCGCGCATTACCGGCATTACCTGCGCGTCTTTGAACGGCATCTCGCCGATATGGGATGTGATCCGAAGTCGCTTATTGCCGGTGGTGACGGCCTTCATCACCACACAGGCCTCGCATTTCGGCCGTACCGCAATGATCAGTCTCGCTAGCATCCTGCGCGTGTTCCTTCGATATCTGCATCGGGAACGCATTCTTCAGCGTGACATCAGCAAGCTCGTCGAGATACCTCAGCGTTATCGGCTGGCAGATATCCCTCGATGGATTAGTTGGGGTTCAGTCCAGGACATGCTTGATCAGGTGGACCGCCGCACCGTGGTTGCCCGGCGCGACTACGCCATGCTGCTGCTGATGGCCGTTTATGGGCTGCGCTCCCGTGAAGTCGCGCTAGTGACGCTCGACGATATCGACTGGAAGCGCGATCGGCTGCATGTGCGCGGGCGTAAGGCCGAGCACAGCACAACCTATCCGCTGGCCCCCGTCGTTGGTGAGGCGATCGTGGGTTACCTCAGGAACGGGCGGCCCGACGTTCAAAGCCGATTGCTTTTCTGGCGGCACTTGCCGCCACAATCACCACTCACGCACTCTGCGGTGTCGGCCACTGCCAGCAAGTACCTTCATCGCGCCGGGATGTTAGCCGTCCGGGATCACACACTCTCCGGCATGCCTGCGTCCAGCGCCTGGTGGACACGGGATTTTCGCTCAAGACCATCGGCGACTATGTCGGCCATCGGGCTGCTTCCTCAACCATGATCTACGCCAAGGTCCAAGTCGATGCTTGCGTGAAGTAGCTCTTGGTGATGGGGAGGACCCGCAATGAGAGCCCGTCTTCCCGAGCCTTCAAGTCCGATCGCGCCCCACATTGTCGCGTTCGTTTGCCACAAGCGCGCGCTCAACCGGCGCTACGATGTTGAAGACAAAGTGCTGCGGATGCTCGACGGCTATCTGAACGCTCGAGGGGTGACAAGCATGACCCAAATCACCCCGGTGCTCCTCGATGCCTTTTTTCCTGAGCCGTCCGCGAGCCCCGTCCGAGAAGCTTCAACCATCTTGTCGGTGTCGTCGGCCGCCTGTTCGAGTGGATGGTCGAACATGACGTCATCGATCGCTCTCCGGTCACGATGAAGCCGCGCCGCCGAGGCAATCCGAGACCCCCCTGCATCCTGGATCTTCGGACTGCTCAACAGCTCATCGAGCGCGCCGCCGAACTCCCGAATCAGAATAACGCCCCGCTTCGCGGTCCCGCCTACGCCACCATCTTCAGCCTGCTGTTCGGGCTTGGCCTCCGTGTCGGCGAGGTTGCGCGTCTGCGCTGGCGGGATGTCGATCGGGATCGCAACATTCCTGACTATCCGCGAGACGAAGTTTTCTAAGTCAAGGCTCATTCCCATGGGGCCGCAGCTGGCACAGCGCCTTTACGCGTTCATGGCGCTGCGCTCACAGCACCTCGTTTCGGTTACCTCCGACACACCGTTGTTTTCCTTCCTGCGGGGTCGGGCAGTGAATCCCGGCACGATCAGCATCATTTTCCGTTTGCTGGCCGACCAGTTGGAGATCCCCATCCCGCCGGGGAGGAACGCCGGCCCACGTGCATGATCTGCGACACAGCTTTGCTGTCGGGCGGCTTCTGCGATGGTATCGTGACGGACAAAATCCCACCGACAAACTGGTCAAGCTGTCGACCTTCATGGGACATGTGAATCCCGCTTCCACGGCCGTCTATCTCAGCATTACCGCCGATCTCCTTGAAGCCGCCGGCCAGCGCTTCGAACGCTTTGCGGCGCCGCTCTCGCGTGGAGGACGGCCATGAGGTCCGTCGGCAACCTCGTCTATCAGTTCTTCGAGCATCATCTCAAGGCCGAGAAGGGCCTGGCATCCACTTCGATCCGGAGCTACTGCGACGGAATCCGGTTGTTAATCGACGCCCGATTAGCAAGCTCAGGCTGAGCGACCTCAGCGCCGACAACGCGCGAGCCTTTCTCGCCCATCTTGAAGCAGAGCGCGGCAACGGCATCCGAGCACGGAACCACCGGCTCGCGATGTTACACAACCCTTCTTCGCCTATGCCGGGGGTCGGGAACCGATGGTGCTGCCGGAGGCCGAACGCGTCGCCGCCATCCCAAGGAAGCGCACGCAGCCGACAGCCACCTATTATCTCGAACGCGACGAGCTCGAACGTCTTTTCGACAAATTGCCGCGCGGCGGGAAGCTGTCCATCCGCGACACTGCGCTGCTCATGTTTCTGTACAATACGGGCGCCCGCGCAACGGAAGTCATCGGACTGAGCGTCGATCAGTTGGTTTTGAACTCTTCACCGCGGGTGAACCTGCACGGCAAGGGCGATAAGTGGCGGACCTGCCCACTATGGCCGGAGACTGCCCGCCTGCTTGGCGAGATGCTGCGCGACCGACGCCAGCCAGCCATGCCAGATAGTCCCGTGTGCCTCAGCAACGTCGGCAAGCCGCTGACGCGATTCGGCCTGTACAAGCTTGTCCGGCGTCATGGTTGGAACATTCGCATCGGCAACGGACAGAGGTCCATATCTCCACATGTTTGGAGACACACGACGGCCGTTCACCTGCTCGAGTCCGGCGTCGACGTGAACGTCATAAGAGGTTGGCTTGGCCACGTCAGCCTGGATACGACCAATCGATATGCCGAGATTAGCATCAGGATGAAGCAGGAGGCGCTTGATGCCTGTCAGGTGATTGCTAATTCTTCGGTGGGACCTCCCCGAAAGCCAGTCTGGCAGAGCGAACCGAAACTTCTCGAATGGCTCGCCGACCTCTGATCGTTATGTGCCCCGTGTCGTCAAGAACACTTGGTTCAGCAAGCTGCGGGGCACATAACCGTTCGGGACAAAGCCCGATTACGTGTCCGGACACGTAATCGGGAACCAGAAGCGCCGGCGAACCGCCGAAGAACTCCAGCGCCTGAACATGGCATTCGACCCAGTCGGGTAGTGTCTCTGTCCAGCGCGCCTGCGCATAAGACAGGCTGTACGGCCACGAACAGGTGTGCTTGCCGCCTCTTGCCCGACAGCCGATCAACGACCCCCGTGACCGTGTCGCCGGCATAGTCGACGAACAGCTTGTCGCCGGCGGCGTGCTCCTGCCGCATCGTCACCAGCAGCTTCAGCGCCCAGCCGCGATAAAGGTCACAATACCGGCTGCAGCGATAACCGTCGGGATGACGGCAGATATATTCGTCCCAGAGAATTTGCAGCGTCACATGCCTGCGCTTGAGTTCGCGATGGACCTCGGGCCCAGTCCGGCTCGGGGGCCCGGCGATGACCCGTCTTCGTCCCTGCCGCCTTGTAGAGCGCCGCTTCCAGGACGGCATCGCTCACGGCGTCATCCAACGGCCACGAAAGCCCCGCAGCCGTCGCCCACCGTAGCGTCTCGCGCACCGTCGACGGCGCTGCCCCGACCCGAACCGCAATCGATTTGTGGCCAAGTCCTTGCTCTGCCCGATATCTCAGTATCTCGCGGACACGCCGCATCTCCAGTCTCTCCGCAGGCATCCCGTTCCTTCCTCGTCACCATCGACGGAAGGAACGTCACACCGGCAGAGCACCCAAGCCACATCCCTTCCGAAGGGGGCGGCATCATCTCGGAACAAGGGGGCGACTAATTCTCGGAATTGGGGGGCGGATTGCCTCGGAATTTATAACTATGCCTTAACGGAAACATTCTCGTGCTCTATCAGCGCAACTATTATTTCGCGGTTCCCCCGGCGTTTGCTCGCTTGCCTCGCATACTGTCCTTACCGAAGCCGGACTAGCCTTTACGCCCGTGCATCTTGATCTGCAGATCAACACATTCGATGGCGTCGACTGCTACTCCGTAACAGGGATGGCTATATTCCCCTGCTCGACTCGGCGACGGCGAGCGTCTGACCGAGGTCGGCGATCATGCAGCGTGTGGCCGATCGGGATCAGACCGTTTCCAGTGGATGACAGTGGATGCAGAGGCGCCTGGACCTCATCAGCGAGCTGCAGGTGCGGGAGATCACGGGGGGTGTGATCGAGCGACCAGAGGTGAAGAGCGCCTGTACCCAGAATTGAGCGTATGAACATGGAGTGTTACCAAGCGCGCCGTGAGCATATCAAACGCGAGAGCGGCAGCCTTGATGTCTCGCAGGCGCTGTCGCAGCTGCTACGCCGTGACCGCGTGGACACGCGCCCTGGTGCAGTTCCAAGAAGCACCTTCAGCGGCAAGTTGTTCATAGACGACCGTGACCGTTGTCCGGGACACATGCAGTCCATTCGCCAGGCTGCGTGAGGATGGCAGCTGGCTTCCCGCTTCGTAGACGCGACGGAGAATCTGATGCTTGATCGCTTCATAAGTCCGGCGCGCACCCATCTTGGGCGCGCGCCCGGTCGCCACTTGCTTTTCCGACTGGACTACCTTCTTTCCGCCGAACTGGATGTTTCTTACCGGCCAGTATGATGCCAATCTGGGCCAAAGCAGAGGGGATACGATCGACGTGCACTGAGGGCCGGCATCCACCATGCCTTTGTAGCGGGAGCCGTGGTCGTCGCATCGCTTGTTTCGGCCGTGTTCGGAGCGCTGGCCAACAGCGGTTGCGGTCGATGGCATCTCCACGAAATTGGTAGCCGAAAAAAGATCCACAGCATGGATGGTTTCAAACGTGCGATTCAAAGGCCTTGATCTAAATCTTCTCGTCGCACTCGACGCGCTGATGACCGAACGGAATCTTACGGTGGCGGCACGCAACATCAATCTCAGTCAGCCCGCCATGAGCGCGGCCGTGGGCCGGCTAAGAGAATATTTTCGCGATGACCTGTTCACGATGAACGGTCGTGAACTTTGCCTCACACCGCGAGCCGAAGGACTCGCCCCGGCGGTGCGCGACGTTCTCCTGAAAATTCGATGCTCAATTATTTCTTGGGAGCCATTCAACCCAGCTCAATCCGACCGTCGGTTCAGGATCCTTCTTTCGGATTTCATGACGCTTGTTTTTCTTGATAGGGTCATCGCCCGCGTTGCCCGGGAAGCACCTGCCGTCAGTTTCGAGCTTCTGTCTCTCGAAAGTGACCCGAACGAACTCCTCCGGCGCGGTGAAGTTGATTTTCTCCTGCTACCGGATCTGTTTATGGCGAACTCGCATCCCACCGCGAAGCTTTTCGACGAGAAACTCGTATGCGTGAGTTGTCCAACCAACAACGCGGCACCGCGGGAGCTCACTTTCAAGCAATACATGTCGATGGGACACGTCGCAGTTATGTACGGGCGTTCGTCGAGGCCTTCGATCGAAGAATGGTACTTGCTCGAACATGGGATCAAGAGACGCGTCGAAGTGGTCGTACAAGGTCTTAGCTTGATACCACAGGTGCTGAGCGGCACAAATCGCATCGCCACTATGCCCTTACGATTGGTCAAGTATTTTGAGAAAACGATACCCTTGCGGCTCATGAATCTTCCGCTGCCGCTTCCTGCTTTCACGGAAGCAGTTCAGTGGCCCGCACTTCATAACGGTGATCCGGCCAGTATCTGGATGCGCCAGATATTGATCGAGGAGGCGTCACGCATGGCGGTACCGCATAATGCATAGGAGAGCCTGCTTTCACATGCTGCCATCAAAATCTGTACTTTTTCGACGGTACTGATGCGGTGAGACCGCAACATAGGGCATTGAAGTTTCGATATGGCTGCACGAACTGAACCACATCATTTCCGAATGGATATCGAGGGGCTGCGTGCCCTTGCCGTTTCGGGAGTAATCGCATTTCACTTTGGCGTGACCAGTGTGCCCGGCGGCTTTGTCGGTGTCGATATCTTCTTCGTCATATCTGGCTATCTCATCACCAGGCACATCCACCTGGAAATCGAGCGAACCGGCTCGCTCGACTTCCTGCGGTTTTACGCGCGACGAGCTCGCCGGCTTCTTCCTGCATCCTGTTTCGTCATCCTGGCGACGCTCTTCTTCGGCTACTTCATTCTTTCTCCGCCCGAGCAGCAGCTCTATTCCAAGGAGTCGTTCTACGCGTCCGCCTATATGATTAATATGTGGCTTATCAGCTGGGCCGCCGACTATTTCGCCCCGGACGCGTTTAACAATCCGTTCATCCATTTCTGGTCGCTCTCGATTGAGGAGCAATTCTATCTCGTCTGGCCGGTCCTGCTGCTGCTTTTTGCACGGCTCCGCCCCGGCAGATACGGGCTTTTCCTCCCAATGGCGCTAGTGGGCGTCATCTCCTTCGCCTTCTGCTGGCGCTATACCGCCATATCCCAACCGTGGGCATTTTACTTTGCACCGTTCAGGGCGTGGGAGTTCGCCTGCGGAGGACTCGCCTCGATGATCTCCAAGGAAGCGGCCAAGCGCTTTCGGCTGACGCCCGTCTTTGGCTGGACCGGAATCGGCCTGATCGTGACGGCCTATCTCGGCATGTCAGAGGACGTGCCCTTTCCAGGACTGACTGCTCTGGTTCCGGTGGCCGGCACAGTGATGGTGCTTCTCAGCGGCACACGGCCGGGACCGGCGGGACCGCAAGTCCTTCTTTCGCTACCGCCGCTGCAGTGGCTCGGACGGATATCCTATTCGCTTTACCTCTGGCATTGGCCGGTGATCGTCTATTCCAGCATCTTGAAACCCGAGCTCACTATCTTCGAACGGTTCCTGTGCCTCGCGCTGATCCTAGGCCTCTCAGTCTTCAGCTACCGCTTCGTCGAAAACCCGATGCGGAGGAATCCCTGGCTGTTGGCAAGGACGAGCCGCTCCCTCGGTTTTGCCGCGCTTCTGACCGCGTGTGGCGCAGCGGCAGCCTATGGAAGCGCGCGGGTGGCCAATTACAACATCGATCCCCAGCAGAATCTTATCCTCCGAAGCGCTGAGCGCGATTCGTCCGCCCGGCAGTTCGACGATGGCTGTCTTCTCAACGCCCAACAGGTGCAGCCCAAACCCTGTGAATTCGGCGCCAAAAACCCCGGCAAGACGATCGTTCTCTTCGGGGATTCACATGCCGACCACTGGTCGACGCCGCTGATCAGCATCGCCAAAAGTAACCAGTGGCAGCTCGTCACCTATCTGAAATCTTCCTGCCCGGCGGCGGACATCACGATCTGGAATTCGATGCTCATGCGAAATTACGAGGAATGCGATCGATGGCGGCAGCTCGCGATGCGCGAGATTGCCACACGCAAGCCCGACATGGTGATCATTTCGGAATATTCCTCGGCCTACGTCAAGAATGACGTCAACGTCATATCTGCCCACCAGATCGACGCCGCCACATGGGCTCGGGGGCTCCGCAGGACCGTGGACGCCCTGGGAAGCGTTGTCACAAAGATCGCCGTGCTCCGGGATGGGCCCGTGCACAAGGCCTATCTCGACAAATGCGTCGCGCGCGCGCTCTGGCAAAAAAGGGCACCCGAGACCTGTGACACGCCGCGCAGCGGGGCGATGGAAGAGACGATCCCGGACGCGGAAAGGAAGGCCATTTCGGATATCGGGAATGCCTCTTACGTCGACATCACCGACCTATTCTGCAACAGAACGACCTGCCCCGCCATGATTGGCGGCAAGCTGACTTTCCGCGACCGCCACCACATCGCGACCCCTTTTGCGGCGACGCTTGCCGCGCCGCTTCAGCGGGCGCTCTTTGGAACTATGAATGCCGGCACACCGACCAACTGAGGCAGGGGACACGCAGGCTGCGGTCGAGAATTTTTGGCGCGGGTGCTGGCCGCCGTTGTTGCGCTGTTCCTGCTCCCGGTGCGGATGAGGCGGTCGTAGATCAGGCAACATCGGGCTCCGGCTACTCTGCACACCCTTCCCGCCGGGTCGCTGTGCTTTGAGAGTGAAGTGGAAGTATCCATTGGATCGTTAGAGCCTGACCGAAAATCAAAGTGAGTGATTTCGGCTGGTGGGAATTCGCTGCGGTTAGCAAAGACTGCGGAGAATCGGATGCCCTGGACCCGAAACCACTCTCCCTCATAAGACAAGCCCGAACTATGTCGTGCAAGTGACTGCAACCCGGGGGCATGGCGATTGTCGCGTCTTTTCTGGCGCGCTGCTGCAAGGTCGGACGTCTATGTGTCCGACGATTTGCGCACGATATGGAATGCAATTCAGTGTCTTGCCGCGTCGGGCTATCAATGGCGGCTTCTGCCCAGGGATTTTCCGCCGTTTACGACGGTGCAGCGCCGTTTCTACCGCTGGCCGCGACTGCGGGTCTGCTCGCGTCGGTCAACGTGTCACCGGCTGTCGCTAGCTCTCTAGCCGCTTGCTTGAGGGCTGGAAATTCGAGCCGACGCCGGCATTATCGACAGCCGCTCGGTGAAGGCGATTGGCGGCGGCACGCGCGGCCTTGATGCAGGCAAGAAGATCAAGGGGCGCAAGCGCCACTCGTCACCGATACGGCGGCCAACATACTCGAGGGGGATCGTGCCCGAGGCGAGCGTTCAGGACCCCGACGGCGCACTCGGCCCGATCGAGATTGCCACAACGAGCTTTCCACGGCGGAAAAGCTCTTTGCCGACAGCACTATGCAGCGCTGCCCCATCGAAGGCTTGGTCCTGGAAATCGTGAAGCGCTCAGACAAGGCCAAGGAGTTCGCCGTTTTGCCCAAGCGCTGGATCGTGGAGCGGACTTTCGCATGGCTGGGCCATGCCTGCGGCTCGACTAGGACTGGGAAGCGTCAATCGCCTCATCGGAGGCTTGGCTCTTGATCGCATCAATCCGGCAAACGGCAAGAGCAAATCGCGCGAGCCCAGAAAGGATAACTATTGATTGAGCATACTCTTAGAACTTCCGGCCCCGCTGGCTGGTTACCGAACTGATCAATCCGAAGATCCGCCAGATCAAGTAGTCCAGTGGTTTCGGTCGCCGGCCATTTTCGCTTCCTTCAACTGCTAGTTCCGTGCTGAAAACAATTCGCTTGTATCCATAGTGTGAATGCCAACCATCCAAACAATCAATTTTCCTGATTCTGTTCAATCTTGCATAGCAGAAGCTTCTAATGTGGTGAGGCCGCTCCGTCGAACCAGTTGGTCTCATCGCAACCAGGCAGATACTGAGTTCGGATCGGCCTTCCGACTGGACCATTTCTATGGTGCTCAACTGGATGTTTTTTTGCAGGCCAGCTTGATGCCATTTTGGCTCAAAGTGAGAGGATACTATGAGTGGCGGCAGCAAAGACGAGAAGGCTCATGTACACCCGAGTCCAGGTGACACTGGGACCATCGGGTTCGAGCCCCGCATCACCCACCACGCATTTAACTCCACGGTATTCAAGAGAACAGTTCGGCCGCTGGTGTTTACGGTCGCGCCCTATGGTTTTGAGCACGCCCGGGCAAATGATGTTGCCGCAACGCTCGACGGTAAGTCTGATGCCTGCGATGGGTTCGCCGATACCCATTGCGGGGGTGGCCAGACAGTGTCGGAAACGCCTATAGCTGAAGCGAGGTCCTTCAAGCACTACGTCAATGCATTTCGGCCGCACCAATGGCTGAAGAATGTATTGGTGTTCTTGCCGGCCCTCGCTGCACATAAACTCGATTGGCCGACGCTCCTCTTATCACTGGAAGCGTTCGTCTGCTTCAGCTTGGTGGCTTCTAGCGTTTATGTCATGAACGATCTCCTTGATGTCTGCGCAGATCGGGCGCATCCGCGCAAGCGGTACCGCCCGTTTGCCTCACATAGCATCCCCACCGCACACGGAACCTGGATGGCAGCGGGGCTCATTCTTCCAGGCGGACTGATAGCAATGTTCATCGGCTGGGGCTTTTTCCTGGCGGTGGCGGGCTATTTCCTTGTGACCACGGCCTATTCCCTGCATTTGAAACGACGCATTGTCATCGATATCTGTATTCTCGCAGGTCTCTACACCATTCGCATCGTTGCCGGTGGAATCGCGACATCAACTCCGTTATCGGTCTTGCTCATTGCCTTTTCAGTGTTCTTTTTTCTGTCGTTAGCCGCGGTGAAGCGACAAAGTGAATTGGTTGACGGCGCCGAGCGTGGCAGTCTGCAGGCTACGGGTCGAGGTTACCACGTCAACGACCTGCCAATCATCTCCATGATCGCGGTTGGGGCGGGGTACGTATCTGTGCTGGTGATGACATATTATGTGAATTCGCCTGTCGTAATGGAGCTCTATCCCCATCCTCAAATGCTGTGGGGCGTCTGCGCAATCCTGCTCTATTGGATCACCCGCACAGTGATGGTGTCGCACCGCGGCAACATGCATGACGACCCGGTGATCTACGCCGCGAAGGATCGGACCAGCCAGGTATGCCTAGCGATCATTCTGGTCTTCGTTGCAGGCGGAGTGCTGAGGTGAAACGGCAAGGTCTAGCGTTACGCTATGCGGCATTCGCCGCCATCGCAATGGTGGTCAATGTCACCATGCAACATTCCGTCCTTCAGTTCGGGAATACGAGCGCCATTTTTGTGCTTGCCATGAGCGTAGGCACCATTGCCGGGCTGATGATCAAATACGTGCTCGACAAGTTTTGGATTTTCGACGATCAGGAAATCGGCCTCAAAAACGATGGGTGGAAGTTCTCACTCTATACGGCAGTGGGCGCCCTCACCACAATCATTTTCTGGAGTGCTGAGGCGGCTTGCTGGTGGGTCTGGAGAACTGAGCTGATGCGTGACTTGGGTGCTGCCATTGGTCTGACAATCGGCTATCTGGTCAAGTACCGCCTAGATAAACGCTTCGTGTTTGCAGGTCACCGAGTGAGGATTGCTCCATGAAGCTCTCGGGTTGGGGAAGGTCTCCGCTCGTGAACGCGCAAGTCTATGTGCCTCGTGACCTCGAAGCTCTCCAGAAGCTGTTAGCTTCAAAGCCGAGTGTGATCGCGCGCGGCTGCGGTAGGGCCTATGGGGACAGCGCCATCAATTCATCTGCAACAATTGATATGCGGCGTTTGAACCGAATGTTGGCCTTTGATCCGAAAACGGGACAGTTGATCGCGGAAGCTGGAGTTGTTCTTTGCGACATCATCGCGGCTTTCCTGCCCCGAGGTTGGTTCCCGATGGTCACGCCGGGCACGAAGTTCGTGACGTTGGGCGGCATGATAGCCGCCGACGTTCATGGCAAGAACCATCGCAAGCATGGAAGTTTTCGGGGATGCGTGGACTGGATCGATGTAATGGGGCCTGATGGCTCAATCCAGCGCTGCTCAAGCAAAAGCCACGTAGAGCTCTTTGAGCACACTCTCGGCGGCATGGGGCTGACTGGAATCATTTTGCGGGCGGCGGTCCGATTGCGCGCAGTCGAAACCGGATGGATCCGCCAGACAACAATACCCGCGCCGAACCTCAAATCAGCGATGACGGCTCTAGAACGAGCTCAAGATTCGACTTATTCAGTGGCGTGGATTGACTGCCTTGCGACGGGGGAAAACTTGGGACGCTCCCTTGTCTTCCTGGGAGATCACGCGAACGCCTCTGATCTTCCAACATATCGATCTCTGCACCCTTTCGCTACTCCGGCAAAACGGAAACTTTCGGTTCCGTTCAATTTTCCATGCTTTGCTCTCAATCGATTTAGTCTTCGGGCCTTCAACGCGCTATACTATCGAATTGGCGTTTGGAATCGAGGTCAGCAACTCGTTGACTGGGATAGCTACTTCTATCCCCTCGACGCAGTTGCCGACTGGCATCGGATCTACGGGCGCAAGGGGTTCGCCCAGTTCCAGTGCGCCATTCCCATAAAGCGCTCGGAAGAAGGGCTCTCGGCCTTGCTGCAGACAGTCGCCAAGGCGGGCGCTGGATCGTTCTTGGCCGTTCTCAAGCGGTTCGGTCCGCAGGAGAGCCGCTTTTCATTCCCAATGGAAGGCTACTCCCTTGCTCTTGATTTTCCCATCACGACCAAAACCTCCCATCTATTGGCAAACCTTGACCGAATTACAATCGAGCACGGCGGGCGCTTTTATCTCGCAAAGGACAGCCGCATGTCTGCTGAAACGCTACGTGCCTCCGATGGCCGGGTTGCAAGCTTCGTTCGAATGAGGGCGAAAAGCGGCTGGAAAAGCTCGTTCCAATCGGCGCAAGCGGAAAGACTTGTGCTGTGATGAAGCCGTCCGTTCTTATCTTGGGCGCACGTTCGGATGTAGGCAACGCCGTGGCGCACAAGTTTGCAGCGCTGGGCCACCCGATCCAATTAGCCGCGCGCCAATCAGAAACACTCGATGCTGAAAAGACTAATTTGCAGCTACGATATGGAGTCCCAGTAACCCTACACGAATTTGATGCACTTCTGACGGAAACTCACGCCCAGTTCCTGGCGATGTTGCCCGAGTTGCCCGAGGTCGCCGTAAGCGTCGTCGGCTTGATGGGGAGCCAGGAACGAAGCGAGCGCGATCAGCTCCTCGCCAGTTGCATCATGCGTAGCAACTACGAAGGGCCTGCCAATATCCTGGCATTGTTGGCCAACCGGTTCGAAGAACGCGGATCCGGCACTCTGGTTGGCCTCAGTTCGGTCGCGGGAGCGCGCGGACGCGCGACCAACTACGTCTACGGCTCCGCGAAGGCGGGCTTCACTGCCTTTCTCTCCGGGCTTCGCAGTCGTTTGGCGAAACGCGGCGTACATGTTGTGACTGTGCTACCGGGTTATGTCGCGACCAAGATGAGTGAAGGCATGAATCTACCAGCAAGGCTCACGGCGCAACCGAGCGAGGTTGCCGAAAGCATCGTCGTCGCCGTCGAGCGAAAGAAGAACGTTATCTACGTTCGTCCAGTCTGGCGTATGATCATGCTGATCATCAGACTTATCCCGGAGCGGCTTTTCAAGAGGGTAAGGATGTGATCCGCTTCGTTCCAACAACAAAGCAAATAGAATACTTTATTGCTGGATCTTTCATCATTGCTGGAATGTTCGGCGTGATATGGATTTTCATTGCTCAAGAACCGTTCCGGATATCGAATGGCTCGGAGTGGGATGCAGTATACTATGACAGACTTCTTCGGTTCTTAGCTGCTGAGGGTAGCTTGCGGTCGCGCATAGCCTTTCCATATTGTGCTCGCGTTGGGACACCTTGGATCCTCGTGAACATTTTTCATAATCGCTTCGGCTTTTATGAGTTCAACTTGGTTGCCTCGGGATTGTTCTCCGCCACGTTGCTTCTTGCAACACACTCACTCTGGCATGGGAGCATAAAAGGCTTGACGGCAGTGATTGCGGCGTCGTCCTTCCTGTATTTTGCGCCGGTTAAATTTACAAGCTTCTATCCGGCTTACATGGACCCCCCGTTTCTCCTTGTCCTTTCGATTTGTCTGATCTTCATCATAAAGAAGAACTATCTTCTCGCAAGTATTATATGCTTGGCAGGAATTCCATTCAGGGAAGCTAGTTTTTATCTTCTGCCACTGCTGGTAGGTTTTTATATCAAAAATGCACAGAGAAGCAGCGCCGCTTGGGTGACATCTATATCTATTATCATCTCTGGGTATGCTCTAAAAGAACTGATGCTTTTGGTATCTGATTGCAAATCCCAATCGCAACTCATTACCGCACTCTTTTGGTTCTATCGCTTTCTATCTGAGCCCGCTCATGTCTTAGGCTCGTTCGCTGCTATATCGCTTACTCTCGGTCCGCTGTACGTTGTTTTGGATAAGCGGACATTTGACCACATTAAATCGGACGACACCGTGATATTTTCCATCGTCGCATCAGTATACTCCGGATTTTTGTCAATAGGTGGCGGATCGGACGTGACCAGGATATTTTATAGTTTTCTCCCCTTTTATGTACCTTTGTTGATAAAGTGCTTCAGGGTGTCAAGCCTGACGTCGTTTGTTCTTGCCTGTTTTGGCTGGCTGCTCACAAATCATATGCTCCACAAGTATGAACAGCCGATCTCCGAAGGGCTGAATAATGACATCTCAGGCTTCTTTGCTCAGTTTCCCGACTATGGACATCCCACTATAGCCTTGGTTGTCTTGGGAATATGGATCGTTCTGGCGACGTCCAGGAGACTAATTGAGCCACTAGAAGTTCATTTGGAGTAACTTGTGGCTTTGACGCCTCGGCGTTGATGAGTTGGGCCATCTTTTGTCGGGGACCGCAGCTTGGGCGAATGGAGAGGCTTTTGTTGCCGTATGTCGCCGTCACGTTTTGCCGCCGTGACAGCTAATGCAAACCAAGCGACTATTAGCATGCGCGCATCCGCTCCATCCGCCTCAACAAAGAGATCCTTCCATCCAGGGCATGGATGGCTGCAATCGAAACAATAGATTTTTCTCATCCCAATCAATGCTGCATAGCAACAGCAACTGACGCTTAGGGCGATGGCAACCCTCGATGTTCTCGATGCTCAGCCAAGATCCGGCCGGCTCACATCCGATTTCCATTCACAATCGGCTTGATCGGCGGCACGAGCTTGCTGGGTTCAATTCAGCAACGAGTCAGGATCAGGCGGCGTCTAAATTGAAACCTATGATGAAAGGAACAGTATGTCTGATCAACTCGCTAGGGAGGTTATTGCCACAATCAACAATCGCGCGCTAGCGGAGCGAGATGAGTCGACAACCGCCACTCCGAGCGCCGAATTGACTATGGCAACGGAGTTGACTTCGCTCGGCCTCGATTCTCTTGCGTTCGCTGATATCCTCTGGGACCTTGAGCAAGCCCACAACATCAAGATCGAGATGAATACGGCGGATGCTTGGTCGAACCTACAGACGGTCGGCGATGTGGTTGTGGCTGTCCGAAGCTTGTTAGCCAAGGAGGCTTGAATGGATGGGCGCGTCGTTATCACTGGAATTGGCGGCTTATGCGGGCTTGGTACCGATGCCGCATCTATCTGGCGTAGGATGTGTACAGGCGTTTCCGCCATCGGGCCGATTGCCAATCCTCAGCTCCGTGAGCTGGCGGGTGTCATTGGCTCTGAGATCAAGACGTTGCCGAAGCACGACATCAGTCGAAGGCAGCTCGCGACCATGGACCGCTTCAGTCTTCTTGCCGTGCTTGCCGCGCGCGAAGCAATGCAACAGGCCGGGCTCTCCGGTGAAGAAGGAAATCCGCACCGCTTTGGTGCCGCCGTTGGCGTCGGTGTCTGCGGCTGGGAGGCGATTGAGGAGAATTACCGCGCACTCCTTTTGAGTGGCGCGAAACGGGCTGAAGTCCTTACGGCGCCAAAGGTGATGCCTTGCGCAGCTGCCGGTCAGGTCAGCATGCAATTCGGTCTGCGCGGACCAGTTTTTGGCGCCACGTCGGCCTGCGCTTCGGCTAATCACGCGATTGCTTTGGCGGCGGATCAGATCAGGCTTGGACGGGCCGACATCATGCTCGCCGGCGGCAGCGATGCGCCGCTTGTGTGGGGCGTGCTGAAATCATGGGAGGCGCTGCGCATACTTGCCCCGGACACTTGTCGCCCCTTCTCCGCGGACCGCAAGGGGGTGGTGCTTGGAGAGGGCGCAGGCATGGCCGTTTTGGAAAGCTATGAGCACGCTTCACGACGTGGCGCATCTATCCTCGCTGAGATCGCCGGGATCGGCCTTTCGGCGGATGCCTTCGACATTGTGGCGCCGGCGGCTGAGGGACCCGAAGCAGCGATGCGCGCCTGTCTCAAAGATGCGAGGTTGAATGTTGACGACGTCGATTATCTTAATGCGCACGGCACTGGCACCAAAGCGAATGACGAAGTCGAGACGGCAGCGATCAAGCACGTCTTCAGTAAGCGCGCATATTCAATGGCGATCTCGTCTACCAAGTCCATGCACGCACATTGCCTGGGTGCGGCGAGCGCCCTCGAAATGATTGCGTGTGTGATGGCGATCCGCGAAGGGATCGTTCCGCCCACGGCAAATTATAATGAACGCGACCCCAATTGCGATCTCGACGTCACGCCAAATGTGGCGCGTGAAAGGAAGATTCGAATAGCGCTAAGCAACGCCTTTGCCATGGGGGGCCTGAACGCAGTTCTAGCGTTCAGGGAAGTATAGCAACGACCGCGGGTTTACCATCTCGGCTTTACCGCAGCTAGGCTCAGGACTCGTTAGAGCCAGAAAATGACGGCTGCAGCGATGCAGATGGCTGAGAAGAAGGTGTGGGCGCATCGGTCGTAGCGAATTGCGATGCGGCGCCAGTCCTTGAGTTTTGCGAACAGGTTCTCGACCTTGTGACGCTGACGATAAAGGGCCGTGTCGTAAGCGTATGGGACTTTGCGGCTTCGGCTCGACGGGATGCACGGCTCGATGCCTCGTGCTTCCAGTTCCTCGCGGAACCAGGCGCTGTCGTAGCCGCGGTCGGCGATCAGATGAGAGGCCGGCGGCAAGGCGTCGAGGACGAGACGGGCGCCTTATGGTCGCTCATCTGGCCTTCCGATAGGAGCAGGATGATCGGCCGTCCGTCACCGTCGCAAACGGTGTGGAGCTTCGAGTTCAGCCCGCCTTTTGTTCGCCCGATACGACGGGGAACATCCCCTTTTTAAGCTGGCTTGCCGCGGTGCGGTGGGCCTTCAGATGCGTCGCGTCGATCATGATACGCTCGGGTTTTGGCCCTTCGCCAGCGAGTCCGGCGAAGATGCGGTCGAAGACGCCGAGCCGGCTCTAGCAAATGAAGCGGTCGTAGAGCGTCTTGTGTGGACCGTAGCCAGTCGGCGCGTCCTTCCACTGGAGACCGTTGCGGATTACGTAGACGATGCCGCTCACCACCCGGCGGTCATCGACCCTCGGCACTCCGTGGGACAGCGGAAAGAACGGCGATATCCGCGCCATCTGGCGCTCGCTCAGCAGAAACAAATCACCCATAAAGGCCTCCTATTGGAAGCCGTGAATCACATCTCAAACGAAATTAATAGGTCCTGTGCCTAGAGTGGCAAGACATCCATGCGCAGCTCCGACTGGACTATCGTATTCGGAAAAAGTTTGATGCTTGATTGACCAAAGCACTCAGGAGCTGCAAGTGGAGAAGAAACCAATCGCAGGCCAAACGGGTTCTGCACATATTCTCCATCCACGGGATGGATGAGTTTCATCCAAACAATCGATTTCACTGATTGCAGCCATTACTGCATAGAACTAATACCACTGGTTATTCAGATGCTGCATACTAGACGCGTGCGGATAACTGCAAGTTTTGCCAGAAGCATAGAGAGACAAAAATGCCTGCTGACGTGCGATGGAAACTTTGTTGGGAAAATGAGCTGCAAGTCGACGATCACGCAGAACTTTCTGCATTCTTTCGTAATACCTACGGGCCGACAGGCGCGTTCAATGCAATGCCCTTCGAAGGTGGCCGGAGTTGGGCCGGAGCGCGGCCTGAAATGCGCGTGATTGCTTACGACTCGCATGGCGTTGCCGCCCACATGGGCATGTTGCGGCGTTTCATCAAGGTCGGGGAGGTGGATCTCCTGGTGGGGGAACTGGGGTTGTGGGGAGTGCGTGCCGATCTTGAAGGACTTGGGCTTAGTCATTCAATGTTTACGCTGTATCCGGAGTTGCAGCGGCTCGGCGTCCCATTCGCGTTCGGCACGGTTCGGCACGCGCTGTACAAGCACGTTGAGAGACTGTGCCGCGGCGGTATTGCGACCATCCTCCCAGGGGTCCGCGTCCGCTCCACTCTCCCAGAGGTCTACCTCGATCTGCCAGCCACGCGAATTGAGGATCCCCTCGCCGTCGTGTTTCCCATAGCGCGCTCGATGGACGAGTGGCCTTCCGGCACGCTAATTGATCGTAATGGCCCAGAGCTATGAAACAGCTGGATTATAGTTGCAAAGTCTCGGGCAACCGCTCCAACCGTAGCGTTTATCTGACGTTCGACGACGGACCAAACCCATATTGCACGCCTGATATCCTCGATGTTCTGGCGGAGCAACGCGTACCCGCTACGTTCTTCGTCATCGGTGCTTATGCCGCGGATCAACCAGAACTTATCCGACGAATCGTTGCCGAAGGGCACGAGGTTGGCAACCATACTATGACCCATCCGGATCTGACGACATGCGGACTAGAGGAAATAGAATATCAGATCACCGAAGCAAGCGAGGCCATTAAGTCGGCCTCTCCTCAGGCTGAACCCAAGTTTATCCGCGCTCCATACGGGGTCTGGAACGAAAACGTGCTAAGCATCTCAGCGCGCGTGGGGCTCCAAGCGGTACATTGGTCCGTAGATCCGCGGGACTGGTCGCGCCCTGGTGTCAACGCCATTGTTGATGCAGTGCTGGCTTCAGTCGAGCCAGGCGCCATCGTGCTGTTGCACGATGGGTGCCCCCCTAACGAGCTTGTAGGACACAAGCTTTCTGGCTTGCGCGACCAGACGCTGATGGCGCTTTCCCGTGTCATTACCGGGTTGCACGACCGTGGTTTTGTCATCCGAACGCTCTCCCAGGATAATTAACGGACGGTATCTGCATGGATCTATTTGGTACAGCCGGCACGGTGGCAATTTCGTTGTATGCGCTCCTTTCTGGCGTCTATAAGGGCATGCAGGTCCTGTATGCTCCAACGGCAAGTTCTTTTTCTGCCTCTCCCGGAAGCCCCCCCTTCAACGCGCTGGCAAGCGTCGACGTGATTGTTCCCTGTTTCAATGAAGACCCGGACATTCTCTCGGCGTGCCTCGAGTCTATCGCAAATCAGGATTATGCCGGGCGGCTGCAGGTTTTTGTGGTAGATGATGGTTCTACAAACCGCGAGGACCTCGCACCCGTACACAACACATATGCGGGAGATCCGCGGTTCAACTTCATTCTTCTCCCTACAAATGCCGGAAAGCGCAAGGCGCAGATCGCCGCGATACGCCGCTCATCCGGTGACTTGCTTCTAAACGTCGACTCAGACACCACGCTTGCGCCCGACGTGGTCACGAAGCTCGTCCACAAGATGCGCGATCCATCGATAGGGGCGGTTATGGGACAATTGGTGGCCAGAAATCGCAGCGACACATGGCTGACACGACTGATCGACATGGAATACTGGCTGGCCTGCAACGAGGAGCGGGCGGCGCAGGCACGTTTTGGTGCGGTGATGTGCTGTTGTGGTCCATGCGCCATGTACCGCCGATCTGCACTGCTTTTGCTGCTCGACCAATACGAGACGCAACTGTTTCGCGGCAAAACAAGCGATTTTGGTGAGGACCGTCATCTTACAATCCTGATGCTCAAAGCTGGTTTTCGGACCGAGTATGTTGCGGATGCCATTGCAGCCACAGTCGTGCCAGACCGGCTCGCACCGTATCTGCGCCAACAGTTGCGCTGGGCGCGCAGCACGTTCCGAGACACGTTGCTAGCGCTGCGCTTGTTGCGCAGGCTTGACCGTTATCTAACATTGGACGTTATCGGGCAGAATCTTGGGCCGCTGCTTCTTGCCGTGTCGGTATTGATGGGGCTTGCGCAGATTGCGGTGGCAGCCACGATACCGTGGTCGACGATAACGATGATAGCATTCATGACGGTGGTGCGCACCAGTGTGGCTGCGCTTCGCGCTCGCCAGGTTCGATTTCTAACTTTCGCTGCCCACACGCCAATCAACCTTTTCCTCATTCTTCCCCTTAAAGCATATGCGCTGTGTACGTTAAGCAATAGTGCTTGGCTCTCTCGCACTGATGTCTTGCAAAGATCCCCCCGCAGCGCGCAAACATCATCGCTTAAATCTCTACCGGTGGATTAACCTTTTCGCGAGCATCCGAAGTCTTGGTCGGCTTTGGATGCTGCAGCTGACGGCGAGGCTGAAGGCGGACAAACCTAACATCAGTTGCGGGATTAGCCACAAGAGGTGCAGGAAGTTGAACCAGAAAAAGCACTATCAGTTGCTGCATGATGAGTTGGCTGAAGACGATCCATGGCGGCTTGACAGCAACCCGTTCGAGCAGGAGCGACATAGGCAAATGCTGCGGCTGGCGCTTGCGCAGCAATCAATCACAAACGCGCTCGAAGTCGGATGCGCAGCCGGGGCGTTCACCGAAAGACTTGCGCCGCATTGCGAGCAACTCACCGTAATTGATGTGGTGCCTCATGCGCTCGCTCGAACGCGTCGACGACTAAAGGATCCGCCGAATATCTCCTGGATAAGCTGCGATATCCTCCAGTTCTCGGCACGAAAACTCTTTGATCTGATCGTGGTAGCTGAGGTGCTCTATTACCTTGAGAGCGTTGCTGAGATGCGAACGGCTATCCGCAACTTGGCACAAATGCTCGCGCCATCCGGCCATCTAATATTCGGATCGGCAGGTGATGCGAGCTGCCAACGTTGGGGTCACGTGGCTGGTGCCGAAACCGTCATTACGATCTTGGATCAGGAATTGATCCAAATTGATCGTGTGCGATGCGTCGGCCAAACCACCAACGAAGACTGTTTGCTTACCCGACATCGCCACCCCGTTTCTCAATGATCCGGCTACCGCGTTAGATATGGAGATCTTATGCGCATCTGCGGAATTAAACTCACACACGACGGTGCAGTTGCCCTCATCGAAGACGGGAAACTTATCTTCTGTATTGAGCAGGAGAAGCGCAACAACAATCCCCGCTATCAAGCTATCGACAACCTTGACGCGATTGTCCAAGCCCTGAACGAACACGGTTTGAGCGTAGGGGACGTTGATCAATTCGTCATCGACGGGTGGGACGGAGAACTTGAATCAGAGTTCCAGGTCTTCAGCGAAGGCCTCCCCATAACTCTCAGTGGAGCTCCCTATGTCGAACGGTGGCCAGAGAGCCCTCTAAAGTCTCATGACAGCTCGGGTCTCGCGCTCAGCGGTTCGATCCTCCCCTACAAAAGTTTTCCGCACGTCATAAGCCACGTAGTCTCCGCGTACTGCACCAGTCCGTTTGCCAAAGCCGGAGAACCTTCGTTCTGCTTGGTATGGGATGGCTGCATATTTCCACGGCTCTACTATGCAGAGCCAAAAGGAATCCGATTAATCAAGTGCATGTTCCCGATGATAGGTCATGCCTATGCTGTCGCCGGCCATCACTTCGGGCCGTACAGGAAGGCGGATCCAAGAAGCTGGGACCTGGGTGTCGCCGGAAAGCTAATGGCCTACATTGCACTTGGCGCGGCTCAGGAGAACATCCTAAACGTGTTTCGGGAGCTCTACGAGGAACACTTCGCCGGAGAAACGCTGCTCGCGGTCGGTTATAGGGAAAACATTCATAATGCAGACGCATTGCTTGCACGCGTCAATGATTACTTCGACGCAAGCGCATCCCGGTTACAGTGTGAAAAACCCCAGGATGTACTTGCTTCATTTCATGTTTTCCTTGAACGCCTCCTCGTTGGAGAGATGACGATTGCTCTACAGATGCAGTCGCAATTCGAATCCCGAAACTTGTGCGTGGCCGGCGGATGCGGCCTTAACATCAAATGGAACAGCGCGCTCAGAGCGAGTGGTCTGTTTGAATCAGTCTGGGTGCCCCCATTTCCCAACGACAGCGGATCGGCTATTGGCGCCGCCTGCTGCGCGCGTGCTGTCGAGCGTGGTCTCGCTCCGCTTGACTGGTCAGTTTACAGCGGCCCTAAGCTGAAGAGTAGCGCGATCCCGCCGGGATGGAAAGCTGCTCCATGCACCTTGGCCGAACTCGCCAGGATATTGGCATCTAACGAACCGGTTGTTTTTCTTGCCGGCCGTGCAGAACTTGGGCCACGGGCGTTGGGAGGCAGAAGCATCTTGGCCGCCGCGACTTCCCCGCAAATGAAGGATCATCTCAACGAAGTGAAATTCCGCGAGCATTTCCGACCTGTAGCCCCAATTTGCTTGGAAGACCGCGCGCAGGATATCTTCGACCCCGGCACTCCAGATCCATACATGCTCTTCGATCATACGACACGCCCGAAATGGCGAGAACGGATCCCTGCCGTAGTGCACCTTGATGGAACTGCGCGACTTCAAACGATCGCGCGAAACTCTGAGCACGAAGTCTCCAAGCTTTTGGCCGAATATGAAAGTCTCACCGGTATTCCGCTGCTTTGCAACACGAGTGCCAACTATCACGGCCGGGGTTTTTTCCCCGACGCTGCAGCGGCCTGCGAGTGGGGACAAATAGGCCACGTATGGTGCGATGGCTTGCTGCTTACAAGGACGAGCGAAACCGATGTATCCCCGGTGGGCTGCACGGCTTCCTCGGCAAGCACATGGCCGCGATAGCAATCAGTTTGATTGACGTCACGAAAACCTATATCGACCGAACTGTTGTCGATCGGTTTTCGTTCGCCGTCGAAAAAGGAGAGTGCTTCGGGCTCCTCGGGCCCAACGGTGCCGGCAAAAGCACGATTGCGCGCATGGTCCTTGGTATGACGCCGCCCGACGCAGGCAAGATCACGGTGCTTGGCGCACCAGTGCCTGCGCAGGCTCGTCTGGCGCGGGCAAGCATTGGGGTGGTTCCGCAATTCGATGACCTTGATCAGGAATTCACAGTGCGTGAGAACCTGTTGGTCTTTGGGCGCTACTTCAATATGAGCACCCATCAGATCGAAGCCGTTATCCCGTCACTCCTAGAGTTTGCCAGACTTGAGAGTAAGGCGGATGCGCGGGTCGCAGGCCTTTCCGGTGGTATGAAACGGCGCCTGATGCTGGCACGCGCGCTCATCAACGACCCACAACTGCTCATATTAGATGAGCCCACCACCGGTCTCGACCCGCACGCGCGCCACCTGATTTGGGAGCGGCTGCGCTCGCTGTTGGCACGCGGCAAGACGATCCTGCTTACTACGCATTTCATGGAGGAGGCAGAGCGGTTATGCGACCGGCTATGCGTTCTTGAAGAAGGAGAGAAGATCGCCGAAGGTCGGCCCCAAGGGCTGATCGACGAGCAGATCGGCTGCCAAGTCATTGAGATCAACGGCGGCAATCCACATGAACTGCGCGCCCTTATCAAAACATGCGCGCAGCGCATTGAGGTAAGCGGAGAAACCCTCTTTTGTTACTCCTCCGCTCCCGAGCAGGTGCGAATACAATTGCGGGAGCGTACGGATCTGCGTCTTTTACAGCGCCCCCCCAATCTCGAGGACGTTTTTCTACGACTGACTGGGCGAGAGATGAAGGATTGAAAGATGTGGGAAAATTATGCGGCAGTTCTGCCTGCCAATGGCTGGAACTGGACTGCGATGTGGCGCCGCAACTACCTTGCGTGGAAAAAAGCCGCGCTTGTGTCAATTCTCGGCAACCTAGCAGATCCCATGGTCTATCTTTTTGGTCTGGGGACCGGTCTTGGTTTGATGGTCGGACGAGTCGAAGGCATGTCATACATTGCTTTCCTGGCAACTGGCATGGTCGCGGCTAGCGCGATGACGGCGTCTACGTTCGAAACCATCTATGCGGCCTTCGCGCGCATGCGCGATCAACGCAGTTGGGAGGCGATCTTATACACGCAGATGACCCTTGGCGACGTAGTGCTGGGAGAAGTCGCCTGGGCAGCTACCAAGGCGCTTTTGGCCGGAACTGCGATTGCGGTCGTCGCAGCCATTCTGGGTTATGCGGTTTGGTCATCCATTCCTTATGTGGTGCCGGTGATAGCCCTGACCGGAATTGCGTTTGCGAGTCTGGCAATGATCGTTGTGGCGCTCGCGCCCAGCTACGACTATTTCATCTTCTACCAGACCCTCATTCTCACGCCGATGCTGTTCTTGTCCGGTGCTGTCTACCCGGTAACTCAATTGCCCGGTAAAGTTCAGCAGATGGCGACATTCTTGCCGCTGGCACATGCGATCGACCTCATTCGCCCGGCAATGTTCGGCCGGCCAGCCGCCGACGTGATGTTCCATCTTGGAATACTTTTCATTTTTGGCGTATTGCCCTTCTTCGTATCGACTGCCTTACTTCGGCGACGCTTAATGTCATAAAATCGGCGCCAACACCAAGTTGAAAGGCACAGTCATCGATGTAGGGACGGCACTACCGCGGGCGGCGCTCCGAGATTCAGCGGCTCTCCAGGTGACCCTCGGTTAGGCCGAGGTAATGGCCGCGGACACGCGCAGCCTACCGGTGTTTCTTGCAAGGGTTATTGCTGATTCAATTATTGCTGGTTGTCTAATCGCATTCCACCCGTCAAGCTGATTTGAGCATTCGATTTCCTTGCCGGCTTGCGAGATAGGCAAGACGGCTGAACTGATTGAATGGATCTTCCCTCACCGGCCGTGCCGTCAGAGCTGTCCAGTGCTGGGCGCAGGGTTGTCTCCGCGGTCGACAAATGTCGCCGCCCAATGGACCTCGCAGGTGGGATCTTCCTAATGTTCGAGGCGCAGTCTCAACGTAAGCATCCGGCAAAGACCGCAGCCTGAAGGACTTTCAGATTTTTCGGCGTGATTTGCGCGCCCACTTTGCCGTCAGGTCATCGACGGCTTTGTTGAGCTCGTCGAAGTTGGCCTTGTCCGGATGGTAATCCTCGCTACCCCACCATTCGACGAGCTCGGCGTGCCGCTCGTGGGTCGGATCGGCGAGAGCCTCGCGGAACTCCTGATAGCCCCATGGCCCGCCGATGTCCTCGGGAGGGCAGCGTCCGGTTGCTTCGAGGAGCATTGGCTCCGCAAGGCCGATGACGGGGAACGTGCGCTCGATCTTGATGCTGTGCGTCCAGCCGTCGCCGAAGTCGTAAAGGTACTTGAACGATTTCGCGCCGATGTCTTCGATTGCCGCCAGCAGCGAGATCTTGCGCGCATCGAGCGGGCCATCTCCCCAGTCCTGATCAGCCGGACCAAAGCCGACGTCACGGATGCGGAATTCGTAAAGGTGGCTGTTGGTCCAGCCCATCGCCGCCTGCAGCACCTCATGAAGGCGATGGAGCTTGATGCGGAACGGCACCACAACGCGCCGCATCACCGTCGGTTCGACGTGGTCGAGGGTGAGCTTCAGGCGGACCAGAGAAGCAGCCATCTTTAGGCCGCCAGCTTGTGCGCCGCCGGCGACGCGCTCTTCCAGTTCCAGGGCAAGAGCTCATCGAGGCGATGCGCGGGATAACCGGCTATGCGGTGAAGCACGTCGGCGAGCCAGGCTTGCGGATCGACGTCGTTCATCTTGGCCGAGACAATCAAGCTGTACATGGCGGCGGCGCGCTGTCCGCCGCGGTCCGATCCGGCGAACAACCAGGATTTCCTGCCCAGCGCTATGCCGCGCAGGGCGCGTTCGGCGGCATTGTTCGAGAGACAGACACGCCCGTCGTCGAGGAAGAGGGTGAAGGCAGGCCAGCGTTTCAGCAGGTAATCGAAGGCCTTGGCGAGATCATCGTTGCGAGACAGCTTCGCACGCTGAGCCTTCATCCACGCTTCCAGTTCGAGAACCAGAGGCAGGCTCCGATCCTGACGAGCGGCCTTTCGGACCTCCGCGCTCTGACCGTTGATCTCGCGCTCGATGTCGAACAGGGCATCGATCCGTTGCACCATTTCCACCGCGATCGGCGATATGACGGCCGGCTTCTTGCCCTGCGCTTTTCGGCGCGCATTTGCCTCGACGTCGGCCATCGCAAAAAACGGCCGCCTCGCATGGACCCAGCAGGCTGCTTCCGTTATCGGGCCTGGCCGTCGATCCGGAAGATAGAGTTTGGTGTAGCCGGTATAGGCGTCCGCCTGCAGAATGCCGCTATAGCCGGCGAGATGCGCCTGCGGGTGCTCGCCCGCGCGGTCACGGGAATAGTAGAACATCGCCGACGGTGCGGCTGTGCCACCGAACGGTCGATCGTCGCGGACATAGACCCAACTTCGGGCGATATCGGTCTTTCCTGCGGCCAGGACCGGGACCGTCGTGTCGTCGCCGTGCAACCGCTCTGCCGCAAACGTATGGTCTTCGATCCGCTTGATGATCGGATCGAGTACGGCACAGCAAGCGCCGATGCTATCGGCCACCGTCGACAGGCTGAGGGGAACGCCTTCGCGTTCGAAGCGCTCGACCTGACGATTGAGCGGCAGATGCTGACCGAACTTGTCGAACAGGATCATCGCCAGGAGATTGGGGCCGGCCCATCCGCGCGGGATGGCATGGAAAGGGGCCGGGGCCTGGCTGATCTTTTCGCAATCGCGGCAGGTGAACTTCTCGCGCACCGTCTGGATCACTTTCCATTGGCGCGGAATGACCTCGAGGGTCTCGGTGATGTCCTCACCCAGCTTGCGCAGCCGATCGCCGCCACAGCACTGGCAGCTCACCGGACCGGGCACGACGACGCGTTCGCGCGGAAGATGATCGGGCAAAGGCTTCTTCACCGGCCGGCTGCGGGTAAAGCCGGCGACAGCGACGGTGGCCGCGACCGCCATTTCGGCCGCGAGTTCGTCCTCGGTCGCCGCCATCTCCAACTCTGCCAGTTGGAACTCCATCTGATCGATCAGCCGGGCGCGACGCTCCGCCTTCGGGCCATAGAGCTGCCGCTCGAGCTTTTCGATGCGCAGCTTCTGCCGGGCAATAACGGCAAGATCCTCCGACGCCTTGGCCTTGGCAACGGCAAGTTCAGCCTCGATCTGGGCGCCCTTGGCGCGTGCCGCGATGAGCTCTGCCCGCAGGGCAGCAACATCGTCGGGAAGCAAATCAGGGCTGTTTTCCATGCCCGAAGTGAATCACAAAAGCCCTGATTTGCCTAGCGTTTCAAAGGACTTGTGCCGGAATATTCGGCCCCCGGAGGGCTCACCCGGCGCTTGTCGGCCGCCAGGTCTGCTGCGGATTTCGCCAATCAATCCCCTCCAGCAGATAGGACATCTGACCGGCGGTTAGCGCGATCGCCCCACTCTCCGTCGCCGGCCAGATGAAGCGGCCGCGCTCGAGCCGTTTCGCATACAAAGATAGGCCGATCCCATCATGCCAAAGGGCTTTGATCAGCCGGCCGCTACGACCGCGAAAGACGAAGACGTCGCCCTTAAACGGATCGCGGCCGAGGCCCTCCTGCACCAGCAGCGCCAGCCCCTGCATGCCCTTGCGCATGTCGCAGTGACCGCTCGCGATCCACACCCGCACCCCGGAACTGATCGGGATCATTTGAGCGCCCGCATGATCGCGGCTGCTAGGTCGCATGGCGCTGCTGAGCCAATTCTCACCTTCACGCCGCTCGGGAAGTCAACTGCCATGGCGGGTTCGACCGCATCGCTGCTGGCAGAGTCAACAAGCTTGGCTGGCAGAAAGGCGGGCTCGGCCTCTTGGACCAAAGCTTGCCGCCGCCATGTGTAGATCAGACCAGTCGAAACCTCGAAGCGGCGTGCCACTTCGGAAACCACCGCGCCTGGCGCGAAAGCTTCCGCCAGTATCTGCGCGCGATCTTCCAACGACCATCGCCGACGCCGTTCTGGTCCCGTCAGCAAAACTGCATGTCCCATGAATTGCTCAGTGCGCTCTTAAGTCCACTCTTAAGAGCGCAGACTCACGGGATAAGCGGAACTTCGCAAGGCGGTCCCCGCCGGAGGGATACGTCTCAACGAGCTGCAGCCAGCGAAAGCGGAATGATCCTGCCCACGTCCACAGCCGGGACGCTCAGCACCCAAAGTTACATGGGCTTGCTGAGGGACGAAGGCTGAGCGTCTCCTATACGGTCGCGCCAGCCGATGCGTTGAACACTTCTCCCGTCTTGAGCATGCTGTGCATGATGACCGCGAGTTTCCGGGCGACGGCCACAGCGGCCCGTTTGAAGCCAAGTCGCTCCCGCAACTTAAGTCCCCAGCTCTTGAGACTACTCTCCGTCCTGGCACTGGTTCTCGTCAGGAGCGCTGTCGCTGCTTCATAGAGCAGCCCGCGTAAACGATTGTCACCCCTTCGCGAGATATGGCCGTTATAATCGACTTCGCCTGATTGGTAACGCCGGGTTGTCAACCCAAGCCAGGCGCCCACCGAGCGCGACGTTCGAAAGTTTTCTGGATTTTCAATTGCCGTAACGTAGGACACCGCTGTGACAGCGCCGATTCCCGGAATTGTCATCAATAGCTTCGTGGCTTCGCTCCCACGTGCCACTATAAGCAACTGGCGACCAAGATCGGCTGCGCGCTTGCGGACATCGTGCCACGCCTCCAAAAGAGGCAAGATAATCTTCGCAAGCTCGCTGTTCCCATTTAAAAGCTTCCGTACTTCGCCATCAAACACTCGACCCTTCGCTCTCGGGATGATCAGACCGAAGGTCTTCATCAGGCCGCGGATTTGATTGCCAAGTTGTGTTGAGATGTTCAGCAGTTGTTCGCGGGCAGCCACCAACGTGCGGGCCATCATAGCGTCAAACGACTTGACGCGAACCGCTTTATAAAAACCTGCTTCAGCGAGTTGAGCTAAACCATCCGCATCGTTGGCATCGGTTTTGTTGAGCGTCTCGTTCAATACCTTTTGCGCGTGCCGCGCTTCAATGCAGACCGCCGGCAACCCCTCGCTCGTCAGCGTGTGATAGAACCACGTCGACAGCGGTCCCGTTTCGAATACGACGCGCCGCGCGCGCGGAGCTTTTCTGCGGATCATCTGTGCGAGAAGCTTGGGATCCGAAGGACATTTTCCCCGCCAGATCCGCTTCCCGTCTTCCCGGATCGAAATTGCGGTATCTTTCAATGAAACATCAAGGCCAATATATTGGTTCATGGTTGCCTCCATCCGATGTTGGGCCCGGTTCCAATCGAGAGCCCGTTTTTCCATCTTATCGGGGGCAACCACCCTCGCCAGCCCTAAAGCCACAGACGATCGCGCCGCGATTACTCCATGTTCAAGGAGACGTCAAATGAACATGAATGACGCACGGCTGAGATGGATCGCGGGCGTGAGTGCGGCTTTTTTCGCATGCGGGGCGGCCGCCGCGGACCTGAGATCATCCCCTGTCGCCCGTGTGGCAGAGGATGTAGCAACTGGTCTAAGCCCCTGGCAGATCCGCATGCGTGGTTTGGGCGTCATCACTGAGGACAAGGGCTCAATCAACGGCGTGCCCGGCTCCGACCTTTCCTATCGGACTCGCTGATCCCGGAACTCGACATCAGCTACTTCTTCACCGACAACATCGCCGCTGAACTCAGCCTTGGCACCACCTATGCCAACATCAAGGAAAATGGCGCGGTCGGCGTGCCGGTCGGGAGGGCTTGGCTGCTGCCGCCAACGCTTACGCTGCAGTACCATCTCACCGATTTCGGCGCCTTCAAGCCCTATGTCGGCCTGGCATCGACTACTCGTTATTCTACAACCAGAGCGAAAAGTCCGGTTTCCATAACCTCGACGTCGACAATCATGTGGGCGCCGCGCTGCAGGTTGGCTTCGACTACATGGTGGACGAGCATTGGGACGTGAACTTCAATGTGAAGAAGAGCTTCGTCGAAACCGACTGGAAAGCTGACCATGACTTTCTCGGTCCGCTGAGCGGCAAGGCGAAAATCGATCCGTGGTTGATCGGCGCAGGCGTGACCTACCGTTTCTGAATGGACGATTATGGGAGGAGAGGGAGCCTTCTCTTAGAATGATATGACTCGCTTCCGTCATTGCCCGCAGACGATTTTCCCGCCAAGAGGCTGTGGGTACCGGTCAAGAATGGTGAAGGCTGTTAGACCATCCCGCAGTCCTTGCTCATCCAGGAATAGCCAATGCGACTCGTCAAAGCGGACCATCTGAGTCACCGCACAACCGAGCAAGTCACTGATTGGCTCAATACCGACGGCGCCGACAAGCTCAACAGCTCGAAAGAGCGCAGTTTCTGGATAAACTGTTTTTCACGGCATCGCACCCTGAAACTGCGGGCGGATGTGCGCCACGATCCCTGTCGCTGTTTCCGTCGCCGTCAGTCCTGTGCGACAAATGGCCCTGAACTGCGGCATTCGGTCTAATATGTCGCGCCGCCTTCGCGCGCAATCATGTTTTATGCCACACGCACGGTAACCGCCCTGATCGGCGGATTTGTAAGGAGCGAAAGGTAAGCGCTCATGAGACCACGAAGGGCCACCGTAAGGCTGCCGAACGCTTGGCTTCCGGGAGCCGATTGGGCTGATCGCTACGAGGTCCTCGTTCTGACCCACCGGATGACAGCAGCTGAGGCGGCCCGGCGAGCGCTTGGTAGCGCACCCCGCTGGGTGCGAAACATTCTGAATTTTCGAAACCGCCTCATGCCGTTGGTCGGTCTGAACGCAACCGCGGACACGAGGCATTCCGACCTGGTCGCCAGCCTCCCGCTAGTGCACAGCGACGACTGCCAAACAGTATTCGGCTATGATGACCCTCACCTGCTTTTTCGCCTGATCGTGGATGTCGCTGAAGGGCCGGCTGATGGCCAGATTGTCGGCATGACCACCCTGGTGCGCCGCAGGAGCCTTACCGGGTGGCTTTATCTTGCGGCTGCCATTCCCTTTCATAAGACGATTATCCCGTCCTTGCTCACGGCGGTTGAACGTGAGCGCGACGAACCGCCCACGGCTTTCGGCATTGACGGAATGGCAATAGCAGTTTCTGTCAGAACTTCTGCTTTGCCCGCTTCGGCATAAAATAGGTTCGGATATTGACGAGTGCTTCGGCGACCTCAGCAGCATCCTGGCGGGTAGCTTTCCGTTTTGCCTCGCCGAGCTTGCGGATGGGCGCGATGATATCGCCGGTGACGGCATGACCTCGAAGGACGGGCCGCCAAAGCCTCGGCGCGTATCCTGTTCCCAACAAGAAGCAGAGGTCCCAATCGAATGGATCAAAGGTCTGATCATCGATCCTGGTGAACTTGGGCCGGTGGTCTTTCGGTGTTTCGGAAAGGCTCGCAGAGATGCGGTTATATTCTGCAACAATCGTCTGCACGGCCCGATGTTCGGTTGTTTCCATCGGCATATTCAGAGCCTCTGGGCCGGTCAGCTCCGGGATCCACTGACGTGGGTCGATGAACTTTGGGCCGATGATGAGAGCAGTGAGATAGCCATCGAGACCACTCATTGACCAGATTGGCGATGCTGGACGACGTGCCCTGATAAACGCCTCGAACGCCACATCGTCAAGCTTCGGTCGTGCGGTCGTCGTCCCCTGGCTGTTGTGCGTCATGCCGCCCGTCGCTCCTGCTCTGTCATCGCCTCGCGCTCAGCCTTCCAGTTCCACGGCAAAAGACTCTCCATCTCGCTGGCTTTCACTTTGCCCGCGATGATGCGTTCCAGCACATCGGCTAACCAGGCCTCGGGGTCCACACCATTCAGTTTACAGGTGTTGACGAGCGATGCGAGGACCGCGAAGGTCTTGCCACCGCGCTCGTTGCCCACGAACAACGAATTCTTCCTCGTCAGGGCTACGGATTTCATCGAACGCTCGACCACATTGGAGTCCACTTCGACCCGGCCATCCTCCAGGAAGGCTGCCAGTCCGTTCCAGTGGTTGAGCGTGTAGGTGACGGCCTTGCCAAGCGCCGATTTTGCCGACACCTCGTCGCGCAGTTCGGTGAGCTGGGCCTTCAGTTCGCTCATGATGGGCGCTGCCTCGCGACGCCGCACCCTCAGCCGGGTATCGTCATTCTCGCCTCGGATCTTCGCTTCGATGCGATAGATCTCGGCAATCCTGGCCAGGATCGACAGCGCCTCCGAGGAGCCGGTCAGTTTGACGACATCGACGAACTTGCGCCGCGCATGGGCAAGGCAGAAGGCCAGTCGCATGGGAGCGACATTACTCTTCCCCCAGCGTTTGGCCATGGTCTTATAGGCTTGATACCCATCGACTTGAAGCACGCCGCCAAAGGACGACAATTGCCCCTCGACCTCGCGAGCACTCCGGCTTTCGGCAAAGACATAGGCGACCGCCGGCGGCGCCGGACCATTCCATGGGCGATCGTCGATGGCCTGCGCCCATAACTGGCAGAGCTTGGTGCGTTTGCGCCCCGGATCGAGCCGCGGAAGCGGAGTCTCGTCACAGAACACCCTCGGCTGGGAGCGGATGAAGGCGGTGAGCGCATCGTAGAGAAGCTCGAGCCACCAGGCGATCCGCGTCACCCAGGCGCCGAGCGTGCCGCGATCGATGATCACGCCGCAGGAAGCCAGCATCTGCGCCTGGCGATGGAGCGGAAGATGCCAGGCAAACTTTGAAACGGCGACATGGGCGGCAAAGGCCGTGGTCACCATGCCGCCATCCATTACGCGCGCCGGCGCGGGCGCCTGCACAATGACGCTTTCGCAGGCCCGGCAGGCGTAGCGCGGCCGGATCGTCCGTTTCACCCGGACGACCGCCGGCACGATGTCGAGCGCCTCGCTGACGTCCGTGCCGATGCAATGCAGGTCAAACGAACAGCAGGGGCAGCTCTTGCTCTCCGGCTCGATGACCTCTTCATACCGGGGAAGGTGCTTGGGCAAACGGCCGATATTGCGGGCTGGCGATCGTCGAGCCTGCGGTGTCCCCTCGGTGGCGGGCGCGACATCGTCATTGGCAGTTTCGGGAATGTCGCTGAGATCGCCAAGGTCGAGCGTCGCCTGCGTCGGGTCGATCGCCGTCATTTTCTCCGACTTCGGCCCAAAGAGCTGCTGCTCCAGGAAGGCAACGCGCGCTTTGAGATCGGCATTCTCTTCGTCGAGCGAGAGAATGATCCGGGTTAATTGCGCAGCATCCTGAGGCAAGGGGGTGGGTCGAAGCGGCATGGCAGACCCTACCACACAAGCCTGAATCTGCAAGCAAAACCAATAGGATCAGCCTACTTTTGAGGGCCTCCTCACCGCGTTTCGTTTGACCCGCGTCCAGTCAATGCCATCAAGCAAAGCGAGAACTCCTGGCTACTCATCTGCATCGCGCCATCGCGGATAGGTGGCCAAACGAACTTGCCCGCCTCCAGCCATTTCGTCGCCAGGATCATGCCTGATCCGTCCCAATAAATGCAGCGAAGTCGATCGAGACGCTTGGCGCGGAACACGAACACGTCGCCACAATAGGGATCGGCCGCAAGCGCTGACGCCACCAAGGCTACAAGCCCATTCATGCCGCGCCGGAAGTCGACCGGTTGCGTCGCCACCATGATCTTCACGCCATTCGGCGAAAGTCCGATCACCGGCGTCCTCGCAACGCCGCCACCATCGCCTGCGCCAATTCGGGCGCCACCGAGCCGATCACGGTCATGCGCGCGCCAGCAATCTCGATCTCAATTCGACCCGCGGCGGAGTGGGCCACATCCGACGGCGAGCTCTCGGGAGAAGTTCTATCGCCAACCACCGTCACCGGCACGAACATCGCCTGCTGCGCGCAGGCTTTCGCGGATCGTTGAGAGGTCAGTCCGGCTTCGCGACGCCAGACGTTCAGCAGACCGCGGTTGACGCCCCAGCGCCGGGCAATCGCCGAGATGTTCACGTCGGGCTCTGCGCTTTCCGCAAGGATCCGCGCCTTCTCCTCGTCAGTCCAATTCCGCCGCTGGCGCCGACCGGTGATCACCTCGATCCGACGATACCTTCCCTCATGCCTGGCTTCATCCATGGCTTCATCCATGACTTCAAGCATGGCATCAGCGTGATCTCCAACCATTCCGTTCCGCTCCTGTCGATGAAGGAGCCTATCTCGCGGTCTCAATCACAAAAGGAAAGGTGGGATGTTCGTCGCGCTCACGCTCCTTCT
Organism: Sinorhizobium alkalisoli; assembly: GCF_008932245.1. Lineage (NCBI taxonomy): Bacteria > Pseudomonadati > Pseudomonadota > Alphaproteobacteria > Hyphomicrobiales > Rhizobiaceae > Sinorhizobium > Sinorhizobium alkalisoli. Next base: position 6,601 of record NZ_CP034911.1, on the reverse strand, counting down.
TCAACTGCGTGCGCTCACGGGAGAGCCGCTTGGCGTCTTCCTCTTCAGGGGTGGGGAGCCGAACCGGTCGGCATACGGATTTGTCGCCGAGCATGTATGCCTTCAGCGTAAACAACGCGATCCAGAAGGAAACGAGCGAGCCAGAAGCCATCATAACCTGCTTCGGACACGCAGACGCGACCGGTATACTTCCGCTCCGCCTGTAAGCTCGAGCTTGCTGTCAATCTTCGCGATCACATCCAATAGGCCATTGGCATCTCCACCGGCGACGGGGAGGGTTTGGACCTTCTTCCAACCCGGCAAGAGATAACCGACAAGCCAGCTTCTATGGCTGAGTTCCAAGGCAATATAGCAAACGTCGTCGATACCGGCGCTCGTGATAGTCCTCCACATAGCCGAATGGAGGCCGATTATCTGGCCCCCGGCGAGCTTGCATAGGATCTACAATCCTGTTTCATAACGCCCATCTTTCTATGTTGTTGAAGGGAATAGATTTTCCTGATCTGGAGGCGATCCCGTGGGGTATCTAGGGTTCTGTCGGGCGCGATGAACGATTTGTTGCGCTCGCGAAGTGGCGAGTTTTGACCGGCTGAAGATCCACGGACCGTCCGGCAAGGGATGAACGCCTTCGATCTCGCCGGCCTCTGCGGCTAGCCTCAACGTCTTTGGCGCGACCCCGAGCAACCGCGCCGCATCGCCCAGATTAAGCCAGGGCTCGATCCCGTCTGACTGCGGGCGAAAGACCGGAATCTTGCGGTATGACCGCAGTGCGGTGACCCGCTCGCGGGTCCAGCGATTGCCATTGCCGGTCATCAATCCATTGCGGTTGAGGACCCCGGCAATCACATCGTCGTTGGCGATGAGGACGAGTTGCCGCACCGCCTCAATGATGTCGTCGGGCGTGGCGTTTCGTTGCCCGCGATGCCGCTTCGGCAAGCGCAGTTCCGTGTGGATCCCGCCAACCCAATGGATGACGAGGACGATCTCCGAGGTCATATCGTCGAGATCGGCGATCACTTCATGAATAACCGTGCGCACGATGCGTTTCTTGAGCCTTGCATCGGTCGCTGGCGCTGCCCAGACGGTGCGAAGGCTCCCCGCAAGCGCTGCCATCTCCAATGTCGACATAGGCGTTGATTGTGGCGTCGCGGCTTGGTGGCTGGCGATCTTACTCTCCATCTCGCTGACGCGCGTGAGCGCCTTGTTCCAGCGCGCCTCAAGCTCCGACGTCACCAGCCGGTTCTCAGGATCAGCCGCGTCGTATTGCCGGAATGCCCGGTCGGCGGCGTAGCGTGCTGCCTCAAGATCGCGTAGGAGGGCGTCCTGGACCTGGTCGCGTTGGCTGGCCCTATTGCGCTCTGCTTCGACGGCGGCCGCGATGGCTCCCGGTTCGACCACCCCGAGCAGCGCCTCTTCGATCGCGTCATCGACCCGCAGGCCGCCGAAAGCGATGCAACGTGGCTCGCCATTGTCGAGCAGCCCTCGCCAGCAGGAGTAGCGCGGGATGTTATGGTTGGCCCCTGTGTATCGGACCGTCAGCTTCCGGCCGCATCTTTTGCAGCGGAAAAGACCGGCAAGCAGAGCGTCGCCATGCTTGGGCGCTCCATGATGGCGGCTGGCCGGTACATTGTCGCTGACCATCTTGCGGATCGCCTCCGCCCGTTCCCAACTGACGTAACCTTCGTGCGCATCCGGGATCAAGGCCAGCCATTCATCACGCGCCTTGCGACGAATTCCAGATCGGCCACCGTATCCCGGCACGGAACGACTCTTACCATAAGCATAAGCGCCGCCGTAGATCGGGTTCGCAATCATCCGGTGGATGGTCGCATAGTTGGGTCTGCGCCAGATGGCATCACCATTGGCGCGCCTGACCGGCAGATCCAACCCATGTTCGAGGAACCACAGCAGCGCCTGTCGTGCACTGCCGAGTTCGGCGACCTTGTTGAAGACGAGTGCAATGGCTTCCTGGATGCGCCGATCGGGATCTTTCTCGATCCTGTCGCCAACCTTCAAAAAGCCGACCGGGACCGTGACGACAAGCTCTCCGCGGCGGGCCTTCTCGTAGCGGGCGGAAAGGGAACGCTGACGCAAGAGATCGAGCTCATACTCGTTGAGGCTGCCCTTCAGGCCCAAGAGCAGCCGGTCATTGCCCTGGCGTGGGGCGTAAACCGCTTCCTGGTCGATCAGAACGGTATCAACGACGCGGCACATCTCGATGAGCTGCTGCCAATCGCGGCTGTTGCGGGCAAATCGCGACACCTCTCGTGCGGCCACAGCGCCCACCTTGCCGAGGCAGACCTCGGCGACCATTCGGTCGAAACCGGCACGGGTCACGCCTCCGGCCGCCGAACGACCAAGATCGTCATCCACCGTCTCAATGCGCGACCACCCAAGTGCTGTCAGCCGGTCGCGCATGGCGTATTGAAGAGCGCTGCTTTCGCGATTGTGCAGAACCTGAGAAACAGACGACTGTCGGACGTACAGGATGGCCTTGCGCTCCAGATGGTGTGGCCCGATCTTCTCATGCATCATGACCGGCCTCCTTCCGTTGAGAGGCGCGTCCGCCGTTTGCGTGGTCGATGAGCAGGCGCACCATGAGCGCCGTCAGGGCCTGGCGCGTCCCTTCCGGCAACTCCTGCCATTGCGGCATCGCCGCTGTCCTCCCGCTGTGTAGACCCGAGAACAGATCGAACTGATATGTCATGAACTGGCGTGGCATGGACATCTCTCCGACTCGCTTCGTGAGAGACCGATGCTGCGCTCATCTTGGCCGATTGTGATGGGCCGCCTGCCTCTTCAAGCAACCCGGCCAAAGATTGCAGGCAGGCAAGTTCAACATGCGCAAACGGCATGGTGCGCCAATTCGCACTCAGAGACCGATCGAACATCCATGCTGGTACTTCCAGAGATCTGCCAGAGGAAGCGCCGGAAAGGCTGCAACGGAAAACAGCGGTTCCCTTCGCGAGCACCTCATGAATATGAACGGGCCGCCCAAACCAGGGATGCCACGGATATAACAGCTCGCGAACTTCCGTCCCGTGGGTGTTCCGTTGTTTCGTTGTACAACACTTTCCGGCCGCACTCGTCGCTCGGACACCAGACCCCGGCAGCCTTTGCCGGGACCATCGCCGCAACCGGCTCCAACGCTGCGCAAGATGAAGGCTACGCGTTTCCGCCGGTTGCTCCCACCGCGCCAAATGGCGTATCGAAAACCACCGAGGCTCTAATCGCCGCTGGATGAAAGTTCAGTGGCAGGTCAACCTAAACGCACACCTCGAACCCTTGGTCGGATGTTGGACAATGTTCGGAATGAGCCGATGTGTTTCAGCGCGATCATGTTGTTCCTAAAGAGTTTCTCGTTTGGCATGCCACGTGCGGTTCAAAAGATGGGCGAGATGCGTCTCACGATTAGCGATCCGAGGAGATCAACAATCTCGGAACTGCGCGCCGCAAAGTTGTTGAGGTTGCCTGTTGGTAATGGGATCACGACCGAGGACTTCGACACATGCAAAGATCGACTCACATTCAAGATTTCGGTTGGCTCGTCCGCTATCTCGTGTCGCGAGGCTACACATTTTTTTGTATTTCCTGGCGCAATCCTACCGCCAAGGACCGCGGTCTCACTCTCGATGATTATCGGCGGCTGGGAATCATGGCCTCACTCGATGCCGTCAGCGCCATCGTTCCTGAACTCAAGGCCTACGCAACGGGCTACTGTCTGGGAGGGACGCTTTCAGCAATTGCGGCGGCAGCGATGGCGCGCGCGAAAGACAAACGATTGGCATCGGTTACGCTGTTTGCTGCCCAGACCGACTTCTTCGAACCTGGCGAACTGGCGCGCTTCATCGACCACAGCCAGATGCACTATCTCGAGAGCATGATGTGGAAAAGCGGTCGTCTCTCCGCCGATCATATGGCGGGCGTATTTCAACAGCTACGCACCAACGATCTCGTGTGGTCGCACCTCGTCAACGATTACCTGCTCGGTGAGCGCCCCCATGAGCGATCTCATGGCATGGAATGCGGACTCGATGCACACGCCCTACCGGATGCATGCAGAATATCTGCAGCGCCTCCATCTCGACAACGAACTTGCCTCCGGCCCTTTCATCGTAGACAGACGCCCGGCTCACCTCCAGAACACCCGGCTTCCCATGTTCGTCGTCGGGACCGAGCGAGATCGCGTCGCACCGTGGCACTCTGTCTACAAGATACATTATCTCGCCAATACCGACGTCACCTTTGTGCTGACAAGCGGGGGCCACAACGCCGGCATTGTCTCCGAACCAGACCATCCCGGATTACGTTTTCGAATCGCATTGACCCCGCGAGGGCGATCCCATTGTCAGCGCTGAGGAATGGGCCGCGGCAGCCTTGTTTAAGGGTGGTTCATGGTGGCCGGGGGGGCGAGTGGCTCGCCTCCCATCCTGCGCCGGAACGGGTGGCGCCTCCGGACATCGGCGCCTCCAAGAAAGGCTATCCGTCAACCGGGGACGCGCCCGGCACTTATGTCCACCAGCGAAAAACTCATGTCTTCGGCAGTGGCGGATCGGCAATGCCTAAAGGCAATCAAAGCTCTATCGCGTCGGCGGCAGCGCCCCCTGTCATTCTTTACGCTCCCTATTGGCGAGCGTGGCGTGATGACCGAAGAGGTGGGCAAGCAGACTGCTGCCCAAGCCGTACCATTCGGCTCACATCCGTCGAACGAGTTTATGTCGAACTGAGCCTGCCGACCATCGACAGCGGCTCGTGAAAGGCCGAGCTCGATTGGAGCCTGGGCGACCAGCTATCGATCTGAAGGAAATCCGCGCACCCCTTGTCGTCTTTTCCAGCCACGGCGACCAAATTACTCCCCCAGCACAAGCACTAAAATGGATCCTTGATATATATATATATATATAAGGACGAGGAAGAACTACGCTTGCTCGGCAAGCGCATCATCTACTTACTAAACGATGAAGTTGGCCATCTCGGAATTTTCATCTCGTCAGATGTCATGAGCAAAGAGTACCACGAGGTTGTCACAACGCTAGATGCAATCGAGTTGCTGGCACCCGGTATCTATGAGCTATGCATTAAGAATTTCAAAGAGGTTGGAACAAACGAGCTTTATTCTGTCGAAATCGCGGAGCGCAGCTTTGACGACATTAGAGTTCTCTGCGACAATTTTGATTGCGAAAGCGCCTTCACCGCCGTCAGCCGCGTCTCCGAGTTTCAGGCGCAGCTCTATCAGATGCTGGCACGCCCGTTTGTAAAGATGGCAGTCACGAATTTTGGAGCAGAACTCGGCCGGGCCATGCACCCGCTGCGTCTTTCGCGGACGTTAACGTCTTCAAACAATCCGTTCACTGGCAGCGTCGAGTATGCAGCCAAACAGGTAAGAGCATGCCGCCACAAAGCCTCAGAGGATAACCCCTTTCTAGCTGTGGAAGCTGCCTGGGTCCTGAGCGTTAGGTCGACCCTGGAGTTCTGGCGCGAGTGTCGTGACATGTCCAGTGAGATGTTGTTTCTCACCCTCTGGAACACGCCTTGGGTGTGCTACATTGAACATTTCCGCAAGTGGAACGAAGAAAGCACCCTTGTTGATGATCGGCAGCAGGTATCCGGATCCATTACAGCGCTTTCGGACAGCAAAGCCGGCGGCTTCGTCGAAGCTGTCATTCGCATGTTGGTGCTCCTTGTGAAAGATCGTCACTCAGTACGCCGCGATCGTCTCAGGCGCTGGCTGGATGTCCTCAAAATTGAACCTTTTAAGTCGCTAGACGCTGAACGCCTGCAAACCATAATTCGTCAGCAGGCATCTATAGCCAGCGATGAGGTGGAGCACGCGATCCAGACCCTGCCGATTCTGTTGCCCGAGTGCGAGAAGCGACGCCTTGCCTATCGCCTCGTATGCCATATCATCGGCCCAGCGAAGGAAATGCTTCCGGGAACTCGTGCATTGTTGCAGCAGTTCGCCGAAGTGCTCGGACAGCCTTGCGCCGAAGGCGATGTTGCTGAGAATCCATTGTCGATTGTCCCGGATCAGCGCCCATGAGACAGCGTTGGTTTAGTTGAGAAGAGAGGATTTTCGGCTCATCGTAGCTCTATCGAAGGAAGTGAACATGGGACATAAATCCGGGCCGCAGACATCGGCGGCCGAGAAGACAATCAAGGACATTCGGCGCCCCACGCGCAAGCATCATTCGGCCGAGGACAAAATCCGTATCGTGTAGGAGGGCCTTCGCGGCGACGACAGCATCGCCGCGATCTGCCGTCGCGAGGGGATCGCGGAGCGCCTGTATTATAGCTGGTTGAAGGAATTCCTGGAGGCGGGCAAGAAACGGCTTGCCGGTGACACCGCCCGCTCGGCGACCAGTGATGAGGTGAAAGCGCTGCGTCGTGAAAGCCGCGATCTGAAGGAGGCGCTAGTCAACGGCCGCCTTGTTGTTGTGCATTCGGGATTGGAGGCTATCCAGCTATGACCCAAGACGGTCGCGGGCTCGATTGAGGTGGAGCAAGCACGTTCGGGCACCATGGATCAACAATCTACGCAGATAGGAGCTGCCTCGCTTGCTGATACCGAGCAACGTCGTCTTGCCTCCGGTTGAATACTCTC